>JANSWS010000133.1 GCA_024743355.1 bacterium
AGTAAATCAAAACCGGTAATTCTAATTGTCGTCAGCAGACTCTGCCCAACCTGCACACAAGCCCCAAACCAACTCCAACCGCTTACCCAAAACGGAACTTCTAGTTGGCGTCACCCGGCAAATCTAGTTGTCGCTATACAGCTTGGCTTGGGCTAGAGCAAAATCAGCTGCATTGGTGTTTATCCTTTGCACCTCCGCATCACTCCTCGTTTCTGGATCTTTCGAGACAACATCCGTACGCACCACTGCTCTGTATCTTTGCTTCGCTGTGTTCTTGTTTCGCTTGGCGACTCGTGAGTCAATTGAGGCCCGATCAGATAAACAAACCCGAGCATCGGACGAACCTGAATAGCCATGTCATTGCCAACGGCAATTTTGTACAAGGTACTGATATGGCTCAGATTCTCGGTGCGTTTACTCGCAAAGGCCCAAGCGAAAAAGGTTTCGCAATCACCTCAATGATGCTACTTCCTTTAACTGGATTAAAGTACATCAGCGGGGTTCATGGCCAAAGCAATTCGAAAGACTCAACGCAGTACCGGTGTCGGTCAGCTATCCCTGGTTGAGCATGCTCTCTGCCCTCTCGATTCTCGCAGTTCTCTAGTCGACAACTTGGTCTACGATGCTGAGTATTTCTACTACTCCGGCAAAGACCGAAGAACCGCCCTGGCTCGTGTGTTCTGTCCACTTGGGTTGTCCGCCTCTGATGAGCTCTACCTCTGGGGGCTGCTTGCTCTGACTATGCTGCAACCAGAACCTCAGCCGGAGTTGTTTGCAACTCCGCACTGGTTCTTGCGCCAACTTGGAATCATTAATCAAAACACCAAGCGTGGTGGTCGGCAGTATCAGCAATTTGCAGAAGCCATTAAGCGACTCTCAACGGTGACCTACTTAAACGATGGCTTCTATGACCCAGTTCGCGAAGAACATCGCCGAGTAAGCTTCAAGTTCTTTAGTTACAGCCTCCCAGTAGACCTGAAGTCCAGCCGGGCCTGGCGAATCTCCTGGGACCCAATCTTCTTTGAGATGGTAAAAGCAGCAGCTGGGCACTTTCGATTTGATTTGGCGGTCTATAGAGAACTGGATACTGCCAGCAGGCGGCTGTTTTTGTTCGTCTCCAAGGTCCTTTCGCGACGCTCAGAGCTAAAAGCGCTGCGACTTGAGCATGTAGCCGTGAATCTGCTTGGAAGCAGCTCAACGCTCTCCACTCGCGATATGAAGGTGAAGGTCAGCAAGTGCCTAAAGAAGCTTGAAGAGCTTCATGTGCTGGCTGATACGGACATCTTTAAGACTTCACCAGGTAAGTACTTTGTTCGCCTCAAGCGTGGCCCCTACTTCGCCCAGAAGCAAGCACGTAACTACGTGCCAAGCCCCGAGGACTCACCGCTGTTTGAAAGCCTGCAACAACTCGGGTTTGATGAGTCAGGAGCAGCAAGACTAATCCGTCGCTTCCCTACCCGCGTTCTTTCTGAATGGATTGATATCACTCAGGCAGCCCAAGAGCGCTTTGGAAATGTGTTCTTCCACAAGTCCCCTATGGCCTATCTCGTCGACTCAGTGACTAAAGCTTCCACTGGAGGCCGAACCGCTCCCGACTGGTGGCAAGAGCTTAAACGCGTTGAGAACCAAAAGTATGAGATGACCGCTGAAAGCGAGAAGCTATTTGCAAAGATTCGCACGGAACTCTTTGGTGGTGCTGTTGATGAGCCAGAAGGCAGAGCTTCATCAAGCAAAGTCGTTCGGCTTGGCGATGTGCTAAAAGGTAGCCTTGCCTAACACCCAATCCCAATTCGAAACATCTAAACCGTACAAGCAAATTCATTTGTCTGTACAGGTACTCTTGTACAAGTACTTTGGAGGCAAGCTCTCTTCCCTTTCACTTATCGCGGATTCCCCAGTGCTTTCAGGAGTTTAGATTGGGCAAAGGTCGTCGCGGTGGCAAAAAAGTGCGACACCTCCGACACGCCTAAACCTGTGAATTGCGACACCTGCGACACGCATCAGCTCGTAAAAAATGCGACACTTGCGACACCAGCCCCAAGCAAGTTATCCACAGGCAAGTCCCCTACTCGTTCACTTCATCGCTTACGAAAAAATCTCACGTCCACTTTGGCTGTTGCCACCCTGCGGCCAATGCATAGTAGCGCTCAGCAGCACCTAAAACTTACTTCAAGCCTCTGATTTAGCTGCCTTTTTAGGCTTGCGCCCCCGGCTCAGGATGTTATGTCGAATGGTTAGCGACCTTGGGAGCGGATCCCTTTTGTCGCAGCTGTTGATTACGTCAAACGCGTTGCTGCAAGCAGCCTGCAAATTCAGTTCTGCAAGTGGTGATAGGCATGACAGACATGAACAGACAGCTACACCCGGTAAAGCCAGGCTCACCACTTGGTCTAAGGGAGCAGGAGTTAACCACCTGCTGCGTAGCTGGCCCGTAGAGCCGGATGCATCGAGAGGTGCTTGTCCGGTTCGACGGAGGCTTCGTCGAGTAATCCGATGTTGTTGACTAGCTAACTGTGTTTCTTAGCTAGTCGCGATTCGAGTAATCCGACGATTCGATCCGATGGTGAGTTGATGAATTGCTTCAAGGCTAGTCCTTGGGCGAGGGCGATGCGGAAATACCCGACTACGTTTCTTGGTAGGGATTTAGTTGGGCCGTCATTACTCAAAGCAGGTGAGGTGTTTCAAATGAAACGACGTAATCCTGTACAAGGGGTAAGGGGGCATGCACCTCGTACAACTTGTCCGGCGTGGGGAGTTTCGATGCTGGCAACAGCACGAACCGGAGTTGGCTTACTCCGGGGACTGCGGGCAAATCCCGCGGCCACGAATAGCTCAACCATGAAAGGCCTTAATGGGCTTGCCGGTGAACCTTGCGGCAGACGATGCCAAACAGTGAAAGACCTTGGTCGATGGGTAAGGGGATGCTTCTACGTTCGGTCCCCTGAAATCATCGTAGGCTTTGCCTGCGATGCAAACTGCATTGGTTCTGGCGAACTGAATGTACGGCCAACGTTCCTCCCGTTAAAGCGGGATAGCGACGTGAATCGCAAGGTGAAGAGAATGACTAACGCAGGAAGCTCTGCGGCAGCCGGTTGGTTACCGGTGCCTGGAACTGAGTCATCCAGGTGATTGAAACGCCGTAGAGTGGGAGTGTGGCCTGATTAGGAGTTAGGAGCCATTCCAGGCGGGAGCTTGGATGTGGCCCTAAGCGATGCTTCTGCAGGGCAGTGGAAGGGTCGTTGATGTTGCAACAGGTGGTGCTGAGCAACACTAGTCACGACGAAAGGGCTGACGGGCAATATGAAGCTGTTGGTGTTCTGTGCGGTTAGTTGCAGGGATGTAACTAGCCGTCCTTGGACGGGCGCAAGCGGTTACAGCAGGCTGGTGCGGGAGCACTGGTCTGCTGTGGCGGCGAATCTGCGGCAGTAGCTCGGGGTGCGTGTGGACTCCAGCGTTGCTGTCGATAGGTTCTTTGCTTGAAGGGTTCTATGAATTGGCGTTGCTCAATTCTAAGAATGTAGTTTGGGCTTGGGCACGCGAGTGTTAACCGAAGCCAAACTGCCTTAGCCTTCCGGCACCCGTTACTTTGAGCGTTTATGGCTTTCTTAAGGAAGCTTGTGCCATTGAACAAGCTTCCCATTTTGATCTTTGAATGTGATGGGATATCGAGCGGAAGCGACTTCGGTTGACGGCTTTGTCCAGCAGCTAGCCTGCTCCTACTTGCGGCATGGATATTGGTTCTATGTGCTTGGAAAAGTGCCGCCTGGCAAAGACCCTAAAGCAATTGATACCAAGTTGATTGAGAAGTACGGCATTGCCGTTTCTGAATCAACTCGGGCAAGACGCAAGAAGGCGGGCAGGGCAAACCTCCAATACATTCGTCATGAATCGACGTTTGTCATTCTTGCTACGAAGGGAGAGCACAAGTTTTTCAAAGAGGAGTCCAACCGCATTCGCGATATTCGGCGCACCCCCATTCGCTACGCTGGATACTCGATCAGTTATCGTCGTGGTGGTCGAAAGAAAGATGGCAGCCGCGATGACAAGTGGCATTCACACGTGGCCATTGACCGGCAGCAGTATCTTGAGCTTCGAGCTTGGTTTTCCGAGCGAGCACTTCGCGACTCCGCGAAGAAACTCGCCCTGGCGTTCTATAACCTTCCGATTGCCCCATACGCTCCGATTCGTAGGCAGATGCTCATCATGCTTCGTGAGGTAAATCGGGTCCGCAAGGGGCTTGGGCGCAAGCCGCTACCTACAGAGGTACTACCGTTGCGTAGAAAGATTGTCAGACCGTTCTCACAAACTGCAAGACTTCTAGGCCCCTTTTTGGTTGAGGCATCTGCTATGGGGTCTATACCGCTTTTTGTACAAGCTGTTTTTCTCTAAGCATTTCAAAGTGCCGTGCAAGCCGCTCGGCCAACCAGGGAGAATCGATACGCAGGCCGACCTCAATGTTACGCTGTTGTCCGGCTTCTGTGAAATTGGCGGATGATACAAAGACCTGCTTGCGATCAACGATAATGCACTTAGCGTGCAACGATGAACGGATAACTTCAACATCTGCCGATGAACGGGGGTCATAAAAGACACTCGGCAATCGCTTTCCAGCGGGCCACTGCTTCTCCTTGAACCGGGTTACGTACCGAGAGACGACAATTTCTTGCTTGGTATCCTCACCTTTGTTTCGTGGAATATCCAGGAAGAAAACAACATCCAAATCAGGGCGTTCCGCCATTCGGTTGGCCAATGACTCGAAAACCTTTTGGCCTTGATAAACCGCATATCCAACCACCAGAACCGAGTTTTCCGCGTGCTTGAACATCTCGTCGACGACGACCGCAGTATCTCGATTGGAAACACCGTCAGCTTCGGGACCAGAGGTCACTAAGTCAATCGCCGGTTCACGAGCGTCCCTCGAATTGCGATCATCGCGAATCAAGCAAAGTACGTCAGCAATTTGGTTCGGCGTGAATCCCTTGGTGCTCAACGCTTGCAGGTCAGTTGCAACATAGTGACACAGCGGCTTCGGAAGCACGCGAGAAAGCTGCAATTCGGAAAAGGGCGCTGCGAGCCTTCCACTGCTAATCGCGGAGATCAGCGTTTGAATGTCATTGGTACTGAGTCCAATCAATGCAGGTGTCATGGTTAGTCCAGCTTGAAAAACTCAGTTCCCAAATTATCGACCGTGGGAACAACCAACGCTCGGTCGAGATACTCATTGTGCTGTTCACAGGACGTTTCGGAAATCAGAACACACCCGTGGCATGCAGCGCCGTGAAGGAATCTGCGTTCATGTGCATTGGTTGGTTCATGCTGTGCACAAACCGGATCGTTCGAGCACAGAAATCCCATCTCCAGAGCATTTCTCAAATGTTCGTGAATGCGACGCCCAACTTGAATTAATCCACCAAGCGTCCCTTCAGCATCGCTGGTGCCGGTAAACAACAAGAGGCCATAACCAACACTTGGGATGGAATAGATGCGCTCACGAATCGAGCTGGCCGGATAGCCACATTCCAGAGCGACAGCCGTAATCAGCAAGTGCGATAGCGAATGCAGCATTAAGTAGCTTAAGCCTGGGAACTTCCGAGCGGATTCCTTGTGCTCCACAGCCCATGTTTCATAACCACGAAGCAGTGTTTCGCCACGCGCTTTCACTTCGGGGCGATCGAGCCACTGTTCAACAGTGGCCTTCTTGAGCTGGATGAAAATGCCTTCGCCACGGTTTTCAATGGCAGGCAACCAAGTGATTTCGCGTGCCAACATTGCTCGACGAACGCCAATCTCCAGTTCGCCATCGATGTCGGGCGATATCGCCTCAAAACGAGTGAAGCCGACCTGTGCCACAACTTCGCGCAGTCGGTGAACCAGTACGACTCGCTCAATTCCATCCATCCAAGGAAACTTATCCCACTGTGACTTTGGTAAAGATCGAGCAAAGAAGTTGCCGTCAGGCTTATCCTCACCCAAAGTGTCTTTGCTGGCGATCAGAGTTTCCATCTCGGCCTGCTTGACCGACTTCTGCTGCTCAAATGATTGCCCGCGACGGACTTTGATCTCAGCAAACACTTCATCATCGGTATAGCCGTCCAACGCTTTGTTGACCTTCGCCTTCTTTCGCTCTGCCGCGATCTCATCGGGGCCTTCTGCGACCTCGACAAAGTCCCAAACGGATTCGACCGCTTCCCGAAGATCCTCGTTGCGATCGGGAAGGGAAATAACGCTCATCAGTTGAGGAAAGTAAGCGTTACTGGCGGTACGAATCAGTAATCGATTCATTTCTCCGCAAGATTCGTTTGCATATGCTCCGAGCCAGGGTCTTCTTCCGTCGCAATGTCCTAGCAGTTCCCGAGACTGTGCGGCCTGAGCCATGCTTCGTTCAGCATTGCCGCAGTCGCAGCGAACGTACACCTCAGAGAGGTCACCACTCGTACCACGTTCCTCGATCCAAAGTTGTCGGCGACAAGCGGAATCTGTTCCATGGGTAAACGCATACCAGTCGATATCGCCAATATGGCCGTTCTTGCACGCACGTACGAATCGAACAGGGACAACAGAACGCTTCTTTTTGTTGTCGTCAATGAATTTGCCTTTCGTCAGTCTTGATCGATGGACCAGCATTCGCGCGCGGCGAGTGCCAGAACTCTCATCCGCGTCAACGTCCTGAGTAATGAACCACTCTGGAAACTGCCAAGCGGTGATGCCCGTTTGCGGCGCAGTCGGATCATCGGGATCAGGCGGTGGGGATACAAGTCGCAAGCTTGTGAGCTGAGGTTCGAAGAGAGTTTTCAGCTTGTCGACCAGTCGGGGCTCCAGAATCTCTTCGCCCCCAGTCGACCAGGCATCAAGCCCTGCAATCAAGACCGAGTGATTCGGCAGGTCCATCATTGCACCTGGGCCAAAGCTGGTAATCAACTGACTTTGACGTATTTGACCATGGGCGCGTTTCCCGCGACGTCGATTCATAGTTCTTCCTCCTCGGGCTCGATTTCGATTCCATCGATGGTACGTAACCAGAGGTTGACGCTTGGCTCGACATCACGCATGGAGCGGTTAGCTCGAAACTTCTTGTGTTTGGGTGGTAGCTGCTTCAACTCAGGGTTCAAAAACTCATACAACAGCCGCTGAGCGCCACCTTGTTCGGTTTGGTACTGTAAGGCTCCACCGGCATCACGCAGGTCCTTGGCAATTGCATTCCATTCATCCAGCAGGTCCTTGGCCCGCTCCTCAACCACTTTTCGCAAATGGTCAGCTTCGTCGGATGAGCTATTCTGATGCGTTTCCAACGCTCGATCAGCCAATTGTTCGACGGCATAAGCGAGTTTTGGCATTTCCTTTAGAATTTCTGACGCTCCGCGCGGTGCAGTCATTGGCAGGTGACCTTGGCGGACCAAAGAAATGAGAGTTCCAGCCAACCCGCGATCCAGCGCTCGGGGAGAAAACGGTGTTACGCTGGTAGCTTCCACGCTCCGGTAAAACGATTCATGAAATGCTGTAAAACGCTCGTAATGGGAGCGGTCTCGTGGTCGGTGGATATTCAGAATGGTCACGACTAAGCCAGGCCTCGCGTCATCGCGACCCACCCGGCTAGTAGCCTGAATGTATTCGGCGCTAGTTTTGGGCTGACCAAAGCAAACCATCAAACCGAGCCGGGTAATATCGAGACCAACGGAAATCATGTTGGTCGCGATAGCGACATCCACATGATCTTTCTCGAAGAACGGCTGTTCCAGCTTACGTTTTGCTTCCGAAACTTTGTCTGTGGTGACTCGACTGGTAAGTTCCACTGGTTCGTAGGCAATGGTTCGATCGCGGAATACGCCGCGTTCTTCACCGATGCGTTTGCGAGCGCCGCGAGCAAGTAGCTGTGTTCGTACTTCATCTTCGATCAGCCGTCTCGCGCCACCGAGTTCACGCAGGCTGTTGAAGTAGCCGAGCAGAGTCATATAGGGATCGGCTGGGTTACTTTGATTCTTCGCGCCACCGTGTTCAACGTAAGCCCGTTGAGCTGCTGCCAAGAGAGTCAGGTAGACTCGCAACATGATGACTTTGGGTGATCTGCCTTGAGCGGCTACACCCAAGTACAGCCGAGCGTTGCTGCGATCAGTGCTATGTGTTTCGGCAAAGAAGGAATCTCGGCGGTCGGGTCCAGGGGGAGGAAAGACATCGACGAATTTACGATTAAACAACGCTCGAATTTGGCTCTCCGCTCGGCGCACCGTCGCGGTCGAGGCCACAATCTTCGGACGCTGCTCATTACCATCTTTGGTAATAGTTGCGAGTTCATCCAGAGCTGTCTCATACAGGCCTACCATGGTTCCCAGTGGACCTGAGATCAAATGCAGTTCGTCTTGGATGACCAAATCGGGCGGTTGCAATCGGTCACATGGCAGGATATTACCAGCCGTTGGATCACAAGGACCGTAGAATCCTTGGCCGTCGTGCCGATTGACACGCCCAAAGAACGCACCAACTTCCCCAGTCCACGGCATGGCCGCAAACTTGTCGACAGTTGCAATCAAAAAACAGGGCAGTCGTCTGTAAATCGGTTCATCCACCGCCAGTACTGGCAAATGATTACCGCGTGAGAAATCACAATTGCGATTGGCACAAGTCACGCGCAAATCAGTCGGCGTATCGGGATTCGGCAGAAGCTGAAATGAAGTGTTCTTGAATTTAGTCCCGCACCACGGGCATTCCTCCAACGGAATGGGGGAAGGCTTGCGATCGTCATTCTTGAATGCGATCGTTTTGGCTCGTGCGGACTCGCTGTCGTTATCGCCTTTCTTACCCATCCGATTGGGAGTTGCTGCACGTCCAACCCATAAGCCGATTTCGAACGGCCACTGCCCGAGTTTTGTGACGTCCTTCTGACGTTCTAATTCCAAAGCACAAACCAGGGCCGCAGCTCGCCCCAGTTGATCCAGTGTTAAAAGTCGAAGTGTGTAGCGCATCAACACACTTAACCCGGCGGATGCAACTCCAGGGTTTCTCAAGCGTCTGAGAACCAGCGTGAACGCAGCCAAACCCAGGTATGCTTCGGTCTTACCACCACCAGTTGGAAAGAACAGCAAATCAACGACCTCTCGATCGTGACTTTCGGGGTGAGCGATCCCTTTGAGGTTCATCAACAAGAAAGCAAGCTGGAATGGTCGCCACGCGGGAACAACCTCGTCCATGGGCTTGTTGAGCATCAAAGCCAAGCGGCGTTTGCCTTGTTCGGCCATTGCCCGGTTGGCAATGCGAAAGGCTTCCAAGCATTCGGGATCAATCAGTAGATCAATCCCCTCGCCAATTCTGGCTGCCGCTCTACCAGCATTCTGGAGTAATAGTTCGGCAGTCTCCTTACGTCGTTGCGGGGAAGCCGGAGACTTCGACTTCTGTTTTTCGATCCACAACGAATAGGCTTCGACAAAGTTGCCGAGTTTTTGCTTCGCATCCGCACCATCATTGAGCGATGCCAGTTCCTCCATGCGGAGTTCGATGCCTGGAATCGCGGCTGGCGCAACACGTTCGACTTCGGCGTTAGGTATCCAGCAGGTGCGTACTGTACGGCATTGGCCATCAGTGATTATGGCTTCGGTGGAAACACCATGCCCGACGGAGAACTCGCATGCGTCGCGATATTGAATGTCGGCAACGCATTCGTCCCAGTCATCGCTTTCCAGACTGCGAAGGTTGGGTCTGGCTACAAAGCTTTGCTCGGACTCAACAACCAACTGAGCCTGGAATACCGAGGCCTCATCTGCGTGTTTGTCGTCAGCTGGCTTTCGGTGATTTACCAAGAAAATGGACAAGCTGCGTGTGTTGTCTGGCAATCCGCCTTCAATCCCCGAGTCTGGGACACCACGAATCGACCAATCGATTTCAAGTCCGCGGCTATTGGGCACTGGAACCCGTCCACGGTTTGGAACCTGATTCCCCAATTCGATTACGACGGATTGCGAATGCGGAACGCGTTTCCACTGGTCGGGGCCGGTCTCGCCCTCTTCTTTTTCACGTAGCAGATACTCGCCGTAATTGACGGTGACCTTCAGTGCAGCAGCTTTGGGTGGGACTAGAACACTAACACCCATGCTGCTTGGCAGGTAGGAACGTCGAGCCGCTACGGGCTCTGGCGTCGAATCATCGTCTAGTCCTGCTGGAGTGGCTGCCTGATCCAATTCGTCGTTGCTCGTAGGATCACATTTCTGCGCTTCTTCAGCCTCGGTCGGAACGAGGAAGCCAGTGAGATACCAGCGTGAGGGAGATTGAGGGAGCAACTCACCAATGTCTCCGAGTCCATCGTTCGGACCAACGAGATCGAGTTGCAGAGCTTGCTGTAGTTCTTTTCGGATGTTGACTGGTTTCATGTGCCTTTTCTCCCGAGAGCACATAGTGCCAGAAGGGGATGCTAATGTCGATTCTCGATACCTAAAACACGGCCCGCATGTCGTTTAAACGCCGGACATACTCCAGCATGGAATGGTCGCTGAAGCGATTGGTGAATCCTTGGACTCGCATGGCCTTCTCTGTGCTTGCGGCCTCGGGTGGAAGCGCCAGCATCAATGGCGGAGAATCGAAGAGCTTGTTGTCATCGTCAAGATCAAACGCTGGAGCAACTGGCGGTTGCGTCGCAGCGGACAAGCGAAGCAACGCCTGCAACTCATTCAGTTGCTCGACCGTTATTTGGTCTTCTGGACTGGTCATGGACTCCGTATCGTCAGAATCATCGGCCGACTTAGTCATCAAGCGATTGTCTCGCTCGATTGTGCCGTTCGTAAACCAAGCAGTATGCCCCGCATGTTCGTAATCCGAAATCAATCTCGGACCCGAAGGTGGCACAGATGGCACAATGTCGTCGCTGTTGATAAATCGCAAGTAGCGATCTTCCAATTGTTGATTCAGATACTGGGCCATGCTGGGATTGGCGACGCGTGGCTGACCGTAAGTAATCAAGCCCGCAATGGGTGTTTGCTGCATGAGGCAGTCGTATGCACAGCAAACAGCCATCGCTCCGCCAAGGCTATGTCCCGTGATCCATAAGTGTTTGGGATTCCAGCTCGCGAGATTCAATCGAATCTCATTGGAGAATCGTTCGTAGGCATTTTGGAAGCCTCGATGGAACTTGCGGTCGCGATCCATCCGCGTCTGCAAATAAAAGTTGATATTTGTCATCCAGTCCGCTGGACTGGTCATATTGGTCCCGCGAAAGGCAATGACAGCAACATCATCCCTGCGAGCCATGAAGCCACTCATCGGGCCATCGTCTAGCGTAACAATTTCATCAAAACCGATCAGTCGAAGTGTCAAGACTCGGCTATGTTCGTCGTTGTATGCCAGCACGCTTAGTTCGGCGAGCGTGATTGCAGCCTTGAAATCCAGTTTGCCATCGGACCAATTGCTCCTGATCGAGTCTATTGAAGGCAGTCCAAATTCGACATTACTCAAACCATTCGATTCGATTGTGCCCTCAGCCGCCCACTCTTGGGCTACAACGCCATAGCGTGCCGAACTCGCAAACACAATCAACAAAGTTGTGATGAGCTGAAGCTTTGGAATTAGATCGCTTTGGAGCCGACTCAGAAAGCTAACCATATCGCAGTTTCCTTCTGGAATGAATTATTCTGGCTCCGGATGCGTTCAGCCTCATTCGCATCAACTGCGGACTGACTCCGAACTCCCGCGCTGCGACTGACTCCGGCACCGACTGACGTACGATTCGCATGGCTGCCGGCATTGGAATTAAAAGACATGGCCCCATCCATTTCGCTTCCTCTTCAGAAATGGCGTCATCTTGAAACATCTTACTGGCGGAATGCCCCAGAATTGCGTGCGTTAGCTCGTGGGCAATATCCGCCGTCTGCCGGGTCCTGGCGTTGCCGTCGTTGTATACGATAATCCGTCGAGTACCGTGCCTACCGAAGAAGAGCGTTACGGCCGAGAACCCTGCCGCAGCGATTTCGATCAGGTAGTCTATGGCTTTCGGTTCCAGTTGTCGGTATTTGGAAATAGCGCACGTTCTTATTGCCAAATGCTCCGCCAACGCCCATGGGCAAATTGGCTGATCCTCCTGGATCTGCATCTCCTTGCGCAGTTCCCTCGCATGCGATTCGGCTTCCGTTTTGAAGCCATACCGAAGCTTAATTGGCATTATTTTTCTTTCGACAATTGGCCGTAGAGTGCTACTAGCGTAGCTTCGATTGCTTTCTTTGCTTGAGGAGTCAGATTTCTGTCTCGTCTGAACTGAGCACGAATAGCGCCCAGCGTGTCTTGTTCGGATTCTTGCGAGTTTTCGTAACCCATGAATTCATCTGTCGACAACCCTGCCCATGTTGCAAGAGCAGCCAAGCTGTCTACGTCAGGTCTTCGACCTTGTGCCATGCGAGTCAAGGTAGAGGCACTAACTTTAGTTGCGTTTGCCACCTGCTTCCAATTCAGCTTCCTTGCATTTCTCACGGAATCCAATGCCAAATAGAAGCCCTCAGCATCGAATCGATCAGTAGCCAAAATTTCTCTCCAGCAATGCGATTGCCATATTGCAATCAGGCGCGAAATAGCTAAAACAACAGTTGCCGTTCGGCAATTCAGATTCTATTTAGCAATCCCAGGCTCGTCAACGATGCATGAATACTCGGTGAAAGGACATCCAAGGGAAGTCTACGTCTTCTGGTTTGCATTTGTAGCAATCCTAACCGTTCCGCTAATTCGTTGGTTCGGTGCATTTGCTGGACTGACGATTTCCATTACGGCTTCTGGGCTGTTCTGGCTCGTGTTCAAGGTTTGGGATCGGGCGATCTGGCGATACAAGGGGCTGAACAAGTTCTACGGAGTTCCCAATCTAAACGGACAATGGGAGTGCCGCGGCAAAAGCAAGCGAGATGATGGAGCGAGTTTTGAATGGTCTGGAACGGCGTCGATTAAACAAAACTGGTCTCGGTTAAGTGTGACAATCCAGACTGCCAACTCAAATTCTCAGAGCACCCTAGCAGCAATCGAGTCAAACAATGGGCTTGGTTATCGATTGATCTTTGGCTACCAGAATCTTCCTACTTCGGATTCAGAAGACCTTACTTCCCATCATGGTTTTTGTGATCTCGTATTTGACGAAGATCTGCATTCAGCGATTGGAACCTACTTCAACGACGTTCAACGACGAACGTGGGGAACCATTCAGTTAACTCGAAAAAAGGATTAACTCCATGCGTGGATTTAACGTCGATTACGACCAACGTTTGGCGTCGCTGCAAGCTCGTCGAGTGCCCACAGAGTTTGCGGCAAACCAAGGCGAGATCCGAATGTCGGAATCGCTTCAAAAGTCGGCATCTGCTCCAACACTCGAGCGTTACAGCGCGTCCGGCGTTTATGAGGTCTACAAACGACTCCAAAAAGAGGATTCGTCAATTCGCTACGCAGTTGGCGCGATGCAGCCCGTTGATCCGGTGTACAACCGTAACACGTTGCGCGAGGGAGATCGAGTTAAGAACCAATTAGAGAATCTGCTAAAGCACTCAGAGATTAGCTTCGACTATCGCTATCAAGGCTCTGTGACGAACAATACAAACATTCGCGCTCACAGTGACATTGACCTTCTCGTTATTCACGGAGCATTCGTAACTCTTGAGCGTCCGCAGGTTCCAGCGAATCCGTATGCCGGCGATCCACTTGAAGATTTGTCAGAGCTGAGGTCTGATTGCGTCCAAGGATTAAAGAACTCGTTTGAAAAGGCTGATGTTTGCGACACGAATGCCAAATCAATCCGTATAAGCGGAGGCTCGCTGCGGCGAGACATAGATGTAGTCCCAGCCAACTGGTACGACACAAATCAATTTGCCAGTACAAGGGCAGACCACGATCGTGGGGTCCAGATTTTCGATTGCATGAAGCGAACAAGGATTTTGAACAAACCGTTCTTACACAATTATCTAATTGAGCTTAAGGACCGCAACGTAAGCGGTGGATTGAGAAAGACCATCCGATTGCTGAAGTCGCTGCGCTATGACAGTGGAAATGTCTCACTTAGTAGCTACATCATTGCGGCCATTGCGTACAACATGGAGGATTATGAGCTAGCAACAGCACCGGGTGATGAACTTCGATTATTAGTTCGCATTAAGCAAAACCTTGATCGGCTTTCCACAGACAGCCAAAGGCGCGAAACGATGATGGTTCCGAATGGGCTGCACAGAGTATTCGCCGAAGGCCATGGAACGTTGAAGGGACTCAATGAGCTTCGAGACGAGGTGGACGACTTGGTGGACGCAATTCGGACGAATCTAGCGAAATCGTTCCGAAGACTCGAAGAAGCAAGGATGGAGTACTAAGAGATGAGAATTCTGTTTTCGCGAGCATCATACAGCCAAACCTTGCTGAAAGGGCCGTAGCTGGCGAGTCCCGCAACAAATTCAGATACCAACATTTGCATGATGTCTCCTGGTAACGCCGTGTAGAACGAATTGTAGGCTAGAAGGTGCGTTTCACATGTCGATTCGTACCTTTTGGAAAATTTATTTGTAAGCACCTCTTTCCACGAGCACGGAGCACTTGAGAAGTTTTCGATTGATAAAGTAGTTCCATTCCAGCCGCCTCGCCGGATGCACACTTCTTCCACGGTTGATCGTAGGGGCTCGGTTACAGGACAAACCTCACCCGCAAACGATGTTGGCAGGTCAGCGAGAAGTCGAAAAATCTCCGAGTACTGCTTACGAAAAACCCTTCGTTGTCGATTGGCTCGGAGCGTTACGCAAACGAATGCCCCATCAAGTCTCGCCCCAAGGTCAGTGTCTTGTTTGGCTACGTAGTCTCTATACGCATTCTCAAGGTTACGACTCTCAATAACCTGGGAATGGACCGATTCTCTGAAATTTGGATTCTGAAGTTCGACCAGGTCAAACTCAAGCCCATACCCGCCCGAGGTTTCACAATAGATATCAGGCTTTGGTGGCAGCTGCGTCTTTATAGACGATGGTTCAATGTTCAGTGACGCAAGGTTTGCGAACTGATTGAAAATCTCAAGCTCTTCAGCCTGTTGCCTCTTTGAGTTGTTCATCATTTTGCAGTTTCTTTCGCGAGACTGCGTCTTCTACTCTTCCAGAAATGAACTCTGTTTGGGTCCAGACGTAGGGCCGGACTTTTTGGAAGTCAGCTTCTTGGCTTTTTTCGGTTTGTCCGCACTCTTGCCAGCGAGTTGTTCTTCGCGGTAGCGTTGTTCGTTGAGTTCGAGGAGGCGGGCGAGGACTTCGTCGCGGAAATCGTCAGGCCAGCGGTAACGCCAGGGCTTCTTCTTCTGACGAGTACTGCTTGAGTCGGCGGGGGAGTCGTCGTCTTCCTCTTCGTAGTCGAGCAGGAATTGACAGAAATCGGGCAGAGCGGCTTGGTCGGCTAGATCGTCCCAGCCGTAGGCTCGCAGTACTGCAACATCCATCTGGCTATGAAGACGACGAAGCTCCAAAATGCCATCATCTCGCTCGTCCGGCGAATGAAAACGGTTGTAGGACTTCGTCATTCCCTCGTCGTTGTTTTGCATTAACGCGGCTCGGAAATCGTAATACTCCGATGCGGGTAATTCGAGTTCAGTCTGATCATTCCAACCTTTGGGAAACGGGAATGTGTCGAAACAGTCAGATGGGGAATAGTTGATGTCATCTTTCATTGTGGAGCTGAATTGCCGCGTCCAGACGTCGTGTAATCTTGATTGCATGACACCGAAGAAAGCTCGTTCCTGTCGAGCAAACACACCAAGTTTATGGGAATATACGACGCGTTTAGGGAGGAAGGCGAACTGGAGCTTGTTACTTACCAAGGAACAAACAAGCACTTCTTCAAGCTGAGAGATAGCACGCCACAACGCTGGCTGTTTTTCGGCAAACTGCCACCATCTTTCGCGAAGTGCTCTTCGCTTAACTTTCAATCTGTCTGGCTTAACCTTACTCTCAACAATCTTCATAAGTATCGGCCATTTTTCCCAGCATTCGGCCTCACTTCGTGCACCAAAATTGATTACGTACCGATGGTGTCTGTGAGTTGGACTCGTATTTACTTCCTCACCACCGATGTAAGGGAAAATCACCTCATTGCAATTGGGATGCTCGGCCAGAATTGATCGCATTTCGCTTATGGGTGTCGCGTTCAAGGTAGAATCATCAAACGTGAAGCCCATGCCAAGTACATAGTTGCCGATGAAACATTGACCGTCGTTTTCAAGAATCTTTTTGGGGTTATCGTTTCCACCTCGATGAAAAAGAAATGCTGTGATTACGTTGACTGATTCTCCGTCTAGAAAGCGTGGCACACCGGATATTCCTTTAAATACGTGAATTACGCTCACAACAACGGCAGCAGCATGGCCTGGCCATTTCAGTCGTCGCCGCGCTTGGTAGATCTCTCCATTGTTTTCGCAAATCCACCGAAGTCCACTATGCCGCGTGTCGCCTTGGGCAATTGTGTTCGTAGCAATTAACCCAAACCCACCGCACTTGCGGACCAGATCAAAAGCTCTTCGAAAAAAGTGAGCAACAAGGTCGGCGTTACTGGAACTTTCGATGTGCAAATCCGCAAGCCAATCTCGATAGGGGCCACCGTTAACAGTGCTAATTCGCTTTCCTCCCAAAAACGGCGGATTCCCAACAAACGCATCGAATCCTCCATTCTCACGAGAAAAAACTTCCGGAAACTCAATCTCCCAGTGGAAGGCGGGGATGGGGTGTGGCGGATCGTCGAGTCGGATCGCTGCGACTTGGATTGCGTTACGAGAAGTAAAGTCGACATTGCTGGCTGACAGTGATCCAAGGTACGAGCTTGCTAGCCCAAAGACGCGTTTAACTTCATCCTCGCGGGCTTTCTTTTTGTCGGCGGCAAAGAAACAACTGACGCAAGCATTGCCGAGTAGACGAATGAGGTCGAGCGCATCGTTGGCAAGCTGCATGCGTTGCTCTTGGTCGCGATAGGGAACATCTTCGCGAGCGCTAAGAATCTTCGCTCGGGCCTCGGTGGCTTTGTCGAGCCGTTTTTGAATCAGCTCTTCGCCAAACTTCTGCTGTTGCTTCGGTTCCCAATGAAAGCCAATGATCTGCTTCCTTGTCAATCCAACCAGCGAATCACCGTGGCGCAAAGCGTGATCGAGAAAGGTAAACGGATGATCTTTGGCCAGCGTGACCAACCATAGCGAAAGCTTGGCCAAGTCAACGGCCATAATGTTCTTGTCGACGCCATACAAGCATCTTTGAGCCACCATGCGTCGAGCGTAAAGTACCTCGTCTTCATCGGGAGGAATGTCGGTTGGAACTAAGTCGTGCGCGTACCAGGCCTTGATCAGCTCGTCGCCTAGCTGACGGCAAGTCTCGACCAAGA
>JANSWS010000423.1 GCA_024743355.1 bacterium
GCCTTAGCACGTATTTTGCTTTGGTCGTAACGGCAGTCAGCGAGAAGTGTCCATTTAAACTGGCGTCTTCCCCCATTCATCCACAGCTTTATACGGACTCGCCATGCTAACGGCACCTTCCTTTCCAACGACGCGTCAATCCATTGCCGGAATTCCCATAGCCGATTTGGTTCAGGAGTTCGGCACCCCCTGTTACGTCTACGACGTGGCCAAGATCCAGCAGAGGATTCGCGATCTAAATGCATTCGACACGGTCCGCTATGCTCAAAAGGCCCTGTCCAACATCGCGATTCTAGATCGCGTGCGTCGTCAAGGCGTGGTGGTGGACGCCGTGAGCGCGGGTGAAATCGAACGCGCGCTGCGAGCCGGATATTCCGCTACCACGAAGCCTGCCGGTATCGTCTACACGGCCGACGTCTTCGATCAAGACGCCTTGGATTTGGTTGTCCAGCATGCTATACCGGTCAATGTTGGCTCACCCGATATGATCGACCAGTTGGGTGAACGGATGCCAGGTTGCAGTTTTGCCATGAGGATCAATCCCGGGTTTGGGCATGGCCATAGTCAAAAGACGAATACCGGTGGACCCCAATCGAAGCATGGTATTTGGTACGAGGATGTCGATGAGTGTTTGCTCAGAGCCGACCGGCACGGAATGGCGGTCACCGGTTTGCACATGCACATTGGCAGTGGCACGGATCTAGAGCACCTCAGTCAGGTCTGTGGGGCGATGGAACGAATTGCCAGCCAGGTCGGCCGGACCGTAACCACAATTTCAGCCGGCGGAGGACTCCCAGTTCCCTACCAGGATCATCAGGAATACGTGGACTTGGCCAAGTATTTTGAACTGTGGGATGCAACCCGCTGTCGACTGCAAGATGAGTTCGGGCACAAGGTCGAGTTGGAGATTGAGCCCGGTCGTTATTTGGTGGCGGAAAGTGGATTTCTGGTTGCCGAAATTCGCGCCGTAAAGCAGATGGGTGAGAACTTGTTTTACCTGTTGGATGCGGGCTTCAATGATCTCGCTCGCCCCATTCTCTACGGAGCCTATCATCCCATTTCTATCGCTCGCAGGGATGGGCAGCAAACGAACAGCAAACCCGTGGTGTTGGGCGGACCGCTGTGCGAATCGGGCGACATCTTTACCCAGACCGAAGGCGGATTCGTAGATCGCCGGGAACTTCCTGCGGCTGGAGTGGGTGATTGGGTGATTCTCGAGGTGGCCGGGGCCTATGCCTTCTCTATGGCCAGCAACTACAACAGCCGCTATCGGTGTCCGGAGGTCATGATCGAAGATGGGACTCCCAAGCTCATTCGCCGCCGAGAAAACGCAGATGATTTGCTGAGTCTCGAGTGTATTCCCGAATCGTAGAGCCCACGTAGCCACGCTCGCCAGAGCGTGGAGCTGCTCCCGTAGCCACGCTCGCCAGAGCGTGGAGCCGCTCCCGTAGCCACGTTCTCCAGAGCGTGGACAGGCTGCTGTAGCCACGCTCGCCAGAGCGTGGACAGGCTGCTGTAGCCACGCTCGCCAGAGTGTGGACACGCTCCTGTAGCTACGCTCGCCAGAGTGTGGAGATGCGCCTGTAGCCACGTTCTCCAGAGTGTGGACACGGTCTGTAGCCACGCTCGCCAGAGTGTGGATTGCGTGATCAAGCCTTTCTCCATTGCATCCACCGTCGGGCGACGGTAGCTACAAGCGAGGACCTAGCCTATGCGGAGCACTCTTTCCCCCTTAAAGAACTGTGCGGCCATCCACGCAGGGAAACAGCAAAAATTTTTGCGGTTGTTTATCGTCCTTACCGCGTTCTGGATAGGCAAGCTTTTGCGAATAAAACCCGACTTCGGGGGTTTGAAAGCTAAATTTCCAGATTCCTGGATCCCAGCCAGTTGAAAAATTACTAATTTCTTAAACAATGGGACATTGCAAGTTCTTGATCTCTCTCACCCTGAACTTGCGAAAATTCCTCATCGGTCGCAAATCCTTTGTTTCCTTGGTTGTATGGATTTGTTGCCATCATTCGTGTTTTGTTTCAATTCTTTCTTCTGCGAGGTCATGCGATGAAGAAAAATGCACGGGTTCTGACCCGTCCGGGCTTTACGCTCGTGGAACTGCTGGTGGTCATTGCGATTATCGGCATTCTGGTCGGTCTACTGCTTCCTGCGGTTCAAGCGGCACGTGAGGCGGCTCGCCGTATGCAGTGCCAGAACAACCTGAAGCAGCTCGGTTTGGCTAACCACAATCACGAGTCAGCCTTCAAGTCGATTCCCCCGTACAACAATGGACAGTGGGGTGATCACGCGGGCTTCCTGACCCCTGGCCGCTATGGCATTACGCTGAGCACCGCTCCCGGGTTTGGTCCCTTGGTATTTCTGATGCCATTCATGGAGCAGGGCAACCTGTATAACCAGTTCGAGAAGTCTCGTGGCTACACTGTTCACGCCCAGGCTTCGTTGACGGCACCCCCTCCAGGTGGAACCTTCCAGTCGCCTCAGGGTGAACCATGGTGGTTTATCGACAATGACTGGAATCTGGGGCAGTTCGAGCTCGGAATTTACCAGTGCCCCTCGGATCCTCAGACCCGTAACACCGGTTTGCTATTCTGGACTTATAATTCAAGCTGCGTTGCAGTTGGCGGTATTTGGTTCGGGGCGGCAGATAGCCAAGATCACGGCGGAACCAACTACGTAGGTGTCGGTGGCGCGATGAATGCGATCCGCTACGAAAGCAATGGTACGACTCCCTGTGGTCCTCACAACAATCCTGAGCGAGTTGACTTGGACGGCGACGGTGTGGCCGATGTGCAGAACTACTACCCACTGCGTGGTATGTACGGCAGCGACCGTCAGGCCACCAAGTTTGGTCAAGTCGCTGACGGCTTGAGCAACACCCTGATGATGGGTGAATCAACCGGTGGTGACAATTATCAATTCGCTTGGATTTCCATGGGCTGGTTACCTGTGGGCCTGATGGGCAGCCCAGCTATCCGCACTCCTAAGAGCGTTTCCGCTTGGGCTGGCTTCAACAGCTTCCACACCGGCGGTCAGAACTGGGTGTTGGGTGATGGTTCCGTTCAATTCATTTCGGAAAACATCTCCATCGGTATTCTTCGTCGCTTGGCCGCTATGAACGACGGCTGGGTGGTCGAGTACGACTTCAACTAAGGGTAGGATTTCAATGAGAAGATTAGTAGCTGGCTTGCTGTCCATCTGCTTGATTCTGCCACTCTTTGGCGGATGCGGTGGTGCAGACACTACGCCGAAGGAACCCGGCGAATTTCGTCCGCCGCCAGGATCTTCGGCTGGAGGCTCCGCCAAGGAGCAAAAGGCTGAAGCAACGAGCAAGGTTGGACAAGGTGCCGAGCCGGTAATGTAACCTTCACCTTGAAATGTCAAGCTCTCAAAAGAAACGCGGCTGTACGCAGCCGCGTTTTTTGTTGCGCCCGCTTGGGCGAATGCAAAATTACCAAAGCACACAGGGAGGCCGCGGTGCGAGGACCACAGCTCCGACGACTCCATTTCGATTCTCTGGACCAGGCCGGGAAAGCTGCCCGAAACTTGCTGGATAGCGGCTATCGCGCCCAAGGCCAGTGGACGCTGGGGCAGATCTGTCGGCATTTGCGTCTGGTTCAAGATCCCAGTATCGATGGTTACCCCGGCTGGATGTCACTCTTCGCGTTTCTCCGTCCCGCACTGCGCTGGTATCTGCTTCCAAAGCTTTTTAGCCAGGATTCGCCTCGCGGAATTCGTACTGCTTCCGCCTTCGTCCCGCCGGAAAACGTTGACGATGCGCAGGAGGTGGAGCTGTTTGAACAAAGCATTGCCAGGTTCCTGTCGCATTCCGGGTATTTCCATCCCCACCCCGGCTTCGGTAGCATGAACAAACAGCAACTCGAGGCGCTTCACGCGGCGCATGCAGCCCATCATCTGCGTTTCCTGGAACCGGTTCGACAGTGAAGCAGGCATTGCGGGCTGATCCGAGCATGCTGAAGGGCGTGTAAACGGACTTTCCTCGGATTTTTGCTCCCCCCCGTACCTTCGCATTGTCAAATGGCAGTCAGGATTTCAAAAATGCTTCGACTCAATTTTCTGGTGACGATGATGCTGGCGCCCTTGGTTTGGCGACCAGCCCAGATAGCAGCGGAAGACAATGTCCGCCCGCTGTTCGAGTTTTCGTCGGACAACGCCATGCAAGGCTGGCAAATCGTCAACGATGGTGTGATGGGAGGGCGATCGTCCAGCCGCGTGAAGCAAACCAACGATGGACGCATGCAGTTTGAGGGAACCATTTCCTTGGCCAACAATGGCGGTTTCGCCTCGGTCCGCTCCAAGCCTAAGCAGCTAGGCCTGAAAGGCGATGATACATTCGTGATCAGGCTCAAGGCAGATGGACGCGTCTACACGTTCAACCTCTACACGCCAGATCGCAGGACCGCCTTCTCATTCCAACGTGACTTTCGAACTCTGGATGACCAATGGGTAGAGATTCGCCTTCCTCTGCGTGAGTTTGTAGCGCATTCGTTTGGACGTCCGCTCCCTGGGGAGAAGCTGGATCCGGCTAGCGTGCAATCCGTAGGAATTTTGTTGGGCGATAAGAAATCCGGCCCCTTTCAGATTCTGGTCGATCACATTGGAGTAACGAGCGAACCATGAACACTTCATCTCAGCCCCATGCGTCTCGCAAAGCGGCTGCCGGTAGGATGCCGAGCCTGAACCGAAGGCCAACGCAAATTGAAATCGTCCGTCTGCATAAAATCATGAGAGGGTTCGCATTCTTGTTGCTTGTAGTAGCCCTCCCATTCCAAGCACGAGCACAAAGTGAATCCGAGATTCAGCCCACCCCAACCGCCTTGGGGCAACATGGTTTTTTTGATTCGGATGGCGTGCGTTTGCACTATGTAACTGCTGGCCAAGGTCCGCTGATTGTCTTGCTCCACGGGTTTCCAGACTACTGGTACACCTGGCGGAAGCAGATTCCCGCCTTGGCGGAGCATTTTCAGGTCGTCGCTTTGGACCTGCGCGGCTACAACCACAGCGACCAGCCCGATGGTGTAGAGAACTACAGCATGAGCAAGTTGGTCGCCGACGTGGAGAATCTGCTCAAGCATCTCGAGAGTTCGCAGGCTATAGTCGTTGGGCATGATTGGGGTGGCATGATCGCCTGGACGTTTGCCATGCTGCATCCGGAGAAAGTCGAACGTCTGGTAGTTTTGAACTTACCGCATCCCGCGGGTTTGAACCGGGAGCTAGCGAACAATCCCGCGCAGCAGAAGGCAGCCGCCTATGCCCGGGATTTTCAATTGCCGGAAGCAGCCTCCACGTTGACAGCGGAAGGACTGGCGTTCTGGGTTACTGACTTAGCTGCCAAGCAGGAGTATATCCAAGCTTTCCGCCGATCTTCTTTCGAGGGGATGTTGAATTTCTACAAGGCCAATTATCCTCGTCCGCCCTACCAAGCTTCGACCGATTTTCCAAAAGTCAAGTGTTCCACCCTGGTCATTCACGGACTGGCAGATACCGCCTTGCTGCCTGGCGGGCTGAATGGCACGTGGGATTTCGTCGAGCGGGATTTGACACTGGTCACGCTGCCCGGAGCTGGGCATTTTGTGCAGCAGGATGCCGCTGAGCAGGTGACACAGCAGCTGCTGCGTTGGTTGCTGCACTGATCAACCTGCTCATCCGGTACACAAGTTTTTGTTTTTGTGTTCACCTGAAACAAGTGATGAAGAGTGCACCGAATAGAGTTTCGTTTTCCCCAGCATAGGATTGCGGCGGGCAAACGATGTTGGTGCGTCGTCTCAATCGGTTGGAACATAAGAGAACAGAGAAAACAGAGAAAACAGAGAAAACAATCCGCTCTGTTGTCTCGGTTTTCTCCTGTTCCATCAAATAGCCTGCTGACAAGCTGTCTATGGCATAACTCGCAGACGCCAGCTTTGTGATGTGTTGCTTCCCAGTCAAACATGTGTGGTACAACGAGCCCCTCAGGGACCTGCTGCATAGGAGGGAAGAGTAGGTTTGTAGCAACTAATATTGGTACGAGCACTTAGCTTGAACCAAGCTAAGCTGAGTATCAGCTTCCCATCGGCGTCAGGACTGAGAAGTCGGCAAACGTGATATAGATCGCGAAGATCAGGGCGATTAGAAGGTAACCCGCCACACGTGCGTGCTTCCATGGAGTCATGTCGACAGCTCCGACATCTTGCTGGATAAACTCCGTTTCTCTGGGGGCCAGCTCGCCAATCACCAGCATCAGGATCATCAGCCAACTGAAGACGACACCTAGAAACTGGAACTCATGCATCGAGGCCACGACCTTGTCGAAGGGAGGTACGAAGTAGCCGACCGCGATAATGCTGAAGCCCGCAATTAGAGCAATTTTCGCAGCTAGGGCTGGCACTCGCTTGGTTAGCATGCCGGTTAGAACAACGGCGAAAATTGGAATGAAGTAGATTCCATTCATCTTTTGCAGGTAGCCAAAAATGCTGCTGGTGTTGGCCAGCAGAGGAGCAATTCCCATGGCCATGATGGCCACAATCCAACCGAATACCTTTCCGCTTCGCACAACCTCCAATTCGGTTGCGTCGGGACGAAGGACGTTTTTGTAAAGTCCTAAACTGAACAGCGTGCAAGAACTATTCAAGGCAGAATTGAAACTGGACAAAATCGCGCCAATCATGACTGCCGCA
>JANSWS010000698.1 GCA_024743355.1 bacterium
ATCGTCATGCGGTGCGAGTCGGCAAAATCGGCGATGGGAATCCCACGGACGAGTTCCATGACGAAGTACGGCCGACCATCACTGGTAACACCCGCGTCGAATACACGAGCGATATTGGGGTGATCCATCAAGGCCACAGCCTGCCGCTCTGCTTCAAAGCGAGCAATGATTTCTCTGGATCCCGTGCCCGGTTTGACGATTTTCAACGCCACGTCACGTCGCACAGGGTGTTCTTGCCGGGCCACGAAAACCAGGCCGAATCCTCCCTCGCCAATCAGTTCCATCAAACGGTAGGGACCAATCAATTTTCCGATCAGCTGTGGTTCACCGATTCCCGTGGATTCCATAGGCAAGCCTAGGGGCGGACGATCCAATGGGTTGTCGGGCAGGTCGTTGGCGTTCAACAATGCGTCCACGCTCGCTCGCAAGCTCGCATCCTCTCCACAAGCTGCGTCGAGAAAGGCTGCCCGGGCGTATGGATCCGTCTGTTCCAGAGCCTCCAAAAAAATTCGCTTTTCAGAATTCTCCATCATTCGCACTCCAGCTCTCGGCGAAGCCAAGCCCGTGCGTAGGCCCAGTTGCGTTTGACCGTTCTGGCGGAAATGTTCAGGATCTCAGCAGTTTGCTCGATGGTCATGCCAGTGAAATAACGAAGTTCGACCAATCGGGCCAGATCCGCGTCTTCCATCTCGAGTTTCTGCAACGCTTCGTCGAGAGCTAGTAGCATTTCAGAATTCTCCGGGTCGATTGCCGCGTCGTCCGCATCCAGTTCCGATCGCTGCCAACTACCTCCACGTTTTTCAGTCTTCCTTCGACGTGCTGACTCAATCAAGATGCGTCGCATGGCCTCGGCAGCTGCGGCAAAAAAATGGGCGCGACCGTCCCACGAGCGCGAGTCGTCGCTGCCAACCAGTCGCAAGAACGCCTCGTGCACCAGCGCAGTTGGCTGCAGGGTATGGGAGGAATTCTCGTGCGACATTTTCTGGGCCGCCAAGCGTCGAAGTTCCAAATAGACAAGCGGTAACAGCTGGCTAGCTGCACGTTGGTCTCCGCTTTCCATCTGCCGCAGGATTTGAGTGACTTCGCTGTTCACCAGGTTCTTTTCGTTGTTTGCTTTTCAGATTTTAGGTCAGGCTGCCTTTTAAACACCGAGGGTTCTCCAGTGTTTCATGCGTTTTCCGTAGGCCGGCAGGGTCAGGTTTTTTCATTTTCTTCAAAAATTTTTGGCCCGGCAAACATGTCCGCGACGCATTCCCTTCCACAAGAGGCAATCGCATTGGATTTGTCCTGTGCTTTTGAACGCAGTTCAAGGTTGCTGCTCATGGCGAATTTGGCGACTGTCTAGCAACGCTTAAAGGAGAATTTGATGAAAAAGTTAGGTCTTACCTTCTATCTGCTGGCTGTGATCGGGGCGGGTTCGCCCCAAGCCAGCGCCCAGCGATTCCATCGCATCACCGAGAAAGGGGTGCTCAAGCCTCAGCCTTCGACGGTCACACCGGAAATTCCTGGTAGCGTTACGATTGAGGTCGTGGGTGAAGAACGCATTATTAAGTCAAACGGGATTCCCAACCATGCAACCGGGCAGTTTCCCGGTCGCGGAAACCCCCACAGAATCACCGCTCAGGCGCACGAATATCGCGTCCCCGCACAGCCTAAAATTGCCGAGAGAATCTCTCCCATGCAGGGCGAGTTCGGTGTGGCGATCAACGGTGTGCCCTTTGATCCCGGGGCCGCCGAATTCTATGACGGTGAACCCGGCTGGCAGTATGAGCCGCTTTCCGGCGCCATCGCACTTGGCATCGATGTTTCGCACGCGCATGTGCAACCCAATGGAAAATATCACTATCACGGCTTGCCGACAGGTCTGCTGGACTCCGTCAAGGTGGAAGCCGGCATGCATTCCCCGCTGATCGGCTGGGCTGCCGACGGTTTTCCGATTTATGCGGTTTATGGATACAGCAATCCGAAAGACCCCGAATC
>JANSWS010000688.1 GCA_024743355.1 bacterium
TGACCGTCGGGCGGATTCCTTTCCCGGTTTGTCGGCTGATCACGGAGAGCATTTCATTTTCAGGTTCGCTCATGACGGCCGCGTCGTTACCGAACAACCCATCAGTAGATTCATTAAGATACTCGTCGATTTGCGACTCGTTAAAAGTGACACCGCGCAGCATCGGCAGGTTCTTGTAGGTGTGCTCAACCAGAGCTTCAAAACCCTCGTGTATTTTCATTCCAGGATCTTCGCGGGTGGTTTCGATCTCCGAACCTGCGACAAACATCCTGGCTTTGCCTACCAAGCGTTTGACGTGATCCGTCAGTTGTTGCTCGCGCTGCTGGTTGGTGGCAGTCTTGGCGCTCAGAATCCGCTTGATGTTCTCCTTATTCGTGGTCGAGAAGTTCTGCCCAACGTACTTGGCAGTCTGCTTCATTAACGTCAGATCGCGGACTAGACGCGCATCGATTGGCAAGACAACGGTAACTTCGTCGTTACCCATATAGGCCATCTTGAGCCGGTCTGGATTGTCACAATGTTCGTGAAACGGGCTGATGAAGTGAACCGCTAGTTCATATTCACGCCCATAGATCCGATCATCCAGCTTTCGTGTGAAGGAGAAGTCTCGCTTGTTTGGCTCGTACCGTAGCTTACGCGTCTTTAGGACTTTTTCGAACAGGATTTTGTTCAGCTCGTCGGCGATCTCCGAAGAATCAATTTCCGTATTCTTGATCTCCTGCTCGACGTCCTTTTCTTCGTCCGTCAGGAACTCGCAGTAGTCGCCGTTACGCTGGATGTAGACTTGGTTCTCGAGCAGGTTTAGTGCTTCCTCGACGTCTTTCTGAAGCTGGCCTAGATCGGCATCGAAGCGATCGATCATTAACACAGTTAGATTATGGACTGATGCTTTGAACTCCTTGACGTACTTGACCAATAGCAGGGCCTTCAAAAGCCTAACAGCCAGCGGGTTGTCGAGGTGCTTCT
This sequence comes from bacterium, assembly GCA_024743355.1. GTDB lineage: Bacteria > Planctomycetota > Planctomycetia > Pirellulales > Pirellulaceae > Aureliella. Next base: position 967 of record JANSWS010000688.1, read on the forward strand.
CGGCAGCACGGACTGAGAGCAAATGACTCTTCAACGCGGACGCGATGCCCTTGTACATCAAATCGAACGTGGCCAACTTGCCGACATTTTCATCCGCGATCTGTACCGCAACTTCCTGGAAGACGCCCAGCATCGAACGCTCCCCAACGCTGCTGTGTTTGCCTTCGAAAGCGTTGTGTGTAGAGAGTCCGCGGATGGCCAACTGAAACAATTCGAATTGGTACGGAATAAAAGGGTAGCAATTAAAGAAGTGTTCCTCGTCCCTGAAGTTGCGGTACTTCTGGCCATCGGTGAATTCGAATAACGTGCGGAAGTTGCCTGCCTCCCGTTCGTAGATCGGGCGCAGCGTATCTTCACCTTCCAAAGTTTTTGCGAGCAGCCGCTTTTGAATGACCTCAGCAACATTGGTGCTGGTCAGCTTCATACGGGTCTTGAAGCGCGCTTGAATCTTGGAGAAGTCATTCGACTGCTCCTTGGTCATTTCGCCAATCACGTTCGCCATATCTTCTTGGGCGGTTACAATCACCCATGAGCGACCGCGGCACTTGGTCGCCAAGCTTTCGGCGATCGTCTGCAGGTTGGTCATTAGCTTCGTATTATCGGCGATATATTGGCCCGCCTCGTCGACAAAGAAGTTCAAGCGAAAGTCTTTGCCTTTGCTGTCGAGATAGCGTTTAACCTGCTCTGCGAAATCCTCGATCGATAGCTTGTAGTCGTCTTTGTACTTGCCGATGACGCCCTCGACGAGTTCACCGGTAACTTCCTGAAACGCCTTGTCGATGGTGCTACCGACGCGGAGCACTCGTTCGCGGCCGGTCGTCCAGGGCATGCCAGCGTGTTTTTCAAACGCCTTGCAGAAGTTGGACAACAAGCCGTCTTGATCCAGCTGGCGTTCAAAGTTCGCAATGTAGCCTTGCTTGCCGTAGTAACCGCAGTGCTCATCGAAAACTTTGACGAACACAGCTAGCAAGGCATCGACGTCCTGCTTACTGATGACGTCAGCTTTCTGGTCGATATTGAAAAGGATGCTTTCAGAAGGAATCGCGACCGCCTTATCGATCCGACCCGCGAGCATGGCGTCTGCACATTTACTGCGGAAAACCTGGTGGACGTTCACACCATCAATTGATCTGCCCGCTAACAGTAGTGAGATCATCTTCAGCATGTGCGACTTCCCGCAGCCAAACCAGCCTGAGATCCAGGCCCCGTTGGCGTTCTGGTAGTCTGTGTACGCTTCGAGCAAATCGTCGAA
>JANSWS010000261.1 GCA_024743355.1 bacterium
ACTACTGGCCGTTTGCCGTCGCGACTCGTGACGCAGGCGTGTCTCAGCAGGACGACAAGGTTGCGTTTCTGAAATCTGCCTACGACGATGGTTACGAGTCGTTTCGATTTGGAATCAACGACTACGGTGCCCGGTCGAAAGAACGCGAAGGGTGCATACTTGAACGTGGACGAAATCGCTGGGAAATTCGTCTTGCGGAAGATCAAGAGCGCCGGCTTCAGGCGTTCGTGAATGCCTTTTCTGCCGCCGGGCAAGCGGTGAAGCAATGGCTCGGTGGGGCATGTGCAAAAGAAATCGCCCAGAACATTTCCAGTTCGCTTGTGATCCCCCCAGGTGCCAAAGCCAGTCACGTCATAACAGAGGAGGATTGCACAACTTAGCCTAAAGCGCTGACAGCCTTGCCCCAACTGGAGAAACGGAGATTCTTCAGATTGGCAGGACAATCGAGAGTGATCCGCGCATTCCTGTTATCAGGGATTGAACGACCTTGAGCGTGATTGGTCACTGAACTATCCGTCTACGAGGTAACTATCAGGAGTAAAAGCTATGAGTACGATTACCAAGATTGAGCTAGCCGTCGAGCTGGCAGAACGGATGATGAAGGATCGCGGCTACAGGCACGGTTCATGCCTCGGCGCGCGTCTAATAAATGGAGCCTCCGAAACTTGGCAGGTCGAGTTTGCCTACGAGGGCATGACAGATCGCAGCGCAACGACCGATCCGCCATCAATAGTTCTCGCCGTCAATTTGTCCTCAGAGGAGGTTCAGCCCGTCGAACTAATGTGGCCTTGCCCCAATCAGAGGAGCGGGGCTTGCGGATGATGCGTTCGGCCAAGTACATAACGTCATGCTCGAACGACTACGGCTTGGCGCCCAAATCGAGGTCCCTGCGGGAACTCAGGGCATTCGTAGAACCATGTCCGACCTATCTGTGGTATCGGGCAACGAAGTTGCCCTTATTGAAGTGGAGAGCGAACTGCGACTAATCGTGATGGGTGGGCCAAATACGATTGCGTTACCCGAGGGAACCGCGAGGATCATTGCACACACGCACTCGCAGGGAAGCTTGCGATTTTCTGCGCCTGATATCAGATCTTGGTTACGAGAAGCCGAGGAAAGTGACAAGATAAGGCCGCAGCAAGCGGGTTAGCGGCGGCAGGAAGCCGACGCAATCTTCAAACTCTCTATTCACAGCCTGCCATGGTATACTTGGGGCAAGGAACAATGCGATGATTGAAATCAAATATACTGGCGATGCCCTCTGGGAAAGGATTGAACGAGCCGTGGAGAAGGTGAAGGACCGTCTGCGTCGCGTAACTCGAGCGCTTAACGCTGCAGATATTCCGTACGCCATCATTGGCGGAAATGCGGTTCAGCACTGGGTATCTCAGGTAGATGAATCGGTTGTGCGGAACACGCGTGACGTCGACATCATTTTGAATGAATCGGACCTGGATCGCGCTATCCCGGCTTTGGCATCCGAAGGGTTTATTTACCGACGGTCAGCGGGAGTAACTATGTTTCTCGATGGCCCGGACGCAAAAGCACGCGATGCGGTGCATGTTGTGTTCGCCGGAAAGAAAGTTCGAGAGGAGTACCCTGAACCGGTTCCGGAAATCGATGACTATGACCTGATGCAAGACGCGCGTACACTGCCGTTCGAGAAGCTGGTCAAAATGAAGCTCACTTCATTCCGTAGGAAGGATCAAGTTCACTTGTTGGACATGATTTCCATCGGGCTGCTGGATGAATCTTGGCTCGAACGGCTTTCACCGGAACTACGACTACGATTGGAGGAATTGCTCAACGATCCCGACGGTTGATTCTTGACCTTTGACTATGATGATTTCCCAGCCATCCACAGCGTTTGCTGAGCTGTAGCCGAGTTCAGCACCATCCAAACTGGTTTGGATTCGCTTAACAGGAGCTTCTGCTCATCATTCCTCGCGTTCCAGCCTTACCTTGCCCTCGAGTTGCAGGCTCCCCTTGCTCTGCTGCAAGCCTAAGCTCGGTATGTCGATCTCGACTCCGGTGGCTCGCAGATTCAAAATGCACTGACTGGGTTTGATTTCGAATAGTCCAAGCGGAATCCAACGGCTGTGGACTTCGTCGTACATTTTCCCCGTCGCCGCCACGCGCAAGCCCTTGATTTCAAGTTCTCGCCTTCCCGCTTCCCCGGCTTCCCAGGTGATGGGTGCCATGTTGTAAAGTCCATCAGGGGCGGTACCGAGAATGGTCAAGTTCTCGATTCTGGCTTGGGCCGCGTCTGGCTCTCCACCCCAGCCTAGTTGAATTGCCGCGCCGTTGCGCCCTTGATGAATGGTAACGTTGACAATTTCCAGATCGCGATAAATCTTGATGGCATCGTCCGAGGTACTGATGAAGCTATCGCGAATCGTCGAGCCAGAGGCTCCATGAAAGCCATCGCTATTGTTGTTATCACCAGGTCGGTCATCGATGAGCCGACAGTTTTCAAGGTGTATAACCGATGCGTGGGCGTAGCCTGAAATATGGTAGCCGCGTGGATTCAGGCTGGTTAGATTGCGGACACTCACCGTGGCGTCCGCCAGCACACTGATCGATCCGTATTTCCATTTGTCGGACTCCGCAATCCGCTGCTGATCGGTCCAACCCGATACTTTGGTTCCAAAGAGTACCGAGGTCTGCCGATCGCGTCCTTCGATGACAAGTGGCTGATCAGGTTTGCGATAACCTACACGCAAGCCACCGCTAAAGGTGACTCCTTCCTGAATCACAAGCTTGGCGACATGCGACGGAACGTCGAAGAAGAACTCCTCCCTCTCATCGGGCATTTGCCCAGAACTCAAGAAGGTTAGTGTGCGGCTGTCCGCGTGCCACTCATATTGTCCAGAGTATGGAAGCGACACTTCTTGAGCGTGGGTAACTCCCGCCGCGAAGAGGAAAACGCAGCACCATCGGCATAAGTGCGGAATTATTGTTCTCCCTCGGGGGTGATGATCACATCCTGGACCACTTTGTCTTGGTGCATCCAGTGTGAAAGCAGTGGAGATATCAGGGCGCATAGAATGCCCGAGAATACAGCCACTGCACCCACTTTGAAGAATACATCGCCATAAATGTTGACCGTCACACTGGGAGGCGGAAAGCCTTCCGCGGCCGCCGAGTCGACGCTGGTAAACTGCGAAATCACCCCGGCTAGATATTGGCTAAAGGCTGTGGCCAAGAACCAAGCCCCCATAAGCGTGCTGACCAAGGTCTTAGGGCTGAGCTTAGTCATTGTCGACAGCCCGACCGGCGACAAGCATAATTCTCCGGTTGTGTGGAGCAGATAACACAGCGTCAACCAGAAGATAGCCACCATGCCTTGCTCACTTGAGTAGCGAGCTCCCAACCACAGAGCCCCAAAGCCAAGTCCCAATTGAATCAGTCCGAATCCGAACTTCAGGGGTGCGCTGGGTTCAAAACCGTAGCGACGCATAGTAGCCCACAGCCAATTGAATACCAGGGCGAAAATCAAGATGAAAATAGCATTGAAAGACTGGAAAATGGTAGTGGGAAGTTCGTCCAGTCGATTGGCGACTCCCATTCCAACATTGCCGTCCGTCACTGGCCAACTGATATCGATGGCCTCGATCTCATCGTATTCCTTGATCACATCTCTCAATTGGTCCAAGTCGTCCAGTGTGAACACTTCGCCGCCACGAGAGAAGCCCAATTGGGCCTGCGTGGGTTCCAAGCGAATTGTCTCTCCGACATCTGCCGGCTGAATCGATTTCGTCTCCGCGACACGATCGATGTTGCGGTCGGTGAAGACATTCATGCTGCTACCGGCTTGCTCAAAAAAAGCAAAGAATAGCATCTGAAAGAAAATCAGAACCAGCGCGGCCATCATTCTTTCTCTGGGGATTTTGTCGAGTCGGAAGGTTTCTTTAATGAGGTAGCCGAAGGCCAAAAATCCAAGCGTGGTCAACACCAGTCCCGCCGGCTTGCTAACCTCACTCAGAAAAGTTTCCACGATGCCACCCAAAAAGGAAGGCAGACCGCTGGAAACACTTTCAATCGTTGCGTCAGGGATCAATTGAAGCGGCACGCCTCTTTGCTTCAGTTCACCTTCGATTCCCTTCGCCTTGACGACCTCGATCACCGAATCGTCGACATCGAACTTTTCCAACAAGGCGACGCGCTTGGCCACACGTTCTTCTTGAGTGAGAACGGGCAGCACATTGCCGGCCTCATCGGTGGGTGGCTGAGTGAAGGGGGAGAATCCGGATACCAGCAAAGCGAAGATCGGAATGGCCACCGCGACTCCCAGGTAGATCTTCCAATCGTGACGCGAGTCCATGCCTTCGGGGCGTGCACCTGCCCACTTGGGTAGGCCGCCTTTGGTCAGCGCCCGACAGGCGACGAAGGCGGAAATCATCAAGCAGATGGCCACAAAGACATTGATGAGAATGGCATAGATGTTGTCGGGTCGAAACACGAGCAAGCCGAAAGCCGAAGCGGCCGCCGCAACCAAAATCAAGACAGCCGACAACATGTTGGGCATTACGAAAACCGCCAAGCCAACCAACATTCCGAAGGTCGCCAGACCAAAGCCATAATGCCAACCGTAAGTTTCACCAACAAAGCCGCACAAGAGTGGGCTAATTGCCGCACCCAGGTTGATACCGGTATAGAAGATGTTAAATCCATCGTCGCGCTTCTTGTCCCCCGCGGCGTACAAGGAGCCGACCGTGGTGGAAATGTTGGGTTTGAAGAAACCATTTCCGGCGATCAGCAGGGCCAAGGCAAAGAAAAAGGGCCATTCGGATTCAACCGTCATCAGCAGGTGACCGGCGGCCATCAGCAGCCCGCCGATGATGACGGCCAATCTCTGTCCCAGGATGCGGTCGGCCAACATGCCGCCAATAAAAGGCGTCATATAGACCAGGGCGGTGTAAGCTCCGTAGACCGTATAGGCTTGCGTATCCCCGTAGCCCAGGAAGCCCTTGAGCATGTACAAGACCAGCAAAGCCCGCATGCCGTAATAGGAAAATCGTTCCCACATCTCCGCAAAGAACAGAGTGTAAAGACCAGTGGGATGGCCCAGCATGCGGTGCTGCTGCGAGATTTCGGCTTGCGACATAGGACTTCCTAAACACTAGAAGCGATTCGAACGCTGCGATGGTCAACGTGGACTCGGCTCGAATTTCAGCCTGAGCAACTTTCTCCAGGGTGCATTGCTCAGCATGGCTCGAAACAGGATGCTGCCAAGTTTACTCATTCGCCCGACGGCAAAAAGGCCGATCTGTTCAGAAAAGCGGGGCAAGTAACCGAATCATTGGAAACGCGAGACCGCATAGGGCGCGGGGTCGACATGAGTCTCCCTTTCCTGCATCAACTCACTCAGCAATCGGCCGGTAGCCGGTGCCATGCTCAGCCCAAGCATGTTATGCCCCGCCGCGATCCAAGCATTATTCCAGCGGGGGCTGCGATCGATCACGGGCAGGCTGTCGTACGTCATGGGTCGCCAGCCATACCAGGTTGATGTTACGGGGTCGCAGTATGGCTCCTGAAGATAGCTGCGGGCACCTTCTCGCAGCAGGGCAAGTCTTTCCGGACGGATCGTTTCGTCGTAGCCGGCGAACTCCATGATGGAGCCCAAGCGGTAGCCCGATTGCATGGGGGTCACTGCTACGCGGTGCTGGGGAAAGATAATGGGGATTTTGGGGCAGATATTCGGCCGCGGCATGGTGATCGAATAACCTTTTCCAGGTTGGATCGGTACGTTGCAGCCTAGATGCCTCTCCAGCAGAGGCGTCCAGGCTCCGCTCGCAAAAACGAAATGTTCTGCGGCCAAACGGCCTTGGGTTGTCTGGGCCCACTCGGCTTGACCTCCAGTGCCGTCCAAAGCCGTCAGTTCGCAGTCCTCGACAAAGGTCACGCCAGTTTCTTCTAGCTGGCCTCTTAGCGATTGCAGCAGTCTGTCGGGCCGCAGATGGGCATCATGCTCATAGAACCAACTTCCAGCAATTTGCGGCTGAAGTGCGGGTTCCAACTGTACGGTTTCCTCCGCATCGAGTTTCCTGGCGGGTTCTTGGAACAGCTCGGTCAGCAGTTCATTGGTGCTGGCATATCGATCCAAGGCTTGTCGATCCCGATAGACGAAGAGCAAGCCTCGATGCTCCCACTCACATTGGACACCCAGCTGCTGCACCCATGCCTGGTACTCTAACATGGACGAACTCAGCAGAGCTTGAATTCCGTGTGCTGCTTGGATCATCGCGCTGCGATTGCAGCGACGGGCAAAATGCCACAACCAACTCCATAGCTGCGGGTCGACGCGTGGTCGAATACGAAAGGCCGCGCCCGGGTTGAGCATGGCCTTGACCGCTTCACGAAAGGCTCCGGGTTCCGTGAGTGGCAAGACGTGACTGGGGCAGACCAGACCGCAGTTGCCTTGTGAGCAAGCTCCGCCAATTTTGCCACGATCGATTACCGTGACCGTCCAGCCCGATCGCGACAGATACCACGCGCTGCTGACACCAATAATGCCACCGCCGATTATGACGACTCTATTTCCCATACCCATTCCGATCGATTTCCCATTGGCTGCGCCCCGCCAGCTAGAGCATTTCAAAATTTTTTCGTTCCGCAATGACCTCAACTTAGATCAGAACCGCGCATAAATGGTGGTGGCGAGCTGGACAGCGTCGCATTCGATAAAGCTCCTGGCAATTCCTTGGTTAAGCGTGACAACACGATTTCTGGCAAAGTGGTGCCTAAGCCCTTCGAAAACCGGGGCTAACGCCCATACGGCTAATCGAAGGTAGCGCTGTCCAGCGAGTCTTTCCACGCTCAGCCGATACCCAACCCAAACAAGTCTTGCGGATCCAATATGATCCTGCCTTCCGCGTTGACGAAGGCGGAACCGCGGATCACTGGTTGAATTTGCTGATTGTCCAAACGACTGTAGCTGACATCGAAGCGACTGCCGACGATGCTTTCTTGGCGATAAACCTGGCCCGGTGCCAAGGCATTATCTGCCGCCAAGCAAGCGATTTTCGCGCTGGTTCCGGTGCCGCAGGGTGAGCGGTCGTAGGCCCCGCCAGGGCACAAGACAAAGTTCTTACCGTCAGCATGGCGCGGATCCGAAGGTGCCCCAAGCAATTCGATATGGTCGATCTCCGCGCCATTTTCTCCCGTGATGTTCAGCTCTTTTAGGCGGTGACGGATTTGCCAGGCTCTATCAGTCAGAGCTTGCACATTGTCCAAGTGCACATCTAGTTCATGGTCCTCGCATATAAAGAACCAGTTACCTCCCCAGGCGACATCTCCATGCACGCTCAGTTGATCATCCAAGACAACCTCTACCTGTTTCAGGTAACGGTAGCTGGGAACGTTATGCACACTCACGTGGTGCTGGTCATGCAATTCCAGCTCCACGGTTCCGACCGGTGTGTCGAGACGAAGGCGTCCAGTACCGATTCGCTGTGCGTGCTGAAGTGCCACGGCAACTCCAATGCTCCCGTGTCCACACATGCCCAGGTAACCGACATTATTAAAAAAGATGACACCCGCCGTGCTCCCATCTTGGATGGGATCTGTCACCAACGCCCCTACCATGACATCGCTGCCGCGAGGCTCACACACAATGGCTCGGCGGTAATGGTCGAATCGTTGGCGAAAATCATGGAGTTTTTCTGGGAGCGTGCGGCCCTGCAAAACTTCTGGTAATTCCCAAATGATGCGTGTTGGTTCGCCACCCGTATGCGTGTCAATGAATGCGATTTGCTGAGTGCGTGTTGCTGTAGAAGAAAGATCAGGCATGATGCGGAGTAGGCGGCCAGTAAGTTTGAGCTGGTTCGAAGGTAAGGGACACAATCCAAGGCGCTCGGCTATGAGGTGCGTCTTTCATGCAGCGACCTCGCGTATCTTGCGGATTGACGCGGGCTAACATAATGGAGGCCTTTCATGGGAAGCGTGCTTCGCGCTTCTCCACGAAAGCTGCCATGCCTTCGTGGGCCGCTTCAGTCGTCATCGACGTCGCCGTAGCAGCCGCGGCGCTTGCAAGTTGCGTGGAAAGCTGTTCACCCACGGTCTCATTCAGAACTTTTTTGGTCAGCTGCAGAGCCTCTGCGGCGGAGTTGCTCAAAGACTGAATCCAGCTGGTCGCACGCACCCACACCTGGTCCGATTCGACCAGATGGTGAACCAGCCCCAATCGGTGGGCGTCCGCCGCCGTTAGATGGTCACCTCCCAAAGCCAAGCGACTTGCTAATGCGGCTCCGACGCGAAAGCAGACCAAGGGCAGCACCAATCCCGAAACCAATCCATGGGTGGCCGCGGGTATTCCGAAACTTGCCCGGTGGCTGGCCACAACCAAATCGCTGGCCAGTACCAACGCCAAGCCGCTGCCCAGGGCCATCCCATCGACGGCTGCAATGATTGGCTTGGGGCACTGGAGCATTTGCTCGAGCAAGGCTTGTAGCGTCTGACTGTCTTGAAACCAGTGCTGCATCGCATCTTCGGAGCCAGCCGTTTGGTGAAGTTCATTTAAATCCAGGCCGGCACAAAAATGCGGACCACCGCCCGTGATGACGATTCCTCGGACACGCTTTTCCAGTCGAAAATCCTCGATTGCTTGTTGTAAATCGGCAAGCATGCTGCGATTGAGCGCGTTGTGACACTTCGGACGGTTGAGGACGATGGTGCCATGGCAATCGTGAAGTTTGGTTGTGATCATTGGTACTCTTGCAATGCGGAACTCTTGCAATGCGGTCGTCTTGCAATGCGACTCGTAGCCTTCAGGGAGCCTCGTCGAAGGCTTCGACCTCGAAGGGGTTGTCACGGTAGGGGTCCAGCCCATGCAGCCAGACCCATGCTGAAGCTAGCAAATAGGCTGGGCCCATCAATGGCCCCCAACGCTCAAATTGCCGCACATGAATCCGCTCATGGGCCCCCACCAGGATCAATCCGACTCCCGTTTGTCCCAGAATTACGTGGCCCAAAGTAAAGCCGGCAGTATGCACACCGGGCGGCAAATGACGAACGAACCAGCCTGTACCGCCTTCATAGAACTCGATCGCTCCATCTCGAAAACGGCACTTTCCTCCCCAAAGCATTCCCAGCCCCCCGATCATCAATCCCATGACTGAGTAAGGACTGGCCCACGCAACAAGAAGGCTCTTCGTGGCAAAACGCAGCATTATCGGCCTGGCGGAATCAAAACTTTAAGGATTTCTCAAAACATCTTGACCTTTGCCCCAACAATTGACTACCTACGAACACGGTATCCAGCGGCAGATAGCTAACTTTGGTGGCTGGTTGTCCCATTGCGGAATGCTCGGCTGTAAAACGTTTCGGTCGGCGGCTGCAAAATCCTTTTGTAGAGCATCGGTTCATGCGCACGTGCAGCTTTGCCATCGTCAGCAGTCTAATGTGCTGGCTCTGCGCGTCGATTCTCTTGTCTCGGGCCATTGCTCAACAAAGCCCCTACCCTCCCCCAGCCGGCTATTATCCCAATCAAGTGAGGCCCATCGAGAATCCTGGTGTTCCACCTGGCAGCACGAGTCCCCCCATGGTGCCAATTAACCCGGCGACTCAATCCGGGATTTATCCGTCCACTTCTGGTTCAGGATTCGATCCCTACGCGAGCACCACAACTACCGCTCCCATGATCGGCGGCCCCGTTTCCAGCGTTCCACCGACCGCAGTCTACGGAAACCCCGCCTACCCAAATCAACCCTATGGAGCTCCGGCCCTGCCGCCACCTAGCATGACGGGTCCAGGTTACGGCTATACCAACCCTTTCGGTGCTCCGCCCAGTTTACCGCCCACGATGCCGGCACCAACAGGCGCTCCGCCGACCGCCTATGGTCAACCCGGCGTGTATCCCAGTCCCTACGCAAATCCCTACGCAGGACCAGCAAGTCCCTACGGGACACCGAATGTTCTCTTTCCTCAGGCGAGCACGAGCACTGCGGATTGGTACAACAATTTAGGGACGCAGTCCATGGTTTACGGGGCTCCTCCGACTTCCTCGGACATCATAAAATTCAATCAAGGACCACGATTTCGCTGGTCTTATATCTTTGGCGACGACGCCCCCGATGCCTTGGCCATCAATGACATGGATGTGTCCATGGCTTTTGTTTACCCAAGTTGCTGCACGGGCCAGCCGATCTATTTCCTGCCGGCCTTTTCGTTGCATCTTTGGTCCGGACCCAAGCCCCCATCGACGGGCGACCTTCCGCCCTCAGCCTATTCGGCTTTTCTGGATACCGGATGGCAGAGCAATCCCGCCGATATTTGGGGAGCGGAGTTGGGGTTGCGAGTGGGCGTGTTCACGGACTTTGACACACTCACTTCCGATAGCTTGCGGGTGATGGGGCGAGCCATTGGAAGGGTTGGTTTGACTCCACGTCTGACCGGTAAGCTGGGAGTGATTTATTTAGACCGGAACTCGATCAAGATGCTGCCTGCCGGCGGCTTGCTATGGCAACCCAATCCGAATACTCGAATTGACTTCTTCTTCCCCGAACCGAAGTTGACGAGTTATCTGACGACCGCCGGCGACAAAGATATGTGGTGGTACGTCGGCGGCTTCTATGGCGGTGGATCCTGGACGATTCGCCGGGCGAATTCGGCTTTGGATTCGATCGACATCAACGACATTCGACTGGTGCTCGGTTTGGAGTTTGGTCGAAACGAAGCCATTCGCTTGGGGCGGCGAAATGCGTTCGTTGAAATCGGCTATGTATTCGATCGCGAATTGCTGTATCGCAATTCGCCGCAGGATAATCTGGACCTGCAAGACACAATCATGTTGCGGGCGGGCTTCGGTTATTAGCTCTATTTGCCCATCCGGAAAGATTTACGATTGGCTTGTTAAAGGGTGTGCGGGAAGGCTTTGTAGGTCTGGATTTTTAATGCCCTATTACCGCTGCATTACTCCTGAAGATGCCTTTTGCTACCGATGTCGAGAAGGTTGTACTGTTGGACCGTGGAACGTTGAGGAACTGGGTGCAATGGGTGTTGCTGTGTGCGATAATGCTGGCGAATCGTCAGCTGGTTGCGGTTGAGATCCTGGACACGGACTACGAAGGTCGAC
>JANSWS010000201.1 GCA_024743355.1 bacterium
CTACAATTTCGCACTTGATGTGGTGAGCATAGCTCAGTTGGTAGAGCCCTGGATTGTGGTTCCAGTTGTCGCGGGTTCGAGTCCCGTTGCTCACCCTTTCTTCTGCCCTGCGAATCGGTGGCCAGCCTTGCAACAAGTGTGGCGCTGGCTTTGCCAGTGTGGCTCCATTGTTGACAGCTTGGATTCCCGTCATGGCTTTTTGTTGTCGAAGGAGACACCATCCCGCTTTCGACACTCCTTCGCCTGTCTTCATTCATTTTGCACGTGCAAGCTGATAACTCCGCACAATTCCACTGGCAAAGCCAGGGCCACATTCTTCGAGACGCAGTGGGCCAATTAAAGGCAAGCTGCAAAGCACGCCCAAAATCAAGGGCCGACTTTGTAGCGAAACTCGTCCAGAGTTTCGGCCGATAGCTGGCAACGAAAACCCCGCACGAAGCAAAGCCTCACCCCACGCTTCACGCCTGTCGACGGCGTAATCACTGCGTCCATTGAAAGGCTCGATTCAGCCACCTATCGCGAGGGTCTCGAGAGACTTGAAGGGCAGATACAAACGCATGGGATAGCCAGGCAGTTCTGCAAAATCGAATTGCTGATAGAAACGTTTGGCTTGTGTGTCCACGCAATCAAGAATGACGGCGATGAACGCGAAGGTTTGGCTTGCTTCGTAGCAGTCGACCAGCGAAGTCGCAAGCAAACGCTGGCCGATACCGCGTCCCTGGAAAGATTGATCGACGCCCAGCCAAGCCAGCACGCTCACCGGCAATTGCCGGCGAGGCAACTTCTTCGCGAGATCCGCCGGCAAGTCTGAGAAATCGATCTGAGAAAAGGCAAGGCTGTAATAACCGGCAATATTGCATGCATCGTCAAGCAAGACCTTGGTCGTCGTCAGGTGCTTCTTCAGGCTTTGCAATGCCGACTTCTTCAGCCACTGGTCAACATCGCCATTGCCAGACTTAAATTTCTGACGTGGATGTGATCTATCCAGAAGCTCGATCGACCATCCCTCCGGAAATCGCGGCCCGCTCACGCCTCCCCTCGCATGATCCTGCCAAGTTGCTTCTGGGCTTTGGTCAGCTTAGGCGGCTTCGACAGAGCTTCCCAAAATGCAAGCTGCTCTTCTGGAGTCAACGCGATCCTTTGCGTCTCTGCCGCAGCCACTTCACGTCGCGCCTGGCCGACAACAATCGAACGGACATAATCGCTGACGCTGACCTTGCGTAGTTCGGCTGCCGCAGCCAGCACAGCCTTAGATTCTTCGTCCAGTCTCACCATGAGCGAGCTTTTTTTCTGCATTGATCGTTCTCCAAACCGCCAATGAATTGCTTCCGTATTGTACTGCACTTCGCAATACGCAGCAATTGCTCGGTTCTTTCGTGAATGCCAGCAGATCGTAGAAAAGTCCTATATTGCGGTTGCTTCTTGGCCACTGCTTTGACAGGGCGATCGCCTTGAAATTGCAAAGCAGGACGCTAAGCACGCCGAAAGCCAACGGCCGGCCTTGTAGCGAAACTCGTGCAGAGTTTCGGTCCGCAAACGTCAAAGAAAGCCCTTAAGAAGCAAAGCCTCACGCCTTACAGTGCGGAACGCACGACCGGGTTTAGCCTTGGACATCTGCATACTTTCGCGTCCTTGGCGAATTCTGTAACAACCTTCTCAAGATTTCGCTTGCTTATAGGCAGTCGCTTCCAACCGGTTGTTGGAGCATTCGAAGCAACCTAAAAAACTTTGGCGAGCAGGAATCCATGATGCCCACGTTAACTACCAGATCCCAAAGCTACCGTCTTGTGTTTACGTTTGTTGGGCTCCTTGCTACGACAAGTATCTCACTTGCGCAGCGACCCAATGTACGTCCGCATTTTGATGATTATTCCTTTGACGACATCCTAATCGCAATCGACGGGCGAGGTGCCTGGTTTGTTCCAGAGTACGGTGGAGACGGAGATGGTGCATGGCTGGTCAATGGTTCATGGGGCAGCGACCGAATCCTGATTTATAATGCCACACCCCTTGAGCTAGCCACGTTATCGGGAAGCAGGGCTCCAGGCCCCTCTAATTTGTGGAATGCGCCAGTAATTCTTGTCGCCGAATTTCAGACTAGCGGTGGGAAAACGATTCAGGTCGAGTGGGCATTTAGACCCCGCGTGAAATACGTGGTAATCGATACCCATGACGGTGATGACTACGTCGAAGTGACTACCTCCACGGATTGCTGGATCGAACTTGGTAAAGGCTATGACATAGCTGTCGGTGGCCCCGGCAACGATTACATCGAAAACACCTCGGGTTCAGGCGAGCAATATGCGGGAAACATCTATGGAGGCGATGGAGCAGATACACTGGTCGGTAATGTTACCGGCGGAGGTATTTTCGCTCCCATAACCAATCTTTACGGCGGGCCTGGCATCGATACCTTCATTTTCAATGATAAAGACAGGATTCGCGACAACATCAACGGCGAAAGCGACGCGTTCGTTGGCGACGGATTTGACATCGTCAAGCCTGACTTGACTTACAAGGGTGGTCGCTATGTAGGTATGAAACAGATCACCGTTGAAGATTGACCACCGAGGATTCTTAGAGTTACTGACCAGCTGGCACCTTGCTGGCCTCTTCTCGGACGGCAATCAGATGCGATTGGCCACGCAGATACATCACGCCTTGGCTAATGGCCGGTGTGGTAAGCATCAATTCTCCCAATGGATTCTCAGCCACAATCTCATAATCCGCCCCGGCCTTGATCACCAACATGATTCCCTCCTCCGATGGGACATAGATGTGCCCGTCGGCGGCAACCAGCGACCCGACAAAGCTGGTGGCGGAGCTATTGCTGATGCGTTTGCGATAAATGCGTTCGCCGGTCTTCGCGTCGAAACACTCAAATACACCCCGAGAGTCGCAGGTATAGAGATGATCGCCGTAGCAAACCGGAGTTACCATGTAAGGCCCTGAATTCCGGTTGCTCCAGGCCACGTACTGAGATGCGTTTTCTTGCACGCCCTGGCTTATATCGCCCTGAGCAGAGGGTGTGATGGCGAAAATCCGTTTAATCGGACGGTAGCCGCTGGCGATAAACACCAGGTCGTGTGCGTAAAAGGGAGTAGGTACAACAATCTCCGAATGCTTTCCAATTCGCCAGAGCTCTTCGCCTGTTCGTGGATCGTAAGCTCGCGCATAGTTGGTGGCATTGGTAATCAACTGGGGACCGCTTGGCGTTTGAATTACGGTCGGCGTCGACCATGAGGGGATCTCATCTCGGGATACTCGCCACAGCTCGTCGCCGTTGCTCAACTGCAAGGCGGCTACGAAGGAATTTTCCTGGATGTCACATTGAACAATAACCGTGTCTTCAAAAATGATTGGTGACGAGGCAAAGCCCCATTGGTAACTCGCGTCGAAGAACCAGCCGCTATCCAGGGTTCCGAAATCGCGCTGCCACTGGAGTTCTCCTTGCATGTCGTAGCAATACAATCCTTCGCTGCCAAAGAAGGCGACCACATATTTTCCATTGCTGGCGGGGGTAGGATTGGCGTGCGTGCCCTTGAGGTGTCGCTTTACTTTGGGAACGCCATGGTGGGCAACCTTATTCCATAGAGTGTTGCCGGTATGCTTGTCGAGACAGATAACTTCAAAAGAGTGTGGCGATGAATCCTCCACAGAGTCCACGTCGCCATACAAACCGTTTCGAAGTCCCGCATCTTCGCCCTGGCTGATGGCTGTGGTCAAAAAGATTTTGTTGTCGACGACGATCGGGCAGGAATGCGCTAAGCCGGGAATCGGACGCTTCCATAACACATTCTTACCCTCGGGTACGTTCCAATGCACGGGCGGAGCTTGCCCCTCCGCCACACCGCGGGCATTCTGCCCACGAAATTGCATCCAGTTCTGGGACGAATCCGACAAATCACGCTGTGATGTCTGTCGCGAGGGACTCACTGTATCCAGCGGAAGCACAGGAATGTAAGTAGCACGATTGTCGCCTTCGATAATTAACTCCAGGACGCGTTGGTCCTGGATTCGGAAGCTCATTGTGGCTTCACCAAATTGGAAGGTGTCGGTGCTGATCGGTTTGAGTGCTACGGCTTGTTCGGTTTCCAGCATGAGCTGATCGTCGGCAACAAACACCTTGAGAACTTGCTGATCGGTGTCTGGCACTGTGTTCGAATCTTCATCGTTGGGTGCTTTTGAGCTTGAATTCGGTGTGTACCTTCCGGCGTAAAGCTCCAACTGACGGGGGTCGGGATTCCAGACCTCGCTGGTCTTGGCGGTAGCTTGTGGGGCTGGATCCGGTACGCCGGAGAAGAAGTTGACTAACTCGACCGAGGCACCCTGAGGCAATTGTGCCTTCAGCTTGCGGAGCGCCGACTCATCGGGCTGAATGCGGGCTACCAGCAGTTCCAAAGCTCGAAAGTCATTGGCTTGCACCGCCATCGACATTGCGGCATCCGTGTCCCGGCTACCTGATTCAACCAGCACCACGGCTACTGCGGCATGTCGCTTCATGGCAGCCCAGCCCATCGGGCTGGCGGAATAGAAGCGATCCTTGAGATTCGGTTCAGCACCCGCCTCAAGCAAAATGCGGACAACTTCAGCATGTCCGCGCCCCGCGGCAAACATCAAAGCGGTCGCGCCGTATTCGGTCTGCTGGTCTACCGGTACGCCCAACGCTAGCAAACGCTTGATTTCCGCCGCGTCACCGGATTGAGCCGCCTGCCACCAAGCTTGGTAATCCATATCGGGCCCAGCGGCTTCGACGGTGTTGGACGTACTCTCCTGGCAAGCAGCTATGGGCAATCGACTCACGAACAGGCTGCCCAGCAGCGAGCCGTACAGCACCAAAGGGAACAGGATTTTCATTGCAGTGTTTCCTACCGCAAGCCGGAACAAACGTCACTGATTCCATTTACCCAGAATGCCAGACAGCCACGCTAGGAAAGCGGGGTGTTGGACTTGGCAGCCGCAATACGCCCCAGGCAGCGGGAGCTCTTGGCATCCAAGTTGGTCTTTTGCTGGCAAGCGGAATTGTAGCCTTGTGTGCTCCCGCCTCGAATGCCATTCCCCGGCTTTTCCCGCCTGATCGTGCGCCCCACTACAGATTTGGACCTCGGCCAGGCTGCCGTGTCTGGAGCATGCTGGCAGTCACCGGACGGTCTGTATGCACTAGAGAACCCCAAAAGAATTACCACGCTGTACCAAATCACCAGGCTGACCGCGATGGACGTCAATCGCTCTAGAGGGTGGACGGGCCTCTTGCTACAGTTGCCCGACTTGAGCGAGTGAGGCTGCCTCTGCTCACGTCCGATTCATCTGCATGGCCGAGGCTCATGTCCACTAGCAGGCAACGGAAACGATTCGTTTGCCGGAAGCATCTGCTTCTGCCGCTCATGATCTGCGCCAACATGGTTCTAACAGCCCCCAGTAGTGGTTGGGCTCAAACCCCCGGTGAGCCGAGCTCAGCACCCACTGTTCGTGAGTTGCAGCTTCAGTTGCAAGAGCAGTCAAAGCTGCTCGAAGAATTGCGGGATCAGATAGAGCTACAGAATTCCGCCCCGGACCCGGCGGGAATAGCGGAGACCGGAGACTCGGCTTCCATCTCGCCGCCTTCAGCGGGGAAAAAAGAGGCGGAGCAGGATGCGAGAATCGATTTTCCATTGGACTATTTTACCGATTACGAGGACGGCTTTCTGATCCGTCCCGTGGACATCGCCAGCTCTCCCTTCCAAATGAAAGTCAACGGATGGATCCAGTTCGTGCATCATGCCTTTGCCCGTAATGTGGAAACATGGCAGGACAATGCCGGGATTACACGGCCGGTGCGGAATAGGAATGCTTTCGATATCGAGCGTGGAAGGCTTGTGTTATCCGGAACGGCTATTGATCCTGACATCAGCTACTTCCTGCAGTTGGACGGAGACACGGACGGAGAGGAATCGGTGGATTTTTTTGACTATTGGTTTGCCGGTCAAGTAACGGAGAATTTACAGCTGCAATTCGGCAAGCGGAAGGTTCCGGCCGGACGTCAATGGTTGCTCAGCGGCCGTAGTTCCAGGCTGGTGGACCGACCGATGTCCAACGATTTTTTTCGACCCGATCGTACGACGGGGATTTTTGGGCGAGGCAAATTGCTGCAGCGCGTGTACTACGAGTGGATGGTGGGCAATGGATATCGAACTGCCAATCTGGCCCCCATCGCGACCGACAATCGCTTTACCTACGCGGCCACAAGCTATTTCGATCTGAACAATGATTTCGGACCTCGCATCGTCGACTTTGAACACGACCGCAAGCATAAAGTTCTGGTGGGGCATTCCTTCGTCTATTCGCCCCAGAGCGGAGATGCTTTGGGCCTGCCTCTCGGCGAGGCCGACTTTCTACGGCTTGCCGACGGTACGCGTTTGACTCAGACCGGAGCCCTGGCACCGGGTGCAACCGTGTTCGAATTCGACCTGATTTTCTATGGGTTGGACGCAGCTTGGAAATGGAATGGATGGAGTTTTAACACAGAATATTTTTGGCGGTGGATCAACGATCTGCAGGCCGATAAGCCCTTGCCGAGGTCGCAAATCTGGCAACAAGGCTTCTATGTCGAGGGGGGCTACTTCTTGCTTCCGCAGTTTCTGGACGCGAATTGGAGATATTCTCGCGTGAATGGCGTTTATGGAAACGCATCCGAGATAGCGGCCGGATTCAATCTTTATCCATTTCACAAACCCACTTTGCGGCTTGCCTTCGACTTCACATTCCTCGACGGAAGTCCTTTGCAAAACACGGCCAGCAATATCTTGGTGGGCGATGATGGTGTGCTGTTCCGGACGATGTTGCAAGCCGAATTCTAAATGCATTTTCGCGCCCAAAGACGCCGCGCACGACATTCCGTGGGCTGCGGTGTAGTAGGATAATCCGCAAAGAAGGCTGGGGCTGATTTGCGTCGTGTTTGCCGCGGCGAAGCTTGGCGAAATCTGAACGTCAGGGGCGGCCCGCATTCCCCTCCCCTACCCCACCCATCTGTCCCACACGGAAATCGATATGAGACTGCAAGCTGCCTGTACGATCTGTCTGCTGATTGCCTGTTACTGCTCTCAGGCTTGCTCAGGGCAGCCGAACATCGTGGTGTTCCTAACCGACGACCAAGGCTGGGGAGACCTGAGCGTGCATGGAAACACGAATCTCAGTACTCCGCACATTGATTCACTGGCTCGCGACGGCACGACACTGGAGAACTTCTATGTCTGCCAAGTCTGCGCGCCGACGCGAGCCGAATTTCTCACCGGGCGATACCACCCGCGAACCGGAGTCAGCGGAGTCAGTCTTGGTGAAGGTCGACTGAATTACGACGAAACAACGATCGCGGACATATTCCAAGCCGAGGGCTACGCCACCGGTTGTTTCGGCAAATGGCATAACGGCACGCAGCCCCCCTACCATCCCAACAACCGGGGCTTTGACGAGTTCTATGGCTTTACGTCGGGTCACTGGGGGCACTACTTCAGTCCTCCACTGGATCACAACGGCGAGCGTGTTCGGGGCAACGGATACGTCGTCGACGATTTTACGGAGCACGCAATGGCTTTCATCGAAGCAAATCGCGAGCGTCCTTTCTTTTGCTACCTGCCCTACAACACGCCACACTCGCCGATGATGGTCGCGGACGAGTTCTATGACCGATTCGCGAACAAAGACATAGGCATGCGACACCGCGATCCGGCACGCGAGGATCTCATGATGACCCGCGCCGCGCTGGCCATGTGTGAAAATATTGACTGGAACGTTGGGCGGTTGCTGGGCAAGCTGGACGAACTGCAACTGAGAGAAAATACGATTGTGATCTTCTTTTCGGACAATGGCCCGAATTCCTACCGTTGGAATGGCGGAATGAAGGGACGCAAGGGCTCGCTGGACGAAGGTGGCTTGCGCTCACCCTTCTTCATTCGCTGGCCGAACAAGGTTCCGGCGGGAAAAAGCCTTCCGCAGCTCGCCGGAGCCATCGATCTGCTACCAACCTTGACGGAGCTGGCGGGGATCGAGGCCAAGCTGGAAAGCCACAAGCCGCTGGACGGTATCAGTCTTGCCCGGCTATTAACCAATCGTCTGGATGATTGGCCACAGCGGAGCATTCTTTCTGTGGCAGGCAAGGGCCGGCAGGTCAGTGTTCGCACGCAAGAGTTCCGGCTGGATTCGGAAGGCAAGTTGTTCGATTTACGATCGGATTGCGGACAGCATCGGGACGTCGCCTCGCACTTTCCTCAGGTGGCAGAAGAGTTGAGACAGTTGGCAAAGAGGCACGGTGATGAGATGACGGAGTTGTTTCAAAAGTATGCCAGCCGTCCATTCACCGTCGGTTATGGTAAATCAACCACTTTGCCCGCTCGGGATGGGGTAGGTCATGGAACCATCCAACGCAGCTCCAAGGCACCCAACAACTCCTTTTTCACGCATTGGACACGCGAGGACGACTTTATCTCCTGGGACGTCGATGTTGGGACGACCGGCTTATACGAGGCAATCGTCTATTACACTTGCAAGCCAGGTGACGAAGGCGTTACGCTGCGACTCAAGGTGGATGGCGGGGCTTCAACACAGGCAGTTGTGAGGGATGCTTACGACCCGCCACTGTACGACAAGTCGAAAGAGCGGGTCGCGGATTCGCACTACTTTGTAAAAGATTTCAAGCCACTCAGTTTGGGAACGCTGCAACTCGAGCAGGGACGAGAGACCCTCCGGCTTGAATCGCTTAACATTCGCGGGCAACAAGTCGTGGACGTGCATTCGCTCGACTTAGTGCTGATCCAGGTGCAATGATCCAGGAAGGTGGAGTCATGTTGCAAGGTAAACCTCGCGTGGGTGTCTTCGGCGTTGGGCGGATGGGCCGGATACACGTCGAAAATCTCGTGCGGCTTCACCTCGAGAATCGAATCGAATTAGCCGGCCTGGGGGACCGTTACGCGCCCGCTTTGGACAGCACGACGGCTTTGGTCAAGCTGCTTGCCGGGTCCGAGCTGAGTCAACATTTGCAGAAGTTTTCTTGCCCGCAGACGATGGCTGAGGAAAATCGTCTGGACGCAGTTGTCGTTGCCTCCCGGATTGCTGACCATTTTCAAGACGTGTTGGCCTTCGCGCGTCACAAAGTTCCGGTTCTGGTTGAAAAGCCGATAATGGCAACCGTTGGTCAGGCTGCGGAGCTGGTTGATGCGTTGGGCCATGAAAATACTGGGGGCATTCAGGTTGGCTTTCAACGCCACCACGATCCCGCCGCGCGGGCCGCCTCGGAATGGTATCGCCAAGGGCTGATTGGTGAGCTGCAACATTCCCACCACGTCATTCAAGATAAGAATCCGCCGCCAGCTGGCTATTTGAGTGGTGGGATAACCGCGGACATGGCAGTGCATCTTGTCTTTGAGTCCATGAGCTTTCATGGATTCGAATTGCCGCGTTGGGTGCAGGCGCTTCGATTTTGTGCCCCTCATTATGAAGACCGGGCCCAGGAAGGAGCGAACATCGTGCATGTCTTCCTGACCTGGGACGACGGCTCGATGGCGCATCTCTGGGGCTCGCGGCTAAATGCGACCGGCTACGACAACGGGTTCAAACTGATTGGAACGGCCGGGCGGATCGATGTAGGCGAATTTGTCGGCGACTTTGGGTCAATCCAGGCCAAACTCTGGCAAGGCACCGGATCAGGACCGGTGGCCCGCGGAACTTTGGTGGAATCACTCGAATTCCCGATGACCAAGCCTGCCTCGCACCATCCCGATTTCTACGCCCGTTATGCCGTGGCTTTTGCGGATGAGTTGATCGCCTTTTTGCATCAAGTGCAACAGCGCGAGCCATTTGAATTGGGTATCGATGTTGGCTGGAAGACGATTTTAGTTGCGAACTTGGCCGACATGAGCGCTTTGAACCAGGGGCAGCGGATCGAGCTCAGGCTGGACGGCGCGCCCATTTCGAGCGTTCAACATGCCGCGGAGTTCGCGCGGAAAATTGGATTGGAATAGTTCCCTTGAAAGGCCGTGACTAACGGAGCGTGGCAAATGCGGCAACGGCACCGTGGCTCCCGTGTCAAAGTCAGGAGCAATCGCAGGATCGATGTTTCGCCCTTTCAGGGCTTTTCTATGGGTGACGCCTTGCCTACCCAGGGCGGCGCTCTGCGGCTACGCCGCGACACTTTGCCCTGGGCTGGTTTGTTGCTGGCCCTTCGGGCCGTTTGGGGCGGCATGCGTACGTCGAGCTCGGCCTGAAAGACGCGGACGCAGGACGAGCGGCATCGCGATATGCGCTTACTCCGCAAACGATGTGGGATTCATGCCATGAAGAATCGTCCGCGAACGACGTACGGCGGACCATGGTTACTCACCGCAGCCCCGTTAGATACGGCATGTTGGTGCAACAATTGCTCGTCGAGCTCGGCCTGAAAGGCCATTCACATATCAGCCCAGGGCAAGGCAATGCGGCCCTCAAGGCGCAGCCCATTCCATTGCATTGCCGCCGCCCTGGGTAAACGACCCCACCCTATTCACGACGGCCTGAAAGGCCAAAACAAACCCGGTGTTGGACCATCAGGCGATCGATCCAAGAACCATTGCGGACAATCCTGCCAAGGATGCCGTGGCAAATCTCGCGCAATCGCCGCAAGGATTGTTGCGCCCTTGCAGGGCTTTTTTGCGGGATTTGCACCCACCCCAAGGCGGCGTTCTGCGGCTACGCCGCGGCGCTCTGCCCTGAGCTGGTTTGTTGCTGGCCCTTCGGGCCGTTTGGGGCGGCATGTTGGTGCAACAATTGCTCGTAGAGCTCGGCCTGCAAGGCCATTCGCATATCAGCCCAGAGCAAGGTAATGCGGCAGTCGATGCGACGCCCATGCAACCGCATTGCCGCCGCCCTGGCATGTTGATCTCGGTTTCCTAAATAAACAGCAGGTGGGTGCCTCTTCCTTGAGCCCTCTCATAGAATCCGCCCACAGTCAAAACGCCGTCGATGTCATCGTACAGATCGGACTCCTGCAGGTGGAACATTTCCATGGCCAGTTTGCAGGCCCACAGTTTAGCACCTGAGGCAGATAGAATGTCCAGAAATTCGCCCACTTGAGGCATATCCAGTTTTTCCATCTCGCTTTTCATCATTTTCGTTGCCATGGCCTCCATTCCGGGCAGGCCGCCCAGCATGGTTGGGATGTGCATGGCAGGGTTGCCCACGGTGGCGATATGGAGCTTCTCCATTTTCTTTTTGGTGATGGCCTCCAAGCCGAAAAAAGTAAAAAAGATTTCCGCTTGAATTCCTTCCATCCTCGCACCATTGGCCAGGATGAAACAGGCGTAAACATTGTCGAGAGTTGCTTTCGATAGAATCAGCAACATCTTCTTCACGGATTCCGATTCCGAACTGGTCGCGATCGTCTGTGATTCGAGTGTTTCTTGGGTCATTGCCCTGTTCCTTGTTTCAGCTTGTGGCGATATGCGTGTATCAAATGCAACTGGCGGGTTTCGGAATACCAGCAATCTTGCTGGCCTTCTTCAGCGGACCATCTGGAAAGAGTTCATAAAATTCCTTGATGGATACCGGACCGCGCTTACCTAAGGAGCGAATCGAAAGAGGTTCCTTGTTTCGGAAGCTCTCTTGGATAAATTCAACGACCTTCCAGTGTTGTTCGGTCATTGCGATTCCTTCCTCCTTGGCGATTTCCTCCGCCACGGACCGTGTCCACTGGGACATATCAGTCAGATAGCCTTCTGCGTCTACAGAAACATCCGAACCGGCTAATTGCTTATCCATGGCTTGCCTCTACTTTCTCTGGTTGTTGGGGGTAATTCTTTCCACTTTCTTGCATGGTTGCCGAAACAAAGGGGATGGGTCGGCCTTTCAACAGCATGTTCCAATAAATCCAGCGGAAGGCCAGTTTTCCGTAATGGTTCATGCGGCTTTCTTCCAGCAGCCGCAACGGCCCTACCCCTGGAAACGGAAATGTTCCCGTTACGGGTTCATGGGTGTAATTGAAATCAATCAGCAATGCCTTTCCGTCGCCGGTTTCAACGAAGCAATTCGCATGGCCGTCGAATTCTTCTTGGAGAGGTTCGCCACGAATGAATCTCAGAATATTCTCGGTCAGGATCTCGGATTCGAAATGAGCGACCGATCCCGCCTTGGAGGCGGGCACATTCGTCGCGTCGCCAATCGCGAAAATGTTTTCCTTGACTGTAGTTTGCAGGGTGGCATTGTTGGTGGGGACGAAATTCAAGTCGTCACCGATTCCAGAGCGTGCAATGGCCTCATCGCCCATGTTCGTGGGCACTGTGACTAGCAAGTCATACTCCACTTCTTTCCCGCCGTAGTCGATGATCTTCTGGTTTTCGTTGTCGACTTTCTCGATCGCAAAGTCGGTTACCAGCCGAATCCCCTTCTCCTGAATCAGATGCCCGAGTTTCTCGGATGCTGTGGGCTTAGTGAAGGCACCGCTCAATGGCGTCACAAAGGTCAATTCAACTTGATCCCGGATGCCTTTCTCTTTGAAGTACGAGTCGGCCAGAAAGGTAAATTCCAGCGGGGCTACCGGGCATTTGATGGGCATCTCGCAAATGTGAACAACTAACTTGCCCCCCTTCCATGTCCGCAATTTATTGCGAAGGGCCTTAGCACCTTCAAAGGTATAGAAGTCAAATACATTCTTGCGCCACCCATCTCCCAGCATGCCTTCGATTTCTTGGGGCGCGATCTTGGTTCCGGTGGCAATCACCAAAAGGTCATAAGAAAGTCTGTCTCCGCTTTGGAGATAAACCGTATCTGCCTCCGGGTCGATGCGATCAATCCCGTCTCGCACCAACTCCACACCCTTTGGAATAAAGTCTTCGATAGCCCGCTTCAAATGCTTGGGTTTATAGATATCAAAGGGCAGAAACAGGTAACCAGGTTGGTAATAGTGGGTCGTTTCCTGGTCAACGATCGAAATGTTCCACTCTTTGGCAGGCAATTTGTGCCGTAAATGATTGGCCATCATTGTTCCGGCAGTTCCCGCTCCGAGGATGAGTAGGTGTTTCATGGTAATAATGCACTTATAACGGTGTCCGCGAGACGTTTTCCAGAAAACCCACGCATACCCCGTGCCAAACAAGTGGAGGCAAGCCGCGGGGGGCGGATGTCCCGTCGTTTTTTGCATTCTGGTGGGACCACTGTGCATGTGCACAGCTTTTCGTCAGGGTTGATGTGTCAAAAAGGCACGTTGTGATTTGGCTGCGCCCCGGTGACTCAATAACCGGTGACTCAATAACCGGTGAC
>JANSWS010000813.1 GCA_024743355.1 bacterium
ATGCCGTGATATATCACGGCATAACACTTCTTCCCGGCCGCTCATCGACAAGAAAAAAGGTTCGCCCGCCCCCCAGGCACTCGAACTAAGCGGCCTATCGCCCAATCAACGGTCGATGTCGTCGCGCCAAGTCTTGCCCCGACCACCATAGCTAAATGTCGACTGTTGGGCATCGAGTAAGCTCGAGTAGCGACATCGAACCATGTCCATTGCCGAGAGACCATAAAAAGACTAAATTTGGTCTCTTTCATGTCAGGAACACGAGCATGCGCTACTCATCTCAAGTCAAGCCGATCAGCTACCTCAAGGCCAACGCTGCTGAAATTCTCACACATATTTCGGAGCAACGAGAGCCCATGGTCATCACTCAGAACGGTGAAGCCAAAGCGGTCCTGCAGGATGTGGCCTCGTTCGAGGAAACTCAGGAAACCCTGGCCTTACTGAAAATCCTCGCACTGGGTAATCAGGACCTGACATCCGGCAAGCTCAAGCCCGTGGCGGATGTCGTTGCCCGTCTGCGCGCAAAACGCGACTCCGCTTGATGGCAGACAGACGGGCCAAGTTCGAAGTCCTGCTCACTGAAGGCGCCGAGCAGGACTTGGAGGCCATTCACGACTACATCGCTGATTTTGATTGTGTTGCCAACGCCAACTATGTGTTGGACCAGTTGATGGCGGTCGTGGATAGCCTGTCGAGATTTCCGGAACGTGGCAGCTACCCAAAAGAGCTGGTGGCACTGGGCATCAAAGAGTATCGACAGACGTCATTTAAACCGTATCGCGTGATCTACCGTGTTATAGACAGTCAAGTCGTCATCTACCTGATCGCCGACGGTCGTCGTGATATGCAGTCGGTACTGGCGCGAAGGCTGTTGGGTGCATAGCCCGGCGGCTGCGATGTTGGTTCCAATCTGCCGTACCTACGCGCGGAGCGATACGACGCTTGGCAAGCGCTGGCCCGGAATTCTCACCAGATAAGTAGTGCATCGGGCCTCTGCAGGGACCAAACTTCTCTTGGGAGAACGAGTTATCCCCCGACAGAGGAGGTTGCCGATGCCAACACAGTGTAAAGCCGAACGACTGACGTTTTCATG
>JANSWS010000155.1 GCA_024743355.1 bacterium
CGTTCGCCTACGGCTCACTTCACAACTCGGCAGCTAATGCAAATGCAATACTCGATAGGAACTTCTAGTTGTCGCTAAAGAGAAGAAGTAGTTGTCGCCGAACACCAAGCATACAGAAACAAGCCAAATGCAAAGATTCGTGATCGCAATCAAATCGTAAAACTCATTAGTACTCGAAGCTACACCTGTGCGACCCGAGAACACCGGAAGACCAGAGAATAAGATACGTGGGTCAACCGCGAATACGAAGAAGTAGCTTATGAGTGTCGTAAGAAAGAAATCCCCGACCATGCGCCTGGTTATCAGAGGCTGTTCTCCTTGCTGAAACCAGTTGGAAGTGAAAAAGCCAACGGCGGGAATAACGAAGACTGAGAGTCGAGTGACGGCATTGGCAAAATTCGTAGCAGTAGCCAATGACGGTACAAGCCAAATGAGAACGAAGATAGTAGCGATGATTCGAATTCCAATCCGCTTAGCATCTTCTGGGTCTCCAGGATCGAGCCGCAGCTTGAATTTGCCATTGGCAAAAGATGCCCCGAATAGAAAAAGCACTGAGTAAGTCGCAAAAATGGTTGTGGCAAATGGAAGCATCGCTACTAACTACCATTTAAGTAAGTTTGAGGGAATCGTTTTATACCCTCGAAGCCAAGGATGCCCACAACCCTGAGCAGTTTCGGGTTATTGCCACGAATTGCATTATGCAATTCAGCAACGCAAGCAGGGCGAACCCCAGCCCAAGTCCCCAATGCAGCAAGTGCATTCAGAGCTACTGACGAGCTTAGTAAACTGCGACGCAAACGACACGTACATAGTACCTATCGCAAAGATTCTCCTTGACGACCTTTGCACCCATGTGTCAGCGTATCGAAAGTGATTACAGCAACTTACGCAGAATTGCATAATGCAATTGCATGGTTGCAAGCCATCTCGTGAGGTACTATGGCCAGCATCACTCTATGCTTAATCAATCAAAAAGGCGGATGCGGTAAGAGTTCCACTTGCTTTCATCTAGCCGGTGCGTTTGCCGCGTCTGGCTGCTCTGTGTTGCTCATTGATGCCGACCCTCAAGGCTCACTTAGCCAAGGGTTCATGGGTTCAGACTACGTAGAGAACCTGCCCGGAAACAAAACGTTGGCTGCAATCTTTGATGAAGAATGCTTTTTCTTAGACCAGCAACAGCTGATTCAACCAACAGGCTTTGAAGGGATTTCTATCGTTCCCTGCAATCAGCACTTGGCTAAATTCAACGTCCCAGAGCCAGAGAAAGCTGGGATGGTGCAGTACTCGGTAAAAGAGTTTCTTGAGCAACATGACAACTACGACGTCGTGCTCATTGACTGCCCACCAAATCTTTATCAGTGCAGCTGGAACTCGATGATTGCTTCTGACTATGTCGTCATTCCGGTTCCACCAGAAGACTTTGGCACCCAAGGCCTTAGGGCAGTTCATCAAGCGATTGATAATGCCCGGCGATTAAACCCTGGGCTTCGACGACTTGGGCATTTAGTCACTCGTTACGACAAGCGACTGCTCGTTCATCGCTCCTATGAAGAGCGGCTTCGCGAACTCTACAAGGAAATGGTTCTTGATACCGTGGTTCCAGAAGCTTCCGCGTTTAAGGTTGCCTTGGCTTGTCGACAACCAGTGGAATACTACAGCTCAAAGTCTGCAGCGGCTGAGCGAACTAGAGACTTGGCTGCTGAAATTGTTTCGCGTATCGCGGAGAGAAATAAGAAAAGAATGGTAGGTGCATAGGATGGCAAGTACGCGAAATACCTTAGAAAGAATCAAAAACAAGCTTGATGAATCGATGGGCATTCGAGACATCGATCACAAGCCTCAATTAAGCCCAGTTCCAAATGCCAAGGATGTAGGTAGACGGGCGCTTAGAAACTTTGGCACGCTCACCATCGACTCTGTTATCCCAGATCCTGATCAGCCAAGAACCGAGTTTGATGAAGAGGAGATCCAGCGGCTATCGCGTAGTATCGTAGACAAAGGGCAACTCCACCCTATTCATGTTCGTTGGTCCGAGGTTCACTCCAAATGGATCATCATCTCCGGTGAACGTCGATACCGAGCTACCAAAGCAGCTGGCCTACCTAGCATCAACTGTCAGTTCGAAGAGAAGGACTTGAACAAGACACAGATTCTAGAGCAGCAGTTGATTGAGAATCTACTTCGAGAAGACCTAAAGCCTATTGAAGAAGCCAAGGCCTTTAGCCTGCTAATCGAACTAAACGGTTGGACCGGAAAAGAGCTTGGCGAGGCACTGCGAGTAAACCCTTCCCGCATCACTCGCTCACTTGCTCTGCTGAAGCTTCCAAGTGATATCCAAAAACAGGTCGAAGACGGAACGCTCTCCCCTACAGCGGCATATGAACTATCGAAGCTGCCAAGCGATGAGCAACGTCGAGCTGCCATGCTTTCTCCGGAGGGTTCAAGTGTTCCCGTATCAGTAGCCAAGGCCCAGCGTCAGGTTCGACAGCGTAAGGGTGTGTCCTCGCCAGCAACACGAGGAGTTAAGCAGACCTTTGTTACTGAGGCTGGTTGGAAAGTCACCGTGAGTTCAACTCGAAAAGGCAATTACCACGAGATGGAAGAGGCGCTAAAGCAGGCTCTTGAGGAAGTGCGATTGCGAATCGACAATGACGTGCACCTAGGATAAATTTGCCAGGTTTTACCAAAATATGGTAGTATCGATCCATGAAGATACACCATGAAATGGTAAAGCAGGAGTGTCAACGGCGAGGCATCTCCCTCCAGCAGTTACTGCGTGCAGCTGGTGTTAGCTCAAACGCCTATTATTCCCTTCTTGGCAAAGAATCAGCACTCCCAAAGAGCATACTCAAGCTGGCCAATACTCTCGGCGTTTCTCCAAGCTCCCTTCTTCATGATGAGCAGCTTCTTCTGCAGCGGCATATCCGCATGCTTGAACTCGTAGACGATATCTCACGCATGCATCCTGAGGCTGACCGAGATACTATTCGCCATACGTTAACACTCCTTGATGAACCACCACTTGATCGGCTACGGAGAGCGATAGAACTTGGCAGAATCAGACTTTCTTAGTGAGAGTGGCACGCTTGGTTTTCTTGCCGAGCTAGTAAAAGCCGATGTCCAGTTTATGGTCGTAGGCGCATCAGCTGCCGTGCTGCAAGGTGTTCCCCTTGTTACTCAAGACATCGACCTTTGGTTCTCGCAGTTGCCAGATCCCAAACTGGCAAAAGTCTTATCCAAAGTCGGCGGCATTTATGTTCCCCCTATCGCATTTAACCCACCAACGTTTGCAGGCCAAAGTGTCAAGCTGTTTGATATCGTTCTTACGTGCCAAGGTTTGGAGAGTTTTGAAAAGGAGTATGAGCAAGCTCTTGCCATTGACCTTGGCACAGTGGTCGTTCCCGTGCTTCCTCTTGAGCGAGTCATTCATAGCAAGCGAACCGCAGGAAGAACCAAAGACCAGGCAGCTCTGCCTGCGCTAGAAACTGCACTGATAACAATTCGTGAAGTGCAGAGCCCAAAACTCTGGGCGGAGTTTAGAGCAAAGTAGCAATTGGATTATTTTGCTAGATAGAACTTTACTAAACCGCCAAACTCGTGGTACCACTAGGACATGCTTAGAGAATTTCACGGAGTTATCAATGCCACAGGCCTTTGCTCATTTGGGCAAGACGGTTCCTGGCACTCCGGTGCTTGCGATGGTAGCCGCCTGAGTATCTGGGCCATCATCGAAGAGAGCAAAGCCACCGAGGTTATTCGGGAGCTAGTTGGTGGACACCGTCAGCAAGCACTACGCTTGCTCGAAGAGCTTGCAACCTCGCTCGGCACTGAGCTTGAGTAGTGAGCGCAAAAAAATCGCCCACCACAAGTGGTGAGCGAAGGCAAAAACTATCGAATCGTTGCCGCGAATCCGAGTACAAGCATTAAGGTGAAACACACCAAGAAAAAGGCTGCTTGTCGAAGCAATCTTAGTCCTGCTTGCCGTTCGTAGTCTCTGAATCGTTGCTTTTGCCACGCCCTGATCATTTGTTCCTGATCCATTTTCAATCTCCTTTTTAGTTTCTAAACCGACGCCCGCGGCATGCGGACGCCGGAAAACAAACCGGAAAAGGTAGATTGAATTTGGTAGGAGATTTTCAGGACGTTCTCCCTTATTTAATTCAGCCGGGAGATGGGCCAGTGTTTTGCTGCCTGCATTATAGCTACTA
Organism: bacterium; assembly: GCA_024743355.1. Taxonomy (GTDB): domain Bacteria; phylum Planctomycetota; class Planctomycetia; order Pirellulales; family Pirellulaceae; genus Aureliella. The sequence goes on from JANSWS010000155.1 coordinate 4,209, forward strand.
GGCGTCGTGGAAACCGAAGCTGGAATACGAATTTTACCTAGCTTTTTTCGGGGTTCAGTTCGCCAATAAGCCGAAACTGCCTTGGGTCATCTAGCTCGATAAAAGGCGAATGGTAGGACATCAGCACCAACTGATTCTCTGCGGTTCGAAACGTATGCTTAGTCCCTCGAAAGAAAACGAGGACATCGCCACGGGACACTTTGACTTCGCTGGTAGCCCCGTGCTGGTCAGCAACAACAAAGTCAGCCCTTCCATCCAGAACGAAAATCACTCTCTCGCTGTAGTCGTGCGAATGGATTGGCAGGTCTTGCGTCCAGGGTTGAAACACCAACTTCAACAGTGCATCGCTTCTAGAAGAGAGCTGCCAGATTCCACCAGCAATTGCCGCAACATCTTCAAAAGGCGACTGCAAGTGAACGGGATAGCAACTTGCAAACTCTTCAAGCGAGTCCAAGCTTATCTGGCTTTGGTCTTGGAGCTCTGCGATTTTTCCCTTTAAGCAAGCTGGTTTTTGAATCCAGTCTTTTGTTTCCAACTCAATACGTTTGAGAAACGATTCGAATCGTTGCAGGATTTCTGCTACATCTCTGTCATGTTGTTGTTCTTGGCTGGATTGCATCAGCACTTCGAAATGTTCTAGAGTGGTCATTGGATTTGCTCCTTGAACTAACTGGCCATGTTCGGATTGCGTATGAATGCTACGCATGTACAAAAGCTTGAAGCTGCACAGCGCATTGAGATCCTCCTTGCTGAGTATCACTCGATCAATGAGCTGTTGTTGTTCAGACTTAATGTCTTGGACCGACGACTGCCAGCAGCTGGGGCATTTATCACCCTAGGACTTGCCGCTGTTGGCTCGCTACCCTTTCACACACAAACTGTCGTGCTGGTGTGTACTCCTATGTTTCTACTTTGGCTTACGAGAACAACGGCTCAGCATGCAAAGGCCAAAGCAGATAACCTTCGCCGTATTGCCGAGATTGAAAGCAGTGTCAACGAGATTGCCAATGAGGAGCTGATGCAGTTCCAGTCACGGCATCCCAATCTAGGAAGCACACCGGCAGGACGCACCGGACAGGCAACCATTGCGACCACTACCTATGGAAGTGTGGTCGTGTTGCTATTTTCAGTTGTCATATTTCATCAGTACTCAAGGGAGATCCCGGCACTGTTGTTTGATCTCTATGTGGTGATCAGTTTGGTGGGCATTGCCACTGCTCCTCTCAGTGTAGCAAGCTACCGCTACCGAAAACCGGGGCCAAAAATCGTTCATCCCTAAACAGCACGAATCACACTCATAGTGTGTAGCCATTTTTGCTACTTATAAGTGTGATGTAAACATGAGAAAAAAGGATATTAGAATTATTGTCGGGGAGAAAATCAGGAGCTTACGCGAGGGGCTAGGCTGGTCCCAGGAAGAGCTAGGCTTTGAGAGTGGCCTGCATCGCAACTACATAGGTGGTGTAGAACGGGGAGAGCGAAATATCGCGATAGTGAATTTGGATAAACTTGCCAAGGCCATGGGGGTTTCTCCGCGGGATCTTTTGCCCTAATACTGCAACCCTCGGTCTTAGAACCTTTCAGAATCTGTCCGAGAAGTGTCCGAGAATGGGTGGTAAAAGGGCTAAAATCTTGTAAGATCTGGACCAGTCAGGTGGTGAGAGCACATCACCTATTCGCCACAAAAACCAGTGTTTTTGTTGGTGCAAACGCACGTCAGCACCCGTAGCTCAACTGGATAGAGCATCGGTCTTCGGAACCGAGGGTTGTAGGTTCGAATCCTACCGGGCGTGCTCTTTATAAGTCCCAGCCGAATCGAGACTTACGATACCTGCTCGCGGTGAGCAGTGCGGCGTTTTCCCAAATTACAAAACGGTACATACCGTTTTACGGGAGACACCACACTATGCCGCGTCTTTCTCATGCAGTCCCCAAGTATCGAAAGCATCGTGCCAGCGGTCAGGCGATCGTTACTCTAGCTGGCAAGGATCACTATCTGGGTCCACACGGGACCAAAGCCAGTAAGCTGCTCTACGATCGGCTCATTGCCGAGTATTTGGCCGCTAATCGCCAACCTCAGTGCTTCACGACTGAGGGACGATCGTATCACCGTCGTTGAGGTACTGGCCGCTTTCTGGCGGTTCGCCAAGTCCTACTACGTCAAGAACGGTAAGCCGACCAATGAGCAGGACGCCTTTCGACTGGTCATCCGCGACATCCGGCTTCTTTACGGCACTACTCCCGCCGAGGAATTTGGCCCGAAAGCCCTCAAGGCCGTGCGGCAGAAATGGATCGACAGAGGACAGTCTCGACCGACGGTCAACAAAAACATGCGGAGACTGACCAGGATCTTTAAATGGGCCGTGAGTGAAGAGTTGATTCCCGCTCATGTCCATCAGGCATTGGCCACTGTGCCGGGCCTCAAAAAAGGCCGTTGCGACTTGCCGGAACCGGACCCCATCCTTCCTGTCCCTGAAGCCACAGTAAATCAGACTTTACCACATCTGCCTAAGATCATTCGTGACATGGTGCTCCTTCAATCGAAGACGGGCATGCGTCCCAGTGAAGTTTGCATCTTGAGGCCCGCTGATATCGATCGATCCGCGGACATCTGGGTCTACCGACCAGAATCTCATAAAACCGAACATCATGAGCGTAGTCGTCTCGTTTTCATCGGGCCGGCAGCTCAGAAGTTGCTTCTTCCGTATCTCTCAAGAGCAGCCAAGTTGCCTTGTTTTTCGCCTCAAGAAAACATGACGAAGTTTCTTATGGAGAAGCAAGCGCGGAGAACAACGCCTCTTTCCTGCGGCAATCGGCCTGGTACCAATCGCAAGAAGAGACCGAAAAAGAAGCCACGGGATCAGTACGACACTAACAGCTACCGGCAAGCCATTCATCGTGCCTGTGATCGAGCCTTTCCGCCGCCGGAACCACTCGCTCGGCGCTCGAAAGAAACGCACCAGCAATGGTTTGAGCGTATTGGTCCGGAGGGGGTCAAGAAAGTGAAGCAGTGGCAGTCCGAACATCGCTGGTCTCCCAACCAACTGCGCCACAGCGCCGCAACAACGATCCGCAAGCAGTTCGGACTGGAAGCCGCTCAGGTTGTTCTGGGGCATGCGGCCGCAGATGTGACGCAAGTCTATGCCGAGAGAGACCTGGAAAAAGCTCGGGCGGTCATACGCGAAATCGGCTAATGCCGACAAATTTGGAAGAAGTAACTCTCTGTCGCGAAGGAAATGGATCAGGCGGCGAATTCGCCGCCTGGTCACAAAAATACCGCGAAATTGCGCAGTTAATACCTGTTTGCGGCGACATGAACTCGAGCAAGCGGCGAATTCGCCGCCCCATCGCGAAAGCGAATCCACTCGATAGATCGCTAAGCAGTAAGTCAAGGAGAAAAGTGTGTGGAAACGGCCAAGAGACGCGCGCTGCGCATATTGCGAATGGTTCACGAGTTCCATAAACAGGGCTACCAGCGGATGCGGATTGAACCTGGGCTTTCCGCCTCTGGGTGCTCCTGGCGATGTGCGATCACACCGAAGTCCAATATTCTGAGATCGCATGGTGCGCGGCTGGCAAATCAAGATGACGTGGTTGCTCGCTACACCAGTGGTCAACAGAACGAGTACTTCGGATGGGAGGACGCGAAAACGGACACGGTGCAGGAACTCGCTTGGAAATTTGCCAGTCGATTTCCAGTCATCGTCCGTTGCTCTCTGGGGGATGATTGGAACTATGCCGGGTGCTATGTGAAGATGCTCGGGTATGCAGAACACGGGAGGTTTCCGGTCGCCTACGCGGATTGGTACGAAAAGCCAGATCCTCGCTTCTTGCCGCTGGACAGCGGTGACAGCGACTTGCCGATGCCTCCGCCAGGCGATGCAGACGATCCAACTTGGATGCGTTGATCCTACTCGGTCTCATGCCACCCCCGCACGAAGTCCCACTGCAGGTCCGTTTCCGGTGATCTGCGCATGCCGCGCTCTTGATCATGGCGGCGTAGGTCTTTTAACACTTCAAACACATTGTCTGCCGTCGCCAGCCTATGCCTGAGCAGCCAACAGGCGACGACGGTGCCCGTTCTGCCAATACCTCCCCAGCAGTGAACATAGACCGAGCGTCCTGCAGCATGGGAACCATCGATTGCGTCAAGGATGTCGACCATCTCCTGCTTTTGGGGAATATTAGCGTCTTGAATTGCGAAGCGAACACATTCAGCTTCTGGCTGAAGAACGGCGACGTCCTCTTCGTACGATCGAAATTGCTTTCCTTCGTGATTCGTTTCGTCCGGTTCCATCAAGTTCAAGAAAACGCGTATTCCCGCGTCCAGCAGCGATTGGAGCTTCTGCTCATGAGTCGCTACGTCCGCGGCTCCCGGGTAAGCACCGGCAAGAAAGTGCTGCGGCTTGACCCAATAACTCCAGCTATTGGGCGGTTTCGAATTGGCGCGCATGAGACTACTCTACGCGTTTGATTTCCAGCAACACATCCGTCCACCAACAAGAGGCTATCGGAATTGAATCAGTTGGCAGGCTACGATTTTATCGGAGACATTCACGGTCATGCAGATGAGCTGCAGCAGCTGTTGATCAAACTTGGCTACACGCAAGAGGATGGAGTTTTTCGTCACAGCGAGCGGCAAGTGATTTTCCTGGGCGATTTCATCGACCGCGGCCCCAAGATCCGCGAAGTACTGGAAACCGTGAAGCCAATGGTGCAAGCGGGCCACGCTCGCACGGTGATGGGAAATCACGAATTCAACGCGATTGCCTTTCATACTTCTTTTGGCGATCGCGAGGAACACAGTCTACGTCCGCGCAAAACCAAGAACATTCGGCAGCATGCGGCGACCATCCAGCAGCTCTCCGACAGCCAGCTTGCCGATGCTCTCGACTGGTTCCGGACTCTACCCATGTGGCTCGAGGTGCTTGGGCCGGATAGCAGCCCAGGCCGAGCCGTACATGCCTGTTGGGACGAACCGCACATGCGATTCATCGAGCAGAGCAGCGGGAATCGTGGTGCAATCCGAAAAGAATTCATGATGGAGGCGAGCTTTCGGCAATCGGCATTGTGCCAAGCCGTTGAGGTGATCCTGAAAGGCAAGGAAATCCCGCTTCCCGAAGGCTATTTCTATCACGATAAAGACGGGCACAAACGCACTGCGATTCGTGCTCGTTGGTTCGAACAGCCGAAGCCAGGGACGCTGTACGAGGAGTATGTCTTGCAATCAGATCCCATCACTTGCCCGATTGAAATCGACGAGAAATCCTCGGCTGAAATCACACCGTACGCCAGCGATGCTCCTCCCGTATTCGTCGGGCACTATTGGCTCAAAGCCGAGAAGCCCACAAGGCTTGCTTCAAACGTTGCCTGCATCGACTACAGCGTCGCCAAAGGCGGATTCTTGTGCGCTTATCGATGGGATGCTGAGCAGGAGATTAGTGATGAGAAATTCGTGTGGGTCTAGTTACAAGCGATTTACTCCTCCACAACCCCTAGCAGATCATCGAAATCTGCCCAAACTTCCAGCTCGCCAATCCCACCGAATTGCTGAGTAAGGCATTCTTCAACCTCCCTACCGTAAGCCTCAAGTGCCGCTTGCTTCGGTGACATGTCACCTCGGTCCCCTTCCTCGCTTTGCTCGACCTCGGACTCCGAGAATGAGAGTTGCATTTTGAAGGAAACCAACACGTTGTAATGATATACCTTCTTCGTCATCGAGCCATGTCCTTTACTCTTGGTTCTTCGTAGCTGAACCTGGGCTTCAACCTGCGCCACGGATCACCATACGGAAACCGAGTTCGCGGCACAGTGACCCACCGGTTTCACGAATCATGCGTTCCATCGCACGGACGCCTTGGAGTGTCAAAGTATGACAAAGGAGCGCGTCAAACAGAAGTAGCTCAAAGGCAGCGGACTTGAGCATATCGACCTGAAAGCGGTAGCCACAAACGGCGAGGGCATCAGTCTTTCGTAAAAACGATTTCAGCCTACGCCCATCGATGTTCATGGTCTCACAGCTGCCAAAGTAGATTATCCGCTTACTACACGCCCCGTCCATGTGATCCATTAGCTCATCCAAGGTCACTTGGCATAGACTAGACCTGCCATCGCCAATCAGGATCGATTCGCGGATCCCATGGAATCCTAGATGCAGTATTGGGTATGAGCTGTACCGCTTTTGCGTCCATTTGGTTAGATAGTAGAACAACTCCTCACGTGTGGCGGCATCTCGATGAACATACGGAGATCGGTTTAGTTTGTTGATCACCTCCAATATGGGGCGGAAACTCACGCCATGGCGCAAGTCAGAATACCACTCACCTTCAATCGCGAAGATTCCACGTACCTTTTTTCTACCGCGTACCATGTGAACTTTCTCTTATTCGGCGCCCCAAACGCTTCCTTACAAACCTTGCATAGGCTCGGTTTTCTCGGTCAATGGTAATCAGTCTCGATCAAAAACTGGAGCGTTTTTCAGGCTCGAAATCCATTGCTTGGGATTCGTCGTTTGAAAATGGACCAGAACATTAAGGCCTCTAGCGATCAATCTTCAACCGCTTCAATTGGGCATCTAGGGTCTGGTAATGTTTCATTCCAAGCAACTCAGCTGCCCGAGCTTTGACGCCATTTGCCTGGTCCATCGCACGACGAAGCAGGGTCTTTCTTATATCGTCGAGGTGTTCATCGATATCGAAGCCGTCGCCAAGCACGACGTCGGAGGCGGTGGCACTTGAGGCGGAGGGGGCTGATGCGATTGCCGAGGCAATATCTCTTGGCTTTAGCTTCGGTGTGTCCTGCATGATGGCTGCTTGGACGAGTGCGTTGTAAAGCTCTCGTACATTCCCAGGCCAGTGGTAGCTTTCCATGTACTTCAGCGTCTCTGAAGGAAGTGACTTGCGCACGTATCCGGGTCGACTAGTTGACTCGAATTGGTCGTTGATTTGCTCAAGTAGAGCTTTTGCTAAAAGACCAACATCACCCTTCCTTTCTCTCAGCGGAGGGAGCTTCACCGTAATCATGGAAAGCCTGTAAAACAGATCCTCGCGGAAACTGCCCTGCTGGACTTCCTTTCGCAGGTCGCGATTCGTGGCAGCCACGACACGGACGTCCACCGTAAAGTCCTTTGTATCCCCCACGCGTCGAAGAACCCGTCGACTAGGTTCGGCTCCAGGTGGCGGTTGCAGCGCACGCAAGATCTTGGCCTGCATTGCCAAGTCGCATTCGCCAACTTCATCCAGGAAAAGCGTTCCACCATCAGCCAGTTCGAATGCGCCGGAGCGATCTTTATCAGCCCCAGTAAAGGCGCCTTTCACGTGACCGAATAGCTCCGACTCGAGCAGGTCTTTCGATATGGCAGCACAATTGATTGGTATGAATGGTCCATCGCGGCGATGACTAGCTTGATGAATCGCGTTCCCGAATAGTTCCTTTCCCGATCCAGTTTCACCGAGGATCATAACTGTAACGTCGAAAATTGCAGCTCGCTTGGCTCGTCCCACTGCAAGCCTCAGTGGTGGGCTATTGCCGACGATTGACGAAAAGCCTGGTGTCTCTTCAGCTCCTTCGGCAACGAGGTGTTGCCAGAAGCGGTCTGGCTCACTGAGCAGCTGCGGTACGACTTCAACCGTGACGTCGAAGGGGATGTTTGCTTTGCGAATTTCATCCCGATACGTCTGGTAGAGTGTTGCCGGATACTTACTTTTCGCGAGCAAGATCCAGATCGACGCCATCGCTGGCGTGCCGGGGCTTAGATGGAAGCACAGCTCATCATTCGGCTTTAGCGTTATGCCGGCAACGATTGGTTGCACTGCCTCTAAAATCTGCGCGTGATCTGTCGGGTCTAAGATTGGAGTTTGGTAAGTGCGTGCTTTCTCGCCCAGCCACTTTGCGAACATAGCGGTGATATGCGCGGGATAACTGCTCAGCAAATGGATCTGCTTGAAGTTCAGGCCGCTTACCAAGCCCTTCACGGGTCCGTCCCCATCAACCTGACGTGAATCACCAATGACTTGCTCCAGCTCTCGACGCTGTTTAGGCGTTGCGGAGGCTGCCATCGCTCGCAGGTCTGTATGTCCAATCCAACTGACAAGTACAAGGTGCTTCATAAATCACATTTCCGTTTGTGCATACACAAATGCGTTTGTTGCAGTCTACTCTCTTCAGAAGACGCAACATGCGAATGCATGGAAAATTCGCACGCAATTCTCACGTTTTTGAGTTTTTCGTGCATGCCAGTACGCACCGGTTAATCACAAACATGATTTTGGCATGGCTTCTGCTTTACTGCGAGTTTATCACCAATTCCCGTTCCCAGGAGCCGTCACCATGTCGAATTTGATCACCTGCCCAAGCTGCCACGCTGAAATCGCCATCAACGAAGTCCTCAAGGCTCAGCTAAGCGATCAGATTCGGGCCGAATTCGAGTCCGAGATTCGGGCAAAACACATAGCTCTCGATGCTGCCAAGAAGCAGCTTGAGCTCGACAAGCAGGCCGCGAAGGAACTGCGGGAGTCGATGGACGAGCAGATTCGGATTGGGGTTGAGGCAGAGAAGGCCGCAGTCCTGGCCAAGGCCAAGATGCTAGCGGAGCAAAAGTTCTCAGTGGAGCTCAAGGATCGCAGCTCGCAACTCGAAGAGCTCACGGAAAAGCTTCGCGAATCCCAGCAACACGAGCTCAAGCTGCGTGAACGTGAGCGCAAGCTCGAGGCGGAAACGCAGGAGCTAAAGCTGATTGCAGCGAGGGAAGTCGATGCCCAGCGAGACAACATTCGGCAGGAGGCGTTGAGGCAGTTCGCAGAGGAGCATCGCATGAAAGATGCAGAACACCAGAAAATGGTAAGCGAACTCAAGAAGCAAATCGATGATCTGAAACGAAAGGCAGAGCAAGGCTCTCAACAAACTCAGGGCGAGGTCCAGGAGCTAGCTCTTGAAGATTTGCTGGAAAGTTCTTTTCCATCGGATTCGATCCAGGCTATCGGCAAGGGAGTCAACGGCGGCGATGCGTTGCAGCGAGTCCTGTGCTCTAGCGGCCTAGAAAGCGGCAGCATTCTTTGGGAGTCCAAGCGGACGAAGAGCTGGAGCAACCAGTGGCTGCCAAAGCTACGAGACGATCAGCGTGCTGCAAGAGCCTCATGTGCGGTGATCGTCACGCAAACCCTACCCGAGGGTGTCGAAAACTTCGCGCTCATCGAAGGCGTGTGGGTTTGTAATTGGTCCTGTGTCAAGGGATTAGCAATGGCACTTCGGGCAGGCTTGATTGAAGCCGGCAAGAATCGGCTAGCCGCGGAAGGGCGAGCCGAAAAGATGGAGCTTGTCTACAACTACCTTTCCGGCAAGGAATTTCAGCGGTGTGTCGAGGGAATCGTGGAAGCATTCGTAACCATGCGTGCTGAGCTTGACCGAGAAAAGAGGTCGATGCAGACGATTTGGAATCGTCGCGAAAAGCAAATTGACCGTGCAATCGGGAGCACCGCCGGGATGTACGGAGACCTGCAAGGCATCTTCGGCGCCTCACTTCCAAAGGTGGATGGGCTCGCCCTTCCGTGTCTCGACGCTCCGGAAGATTCAAGTCCTTCAGATGTGGAAGCAGCCGCGTGATCTCGGTCTGGTCATCGAGAGATTCTCCAGGGCACCCAGGAGCCGCCTGCTGTACAGTCTGGGTAGCTCTTGGTAAGGTTTGTGAACCACACAAGACCTTTGGCCAGCCGGAGTTTTTCGATGAACAGGCTGAATGAGTTTTTGCGCGTTTCGGAAGCCGCCGAGTATCTCGGTGTATCGCCAAACACGCTGCGAAATTGGGAAAACGCTGGGAAGATCGTAGCGCACCGTCATCCCGTTAATGGCTACCGGCTGTTCAAGCAGGAAGAGCTCGATTCGTTGCTGAAGTCAGCTCAACGACCAAGCAACGATCTCTCGACGAACCCCAAACCCAACCACCCTAAATAAAGGAAACAAGCGCGGTGGTGCATTGACCAACCTTTGGTTTGTCGCTCATCCGCTGCCCTACCAGATGATGGTCGCGACGCAGTATGTCCTGTCGTTCACCGCCGGCGGTCTGCTGTACCACGAGTCTCTCGTGGTAGCGGAAGAGCTTGTGCGCAGGCATTTCGACTGGAAAGCCACTCTGCAAGCAATCAAAGATGGAAATCTCCTGCAAAGCCGCACCGAAAGTACTGCCGCGAGGAAGCTTCGCGAAGTTCGCAACCGACTGCAAGCACTCAATCAGGACGAAATTTACTTGCTCGCGGAGGGCAGTCGCCAAGAGCAAAAGCTGATTCTTTGGTTGGCATGTTGCCTTAGGTATCAGTTCCTAGCCGACTTCGCTCGGGATGTCCTGCGATCAAAGTACTTACAGCTTGATTTTTCGCTCGACCGGAACGATGTCGATCGATTCATTGAAAACAAGGCGATTTGGCATGAGGAGCTAGAGCAGTTGGCACCGTCGACGAGGACAAAATTGCAGACAGTGATGCTTCGCATGCTTCGCGAATCGGAGATGCTGTCGCCCGAAGGCATTATTCTCCCGCCGGTACTTTCTGAAAAGCTAATGCGAGTGATTGCAAATGACTCTCCCGAGCATTTCCTACTATTTCCTACAGCGGTTCCGGATTAGGAGCCACGATAAATGAATCAGTATCTCCAATCCGCTTCCATTGCTGACCGCTTCGATCACTTGCTCAACGTGATCGGTAGTCAGCGATTCTTGCGCATGGAGGGTATTGGCAACGAAGTGCCGTTCTTCGTCGTGCCGTTCGACCCTTCTGAAGCAATCGAAATGGAGAAGCTGCGTGGGCAACTGATACGCAAGCTGAAGCATAAGGGCGTTCGCGTCCTGGAAATCGACCTGTACGACCTATCGAAAGAATTGATGGATGAACTCGGCGATTGGGACTTTTGGGTAAAGAACGAATCAAAGCATGGAAAACGTGAGCTGCTGGAGGCGCTCCAGAGCCTAACAGATCCGGAAACGAAACTTGCTCCCGCAATCGCCGCGAAAATGGCTGATACGGAGTTTGACGTCACGTTCCTGTGCGGTGTTGGGGAGGTGTTTCCATTCATCCGTTCTCACACCGTGCTGAACAATTTGCAAAGCGTCGCAAAAGAACAGCCGCTAGTGATGTTTTTTCCAGGTGAATATTCCCACTCGCTCGAGGATGGCGCATCGCTCGATCTTTTCGGACGGCTGCGTGATGACAAATACTACCGGGCCTTCAATCTGTACGACCGCGAAGCGTAAGGATTTTGGATTGGGGATTTTCGATTTTGGATTCTAGTCGTGAATGAACATGAATTTAAGAAACGAACCAAGCAGTTGGCGTTGCGAACGATCAGACTGGTCGAATCATTGCCCCGATCGACGACCGCAGACGTGCTTGGGAAGCAATTACTGAGAGCGGCGACCAGCGTGGGCGCAAATTATCGCGCGGTCTGCCGAGCAAAGTCATCGGCGGACATGGTCAACAAATTGCGAATTGTCGAGGAAGAGTCGGATGAATCAGGCTATTGGATGGAGCTGATTGCAGAATCCGGTTTGATGCCATTAGAGCGTATCGCGGACCTATTGCGTGAGTGTGACGAGATTACCGCCATGGTCGTCGCGTCGCAGAAGACATTGCGAGCAAACAATCCAAAATCCAAAGTCGTAAATCCAAAATGACAATGCAACTGAGAACGATTTTCAAAGACAAGATCGATCGCCCCATCGAAGGCGTTATCAAGGCTGATGACGAAGTTGGTCTGAAGACGGAAGTAGAAGAGTACGTCTTTACGGA
>JANSWS010000590.1 GCA_024743355.1 bacterium
CGTAGCGAATATCCTGCTCGCCTTCGCCCTCACCAAACGGATTCTGCTTGTTCAGCTCATTGATCAGATGCAGCACATCAATGGGAGTGAGCTGGCCATCCCCATTCACGTCAGGCATATAGGGATGCTCGCCACTGCCACCACCGCCGTCGCGGGTGGGCGGCAACGGACCGCCTCCACCCTGATTGATGTCATTAATGACTTCCAGGACATCCAGCGGACTCATGATGCCGTCGCCATTGACGTCATAGGGATTGATCGGATTTTGATAGGGAGGATGCATCTCTCGCACCAAGACCGGGAAGGATCCGCTGATGTGGTCGCCGCTTGCGGCTCTTGCGGAAACCGTGATATGAATCGTGCCTGAAGTCGGATCCAGGGACTGGTCTTGTTTCAATTTCAGCACGTTGCCGTGCACTTCAAACCGATGGTCATGCGGGCTAAACACGTACACATCGCCGTCGGGATCCACAACCTCCAGTTGCCCGATGAGTGCACCGGCTACGCCGCCTTCCACAGAGCTGCCGAACAAGTGAATGGATAACGGCGCCTCGTTGCGATTTCGCACGGCCACGGTCACGGCCTGGCTGACGGTCTGCCCCTGTCCGCCCACCTCCTTGGCCGTCAACCCTAGATTGACTTCGCCTGCAGTTTCGAAGTCCAATTCCTGGTCAGGCAACAAGCGCAACTCGCCGTCCACCACTTCAAAGCGTTCGTCGGCAACCTCCACTTCATATTCGGCATCCTGATCGGGATCGAGCACGCGGACCAAACCAACCGCTGCTCCAGGCACATGCTCCTCAATGCCTTCGCCGTACAACTGCAACTCGATACCCGTGGGCGGTTCATTCACATCCGTGAGAGCCAACGTGGACTCTACGGATATGGTGTAGTCGGAATTCTCGACATCGGTGGCAAGTACTTGCAGGCTGACATTGGGCTCGACGTCAAAGTCCAATTCACCTTCGACGAAATAAATCTGCCCACCAATAATGCTGAAACGCGGATCCGGCGTCGTGATGCGATATTCCGCATCAACATCGGGATCCACCACAGAGATCGTACCCACGATGGTTCCGGGAGTCGGATTTTCGGCAATCGGTGGCAGCTGAAGATGAATCGCCAAAGGCGGATCATTAACAGGCTCCACCTCCCACTGAAGAATCAACTCGGATACCGCAACGCCATCGTGGACCCGCAGCGAAGCGACATCCATTCCATGAAAGTTCGACCTCGGAGTGTATCGCCAAATGTCGCCGGATACGCGACTGAACGAACCGTGCTTAGGAGCGGATGACAACTCCAGCCAAAGCTGATCACCGTCTGCATCAGTAGCAAAATCAGCGCTGCCCAGATCGAGCTCCAGGCTACCGTCCTCACTAAGTTCCGCCACAAAGCCGTCTGCCACGCTCGGCGGACGGTTGTCGCCGGTCTCGCGCAGCCCCAACATCACTTCCGCAGATTCACCATCGGCGAGATCGACTCGCAGCGGCTGAGAGATAGCCAGATCGATTTCGTAAAGCCCGCTGCTATGCGCAACCAGAGCTCGATCCCCGAAGACGTCCGTCTGCAAATACACAGAACCGCCGCCGAGAGCCGCTGGCAGCGTTGTGGTTCCAACGGGCAGCCAACTGGCAGCTTCCCAAACGACAACTTTTCCGGGCTGATTCGCGCTGCGAGCTACAATGCGTCCATCCACGGCATTCACGGAAACAGGTCCGACGGCATCAGCAAGGATGGCCTTTTGTACCAAGCTCTGCTCGCCAACTTGCAACACCCCGATCCCGCCCGAACCAAGCGCAGCAAACAGGAACTGTCCGTCCGCGGAGAACTGAATGGAGGTTACCTTGGCCGAAAAGTCAAAATCCGCTTGCGCCCCGCGAGCAATATCATGCACAACCACTCGGCTGCCTGAATTATCTGAGGCTTCGATCACCGCAAAATGCGAAACAGATTCGTTGGCGGCCACTCCGGACACGGACGTCGCCAGCTCCGCACTGAGTACTGCGGACTGACCATCCCAGAACAGATCGGTAACCAATAACTCCCCGGAGCGTTCGACCAAGGCGATAGTGGTATGCTGTGAGTGCAAGACCTGCCGCAACTGCCCGCCCGCAGGAATACCCTGCACGGAAACGTCCGTGACTTTTCCGGTGGCGACATCGAATGCCAGCAGCTTGCTTTCGTTTGTCGCGGCCTCTCGTACAACCAGCAAATAGTTGTCCTGCACCCACGGATTGGATGCCAGTGTAGAGGCATCGCGGCGAGGTGCGAGGGCGTCCAAGACAGGGCCACCCAAAACGACCGTCGTCGGACCTTGAGAATCCGCGGACAAAACTTCACGGGAAGCTAAACCGAACTCATCAACCACCCACACGTCCGACAAACGCTGATTGCCCAACACCCACTCTGCCGGCGTGGTGGCAATCTGTTTGGCGCGCGAGGCCACTTGAATTGAATTCGACTGTCGCTGCGAGGAAGGATTGGCCAGCAAACCAACCCGGTAAGTTCCGGCCTGTAAGCCTTCAAACTCGGCCCGTCCCTGCCTGTCCGTTACTTGAACTGGCTCGCCAGTGCTTAGGACACCATTGCCATCATGGTCCAGATAGACCAAACGATTGGCGGCTACCAGATCGAAAGCCCCATCAAAACTGCGCGAACCATCTTGGTCGATATAAACCGAGACTTGCAGGCCGGCCAATAAGCGACGAGACTCCAGCAGTTCCAATCTCAGCCTGCAGCCACCTCGTGGAGCAATCCTGCCCGGCGATGATCGAGCTAGCTTCGGAACTCCCATTGCGTTTGTTTCACGCCTCTGTCTCATGGCTTTCCTCAGGTGGAATCCCCAAGCCTGCTACTGACGACCTTCATCCTGACCATCCCTAAACCCGAAGGCGTTAACCCAAAGGCATTCTCGATTCCGAAGAACATGCCCCGAAGGTCCATCAGGCCCCGAGGTTCATCACGCACAGCCCAATCACCGGAATCTGTCACCCCCCAACGGACCGCCATACCGGCGCCGGATGAATAAATCACCGCTGGTTACGCGACAAAATGCTATCCAACCCACAACAGGTTCACTGAAAAGACCGTCGCAAATCATGCTGTCCTGCAGAGCAACTGCGGCAGCTCAACGGATTGCACGGCAGATCGACACTGACGGGGCCGCAGAGGATTTGTTCCGCTTCGCGTAAGGAGCCCTCATGGTATCCGATCCCAAACACTTCGGAAAGCAATCGGTCGCACTTCCGACTAAAAAGCCTGTTCAAGTGTACACAGCCCGCCAAATGGCTCAATCGTAGCTACCGTCGCCAGACGGTGGACGACATCGTAGCTAGTGTCGCCAGACGGTGGACGACATCGAGCTACCGTCGCCAGACGGTGGACGACGCGACCACGCTGCTATGTGGGCGAATTGGTCAAGGGGGTTTTTCGGGATCGTTGGGAAATTCCGTCTTGCATCGCATGCTGCTATTCGATCGTGCCAGTTTTTGCTGGCAGATCAGGGAACAAGTTCGCTTTGCAAAGCGGGAC
>JANSWS010000049.1 GCA_024743355.1 bacterium
AGATGCATCATGGGGCGTTCAATCAGCAGTGAAATCGTCGCATGAGAATCCTATTTCTTCGATAGACGTTGGATCAATGTTCGAAATGCAAGCTGATGACATTCAAATACACGGGCTAGCCCGTGCCACACGAGCCGCTCCGAAAGCGGATCCGAACAGTCTCCTGACTGTAGCTTTGAGGCAGAGTCGCTGTCAGTGATCGTTCTCACACCGCATCCGCCTACTGACAGACTATCCACTCGCGTGATTCGGCGGATAGCTGCAGGCACTGGCAGATATGGATGGCGTCGCGGGCGTTGCGTCCATCCAGTTTGGGTTCTGTCTTTCCAGACTCAATGGACTCCACAGCATCATCGATCTCGGCGGTGAATGCGGCAATCTCATCCGCGACCTTCAATTCCGGCTGGCTGGCCACACCGTCTTGGCCTAGCACTTTCAGTGGTAGAATGTCCGCACCCTCGACGTGCGCGGCAAGTTCAAATTGCATTAGCGCCTTCTCGAACTGAATCTCAAAGCCATGACAGAATGGACGCGCATTCTGTTCACTGACACCACTGGCTGTGGCGACCACCACATCGGGCTGCTCAAACTCCATCAGGCTGTAACAGAACTTAACCAGACCGTTGTGCATTTCCGCTGAGCACATGACACGCTTTGGCATGCCGAACATCAAACGCGCGAAATGGGTATCGTGTACGTGAAGATCAATCAGCGGCCCACCTACTTCCGATTTTTCGTAGAAATTGGGAATCCAATCGGGAGGAGAAATCACGCGTTTCAGGAAAGCCCGCTTTGGCTTTCCGAATTGTTCGCTCTGAGCAGCTTGGTAAGCAAACGCGAATTCTCCCATGTAGGGCAGAACTTGCGCTACCAAGAGCTTGCGATCTGCCTTATCGGCCGCTTCGAGCATCCGGTCACAATCCTCGGTTGTCAGACCGAGTGGCTTCTCACACAGCACATGCTTGCCCGCAGCCAGTGATCTGCAGGCTGCGTCTACATGCATGTGGGGTGGCAAACAGATATCCACTAAATCAATCTCGGGATCGTTTAATACCTCATCCAGCGTTTCGTACACCTTCAGCCCAGCCAGAGGAATCTTTTCACCGGGTGGCCCGAAATTTCCCTGTATGCTGGTCCAGTCCCCTGCTCTTTTCTGAGGATTCCGCGAGCAGAATGCGTCCAGCATGGCCCGCTTCGACCGTTGATACGCCAGATAATGAATCCACCCCATAAAACCAACACCAGCAATCGCCGCACGCAACATAACGAATATCCAGGAATCAATGGAACCATGGCCAGCGGGAGGGAAGTCATCGAACAAGCCGTGAGAAACGCCTGACAGCCACCCCGGAAAATGCCGGATTATACACCACTTGCGGCAACCTTGGCTTGCCAACCGCCGTGCGACGGTGAAGTGAGACCATCACTTATCTTGGAAATCAGAACCTCGCCATTCCACCGATCGAGCCGGGCAACACTTTAAGTCAGGCGATAGTTCTCGGTTAGGTTCTTCGTCACGCGTGACGCTTGCGAATTTGTGCCGGCTGAAAGATAATGTCGCCTCTCAAAAATACAAACCGCCGGAGAACTCGAATATGACGATTCGCAATCTGCTCGCTTCCGTCGCCTTTTCCATGGCCACTTTCAGTCTTAATGCTTGGAATCACGCGGAAGAATACCTGAATGGCATTCAATGGGAGAAGCCCGCCATCATCACGCCCGGCGAGAGCGACTCGCAGCCTCCCTCCGACGCGATTGTTCTGTTTAACGGCCAAGATCTCAACAATTGGAAAAACGGAGAGAATTGGACTGTCAAAGACGGCGTGATTTTTGCCGGCAAAGGCCCCATTACTTCACAAGAAGAGTTTGGCGATTGCCAACTGCATATTGAGTGGTCAGCTCCCAGCGAAGTAAAAGGCGATGGGCAAGGTCGCGGTAACAGCGGCGTCTTCTTGATGGGTAAGTATGAGATTCAGGTTTTGGACTCGTACGACAACGAAACCTATTACGATGGTCAAGCCGGAGCGATTTACAAGCAGACGCCACCCATGGTCAACGCGATGCGCAAACCTGGCGAATGGAATAGCTATGACATCATCTGGACCGCGCCGCGTTTCAATGAAGATGGTTCGCTCAAGTCACCAGCCTACATGACAGCATTGCATAACGGAGTCGTGATTCTGAATCACTTCGAGCTGAAGGGCGATACCCCCTTTAATCGACCACCCGCATACAATATGCACGGCGAAACGGGACCCATCAGTCTGCAAGACCATGGCAATCCCGTCCGCTTCCGCAACATTTGGGTACGACCTATCAAACCGGCGCAAGGTGAACAGGTTAGAGCCCCCTTCTTGCGTGACGGCGACAAAGAGACTCCCATTCAGCAGCAAGAGCTCAAGAAACTGGAACGCCCGAAGAATCAGGCCGTCGAGCCGATCCAGTAATGCAATTTGCGGACTGCTGTTGCAAGACCATCTGCGGGTGCTGTTTGTCCCAATCAAGCACACCCGCCGATCAGCTTGTGCACCCAATGCAAAATCGTTCAAAGCAAAATCATTCTGAGCAATATGGAAAATGGCACGGGTGCTCTTCGGCCCCGGCTGCTATTCAGTAAATTTCTGCCGCCAAGATACGCGGTAGCGGTTGCCGGAGTGCGAGCAAAATTCCAATCAGTTCTAAATAGTAAGTTCTAGCAACACGCAACGGCGGATATCACCCTTGAACGTTCAATTTGTTTTATTGCCCGGTGATGGCATTGGTCCTGAAATTGTCTCGCAAGCCCGACGTGTACTAGAGGCTGTTGCTGATAAATTCTCGCATAGCTTTCACTTCCAGGAACATTTGATTGGTGGCTGTGCCATCGATGCAACCGGTGATCCCCTGCCAGAGGCTACCTTGGATGCCTGCAAGAAAAGTGATGCGGTGCTGCTGGGCGCGGTTGGTGGACCGAAGTGGGACGACCCATCCGCCAAGACGAGACCGGAAGCGGGCTTGCTTCGAATCCGTAAAGAATTGCAACTGTTTGCCAACTTGCGTCCGATTACTCCCTTTCCCGAGTTGCTGGATGCCTCGCCGCTCAAGCCGGAAATATTGCGAGGCACGGATATTCTGTTCTTTCGTGAATTGACCGGCGGCATTTACTTCGGTCCGTCCAGCTGCGAAGACCTGCCGGGCGGAGGCCAACGGGCGCAAAGTACGATGGTCTACGAAACCTATGAAGTGGAACGCATCTTCCGCTTGGCTGCCGAAGCGGCACGCAACCGTCGCGGCAAACTTACCATGGTGGACAAGGCCAACGTGCTGGAAGCCAGCCGATTGTGGCGTCGCGTTTGCGGGCAACTGGTTCAACAGGAGTACTCGGATTTGGAGTACGAAGTCGTGCTGGTTGACGCCATGGCCATGCACTTGATCAGCCGCCCAGCCAGCTTTGACGTGGTGGTCACCAGCAACATGTTTGGCGACATTTTGACCGATGAAGCATCCATGCTACCCGGCTCGTTGGGAATGCTGCCCAGTGCTTCGCTGGGAGAGAGTGGCCCCGGATTGTACGAACCGATTCACGGCAGCGCGCCGGATATCGCCGGCAAGGGTATCGCCAACCCACTGGCTACCATTTTGGCCAGCGCCATGATGCTTCGACACTCGTGCCAGATGCCTGACGAGGCCGATTGCATCGAGCAGGCAGTCAAGAGAACGCTGGCAGCCGGTGCTCGAACCGCAGACATCGCGAAACCGAACGAGCAGGCGTATGGAACCGTCGAGATTACGGACAGCGTGTTAACGGCCCTGTAAGACCGGGGCACGCACCCGTGCTGAATGCCGCAGGCAGAGCCTGCAAGACCTTGGGTGACCAACCCCTCGTTCCAAGGCTCTGCCTTGGAATGCGCGGTCTTCCAAGGCTCCGCCTTGTGAGTGAGACCCAGCAGCTTCATCGCGGAGATCACAGACAGCGAAGGCAGAGCCTGCAAGACATTGGGTTAGACATTGGGTTACCAGGCAGAGCCTGGTAACCAGTGGGTGCTAACAGCGCAGGCAGAGCCTGGTAACCAGTGGGCCAGGCAGAGCCTGGTAACCAGTGTGTGAAAGCGACGATCAGCGAATCACTTGAATCATGTCACGGGCAATCCGACTGGCCGGCGTTTGATCGAGCCAGTTATAGATGCCCTGCAACGATGCGGTGAATCGCATTCCAACTTCTTGGAGGGCAGATAGACCTGTTTGAAGCTGTGCCAGCAGTACTTGTGCCCGATCTCGGTAAGCTGCCCACAGGTCTTCCGAGCTCGGATCCTGGATGTTTGTTGGTGCTTGTACCGCAGGCACCAACATTCCCCAATCGCGAGCTTGTTCAACAGGAAGTATGAAACACAGGCCGTCTTGCATTTGATAGACGATCATGTTCGGCCGTTTGAAAAACGGTTGCAATTGCGGTTCACCAGAAAACCAACGGTGGCCCACTCCAGCAAGTGACTCGGCACACATCTTGGCGACCGACTGCTGAGTCAATTCCGCTTGCTCAAAGGCTTGTCCGATCCAACTCATGTCCTCCAGTACCGCCCGTACCTGGGACCGAGTCCGGATTCCGATCGCCAGGATGGACTCCAAACGGGAGCCGATCTGGCAAACTGCTGCGAAGTCGCACTCAGGCGCCATTAGCCCCCGCGCGATTTCCATGCGAACAGAAGATTCGTGATCGGCTTCGGCACGCTGCCGCCAAGAATCGATCGCGGCCTGCAGCTCAAAGCGTCCACAGGGCAATCCGGCGACTTCTTGCATCTGAACGTATTTTTGGGAACGAAAATTTCGCAAATCCATGCTGGGAAAAGATACTTCGCGAAGATAAGCGTCGAGATTAGCTAGCCCCTCAACGAGCGTTGCGATCTTTTCCAGCCTGGCATCACCCAGCTGCATCAACTGACGGCATCGGCCCCAGGCAACGGCCAGATGCGGTGCCGAGTTCCTGACGTACTTGACCGTCTCCCAATCATTCCAAAATCGCGAAAAGCCCATATCGCCATCGAGCACCGTGTTGGCTCCCACTGGGCTGCAGGCCAAAGCTGCCGCTGGGGCGTGGAGCTGGTCCTGCCCTTGCGATTCCATCATCGTTGGCAATGCGTCAGGCTGAGCGTCGAAACAAGTCGCTAGCGTCCGAAAACAGCCGGGTGCACAAACATCGTGGGGATGCCCCAGAGTTTCTATCCCATGCGCCTTCAAGTTGGGCATACACGCCAGGAACATCAAGCTTGCAATCGCGCAGCATAGCAGCACGCGCGTCAGTTTAGTGTTTATCAATTTAGTTGCTCCCAGAGTGGGGCCATATTTTGTGGGGTTGCGCGAGATCGGCAGGCGTTAGCCCGGTATGCAACTGAGGTGGGAAATCATGGTGAATGGGGCTCTTGCCTACGCACGGTACGAGCAAAGAAACTCTGGGAAAGCCATGGGCCGCCGTGGCGTTGGCCGCGGCTCGCTAGGGTTTCCGAATCGGTTCTCAGTCGCCGGCGGTAGACTGCCAGGTTTCGCTGAATGGAAAATCTTATCGAACCTGCTAGGATGGCCCGATTGTCCAAAGTTGGCAAAACCTTACTCTCAGAACATCGGGCGAACCTATGCTGCTTGATAATGGGCTGACACGGAAGCTAGCAGCATTTCCCGAGATGAGGATTCTGCTGGTCGAGTCTAGTTTTAGGGACCGGTCCGCCGAGTCTAAAGCGAGATTAAACGTCAAGAATCGTGGGCCGGGGCATGATTGCTCTTGTTGAATCACCCCATCGCACTTTAGTTTTTCGGATTGCCAGGCGAACCTACCTGCTAGGAACGACCGTCATCGGTGGCCCAAAGCAGTCCAGCGAACATTTCCCAGGGTCGTTCTCATGAAGTCTCTAACCCGTCCGAGCTCTCCATTCCTGTTCGTCTATCAAGGGAACCTCCGGTAGTGTTTGACTCTGAGTCGGTCAAAATTCTGATCGCGTTAGGCACCATTGCTGCCGTCTTTTTGGTGATGCAGTTTCGCAGGGGCACGCCGACGGAGGTTCTGTTTTGTCTGGCTTTGGGGATTTATGTGTTGAGCGGTGTGTTAACGCCGGAGCGAGCCTGGCTGGGATTTGCGGATCCCGCGGTGATTGCGATCGCGGGTTTGCTGGTAGTCTCCTCAGCGCTGCGTACTTCGGGCGTCTTGGATCGCCTTGGGCGGCGCCTGTTGGGCCGGGTCGGCACGGAAAAGGGAGCGCTTTCGAGGCTGTCGGGGGTGGTCATTGCCAGCAGTGCCTTTCTCTTGAATACCGCCATCGTGGCCATGCTGATGCCGCTGGCGATCTACTGGTGCCGCCAACGTCATATCGCGCCTTCACGTATCCTGCTTCCCATCAGCTATTTGGCGATTCTCGGTGGCACTTGCACTCTGGTAGGCACCAGTACCAATTTCGTCGTTAACGGCATACTTAGCGAAGTAACCGAGCAGATTGCCGTCGCGCTCCCCCCCAATGCGAGCTCGGCAACAACGGAGTCCTCGCTACGCGGTTATTCCACCGAATGGCTGAGTGCCTATCAATCTGCTCTGGTGCCTATGACGCTTACGGATATTACCTGGGTGGGAGTACCCTGTGCCTTGACGGGACTCTTGGTCTTGCTTGCCTTTGGTAAACATCTGCTGCCGGATAGACGCGAAATGCTAGACAGCTTGGAAGAGCAGCGCCGCGAGTATTTGGTCGAAATGACGGTGGCGGCAGGTTGCGGGCTGATCGGCAAGAGCGTGGAAGAGGGAGGCCTGCGGCATTTGCCGGGATTGTTCTTGATCGAGATCGACCGCAAGGGCAGCGTCTTGGCGCCTGTCGCTCCCACTGACCTGATCGAAGAAAACGATCGGCTGGTTTTCACAGGCATCGTCGCGACGATTGTCGATCTGGAAAAGATCCCGGGGCTGGTTCCCGCCGCTGATATGAATTACGAGATCTCCCAAGAGAAGAACCTAACCCGATCTCTGGTCGAAGTCGTGCTGAGTCCCTCATCGCCGCTCGTCGGTCGCTCGATTCGCAACGCGAACTTCCGACAACTCTACAATGCTGCCGTGGTGGCGGTGCATCGCAACGGTGAACGCCTACCTACAAAGATCGGAGACATCGAGCTAACGTCCGGCGATACGCTGCTCTTGCAGACACAGCCTGGATTCGTCAAAAGCTTCCGCAACCGACCGGATTTCTATTTGGTGAGTGGAGTGGAAGATGGGGATTCTCGCAGGCATGATAAGCTGGCCCCGGCAGTGGTGATTGTACTGGGGTTGATCGCCTGGTTGTTCTTGATGCCCCTATTCCCAACGCTGCTGCAGCCCATCTACGGATCGGAGCTACCGGGCTTTCTGACTTCGCCCACGGCTGCGATCTTTGTGGCCGCACTGTGTGTCATCGTGACGCGTTGCCTTTCCGTTTCCGATGCTCGCAGCGCTTTGGACCTTCCCATGTTATTGACTATCGGCGCCGCAATTGGCGTTGGCAGAGGCATGCACGACAGCGGCGCGGCCGCCTTGTTGGCTACGCGGATCGTCGATCTGATTGGGGATAATCCGTATGTTGCCTTGGTGGCCGTTTTTGCCGTGACGATTTGCCTGACGGAGATGGTCAGTAATGTCGCCGTGGCCGCGATGATGATCTCGATTGCCATTGGTGTCGCCAGCAATCTGGAAGTGAATCCGCGGCCCTTCATTATGGCAGTTACGCTGGCCGCTTCCCTGAGCTTCATCTCTCCCATTGGTTATCAAACCAATTTGATGGTCATGGGCCCCGGCGGATATCGCCCCATCGATTATGTGAGGGCCGGATTGCCATTGAGTATTGCGGTTTCTGTGGTAGCGTTGATTCTGATTCCCATCCTATGGCCATTTTCTTAAACGCCTTTGTTTGTTGACTATGCCTGAATCAAATTCTTCGGATTTCATTGTGGTCGGTGGCGGCATCGTCGGCCTGGCCACAGCTCGGCGACTTGCACAGCGATTTCCAGACTGCAAGATCCGTCTGATCGAAAAAGAACGCGAAGTTGCCAGCCACCAGTCGGGGCGTAATTCAGGCGTTCTGCATTCTGGAATCTATTACAAGCCCGGCTCCTTGAAAGCCGTTACTTGCCGCCAAGGCAAATTGGCGATGGAGGAATTCTGCAGCGAACATGGCGTTCCCTTTGAAGTGTGCGGGAAAGTCATTGTGGCCGTGGATGAAGCGGAAGTTCCAAGGCTGGATGCCATCTATGCTCGTGGCCAAGAAAATGGCATCGACTGTCGCATCATTGACCGTGACGAACTGATTGCGAGGGAGCCAGCCGTGGCTGGCGTCAAAGCCATACTGGTGCCAGTGTCCGGGATCGTCGACTATCCAGGTGTCTGTCGAAAGATCGTCCAGTTGTTAACGGAGTCTGGACATGAAGTGATCTTGGGTGAGCAGGTGAGAGGCATTGCCGCGGACCCGAAAGGCGTCTGCGTTACTACCTCCCAAGCTCGCTATCAGACCGGTTTTCTGGTCAGCTGCGGCGGACTGTACAGCGATCATCTTGTACGCATGTCTGGACTGAAACCTCCTGCCCAGATAGTTCCCTTCCGGGGTGAATACTACGAGCTTTTACCATCCAGACGGGAACTCTGCCGTCATCTGATCTACCCCGTTCCAGACCCCAACTTTCCGTTCCTGGGTGTGCACTTCACCCGGATGATTGGCGGCGAGGTGGAATGTGGTCCCAATGCTGTTTTTGCCCTTTCACGCGAAGGATATTCGTGGAGCAAAATCCGCCTGGGGGAACTCGCCGAATCGCTCACCTATCCCGGTTTTCTCAAGCTGGCGGCTGCTCATTGGCGGATGGGGGCTGGGGAAGTCCACCGCTCGCTTTCCAAGGCCGCCTTTGTCAAGGCATTGCAAAGGCTGATTCCATCCATCCGAAGTGAAGACTTAAAACCCTGCCGAGCTGGCGTTCGAGCTCAAGCACTCGGTCGCGACGGCAGCATGGTCGATGATTTTCTGTGGGTTACTGGCGAGCGGATGCTGCACGTTTGCAACGCTCCCAGCCCGGCAGCCACAGCGTCGCTAGAAATTGGTCGATTGATTGTCGACCGTGTCGTTTCCGAAGTTGGAAGTCTAGCCGCGAGTTAGAATTCGGCTAACGATGATCCTTTGATGAATCTGGCAGTTGCCCGCGGTAATGCTCCAAGCATTCACTTTCACGGCCGCGGACAATGCGTTTCCCTTTCAGTTTTCCAAACTGTGAAGTGATGACCGTCCATTGCCCGTGCAATGCTCCCGGATAATGATCGTCGAGGTAGATGACGACCCAATCATGAGTCGTATGCATTTCGTGGGCACGTCGCGTATTGGAAAACATGGCTGTATAGTGACGATTTGATCGGCTGGTATGCAGCACAGGCAGCCATGCTTCCACGGTGGGATTGAAATTTCGGGGAGCAATCCGCGGCAGTTCATTGCGAGCCGCGCTGCGGCGGTACTCATCATCCACATCCAACAACTCTTCTATGGGTACCTCCGCCAGCACTTGATCGCTATCTTGCTTGGACGGTTGTCCTTCGGGCGGTACTTGTGTTCTTCCCCTGCCCGCCAAGGACTCGCGAACGGCTCTTACGCGTTTCTCGCCAAACCCGGGCAACTTCGCCAAGCGACCATCCCAGGCAGCTGCTTCCAACTCGGCCAGGCTCTCGATGGCGAGTTCGTCTTGCAGCCGTTGGGCAAGCTTGGGTCCGATATTTGGAACGGATGAAAATAGCTCCAGTGTGACGTCTCTACCGAGTAGCCGTTCCAGTAAATTCCAGCGTTCACCACAAATGAGTTGCCAAAGGGCGCGGGCAATGCTCGGCCCGACAAACTTGATGTCCTCCAGCCCGGGAATCCCCTGAGCGGCAGCGACTTGCCACAAGGGCTTGGTATGCTCACGTATTGCCTTAGCGGCCCTGGCATAGGCCGAGGAGCGATAGGGATCGGCCCCCTGAGAACGAAGCAGCTCGGACACCTGTTCCAGCTTTTCAGCCAACTCGGAGTTGGTTGGTGGTGGCTTGTCTGTGAGGTCGGAAATGCGACTCACCCTTTTCCTGACAATTAGCGAACGACTTGAACTCTCGAGCCATCCTTGAGCTGGTCGCTTGGGTAAACCACGACTTCTTCCATCGGCTGCAAACCTTCCAAGATTTGCGTTTGGTTGTCATTTTGCAACCCAATGCGAACTTCACGTAAGGCGGCGCGATCTTCAGCGATGGCAAACACGTGCCATTTCCGGTTGTAGCGAAATAATGCGCTGCTGGGAATCCATACTACATTTTGGGCTTCTTCGACAGTTATCTCCGCCTCGATGCGGTAGCCGTCGCCCAGCGCTATGGTGTTTTCCCCGGGCTCATCAAAGTCAGCAATCACGTTGACGCGTTGCTCTTCCACGCCCAGAGATGACACCTTGGTAAAAGCCGCGGGCTCGACCACGCGCACGATACCATGCAGTGATTCCTTACCTCCCCAATGCTGCACCGTGAGTTTTGCGCCTGGCTTGATTTTCACCGCGTCGGTTGACAGAACATCAATTTCCATCTCGAGATTGCGCGGGTCGCCCATTTCAACCAAAGGAGTGCCCAATGCCAGTACTCGGGAACTCTCCTGAAAGATCCGCAAGACTTGTCCTGAAATAGGCGCGATAACCTCGAAGGGTTCGAGCGAGAATGCTTCGGAATCGTCGTATTGCATCAGAGCAGCCTTGGCCATCTCCAATTCGAATTCCGCAATGTCCAGATCGAACTCGGCGGTCTTCAATTGCTGGGAGTTCGCAAGATAACTGGCCTTAACAAAGTCGTGCTCTTCTTCTGAAATCGCCTTTTTGGCCAACAATTGGCGGGCGCGATTAAACTTTGTCTGACTTAATTCCAGATTAATACGGGTTTCCTCGATGTTGGTTTCCGCGCGTTTTACCGCGGTTTCCGCTTGATCAACGCGAGCCTCGGCCTGCGCTTGGGTACGCGCGTCCAACATGGATGGATCTGCAGGCATGATGACCGCTACCAGTGTCTGGTCGGCCACGACATCATCGGCCGGCTCCAATTCAATTCGCTGCAACCTGCCGCTAACGGGCGCCGAAATGATGTATTTCTCCCGAATACGTGTTTTGCCATCCTCCTTCACCACCACCTTTAATGGGCCCTCTTCCACGGTGGCAACGTCCACCGCAATGGGCTTGGGAATAAATGCCAATGTCCCGGCAATCAGCAGTGCAAGCAGTACGCAGAACCAAATCAATGTCTGAATTGAGAACTTCATCTCAAGCCTTTTTGAATTCTAGTCTCTGGTCTTCAACGCGCTGACCAGATCCAACTTGCGAATCCTCCGTTGAACGATGACGCCCGAAACAAAGGTTGCGGCTAAGACGATGGTGCAGGCGAAGGCGAAAGTCGTGTTGTTCACCACCAACGGTATTCGGTAGTTTTCCGTAGCCAATCCCAATACCATAGCCCAGGCGAGTAAATACCCTAATAGGCACCCCAATGGCAGAGCCACCAGAGTGAACAGTCCGATCTCTCCCAGTAGAATCGTGGATACCTCCATGTTGTTAAAGCCCATCACCCGCATTGTAGCCAGATCGCGACTCTGTTCCGAAAGCGAGATCCGCGCGCAGTTGTACACGACCCCGATCGCAATCACCACCGCGAAGAAGATATTGAAAGATCGCATGGTCAACATGTTTTCAGCGATCGTCTCCATGAAACTCTTGATTGCGGTCATTTTGATCGTGACATTAGCAATGCCGGGTCGAATCTTGAGTTCTTGATAGACGGTATCCAGCAGGTTCTGATCGACGCGCAAAAAGGCTCCGGTAGCAACTTGTGATTCTTGAAGCGCCTCGTGCAGTTCTTGCTTATTCATATAAGCATTCAGACCGCCAAACTCGTTGACCAGGGCCGTAACCTCCAAATCCAGCTTTGGCCGCTCATCTTCCAGCACTTCGACACTTACCAGATCACCGACTTCCGCCCCCAGGATATCCGCCAGCGCAGAGTTCAACATGATTCCCCGCTCCGGTACTTGGACCACATTCTCCTGGTCGTCGAGCAAGCGAAAGAGCTGGGGATTGGGAATCAGTCCCGCGATGCCCACCCGTTTGGAACGCTGCTGAAATCGAATTCGGGCAGCAACTCCGCGCGTCGTTTCGCTCTCCAAAACACCTGGCAGGTGTGAAAGCTCGTAGATCACCGAAGACGTTGCCGGCTCTACGAAGCCCAGCGAGAGATCTTGCCTTTGTGCCATGCGGAATTGGAAATCAATCAGATATTGCAAAGCATCCAGGGAAAAGCTGCCGACGATCAACACGGCGACGGCCATGGAGATCCCCAAAACGGAAGCCGCCGACTTAACAGGCTTGCGTTGCACATTGCGAATCACCATGCGGAGTGCCGCTGGAAGCAGTTCGGTCGGAAAGAATCGTTCAATCAGCGTAGGACGATAAGTTGGCGGCGGCTCTGGCCGCATGGCTTCGGCAGGCGGCAGCGTGATCGACTTACGGACGGCATGCCAGGTTCCCAACAGTGCCACGAGCGTGGTCAACAGCAACGCCAAGAGCACGCTCATTCTGTCAATCATCAAGGACAGCACCGGAAATTTGTAGAATTCCTGGTACATCTCGGTGAGATTGGCTGCCATCCAAATCCCAAAAAAGGTCCCCAGCAGCATACCACCGATTGCGATCAGCAAGACCAGATCCAGGTAGTGCATGCCAACTTCGAAATTGGAATACCCAAAGGCCTTTAAGGCGGCAATCTGCTCGCGCTGCTGCGCAATGATTCTGGAGACCACGATGTTCAGCAAAAACGCCGCGACCGACAGAAAAATGGCCGGGGCGATCGTGGCCATCGTACGCAGTTGCAGCAATTCGTCGTTGACGAATTGGTGGCTGACATTTTCGTCCCGATCATAGGCACCAACCGAACCGTAGGGCTCCATCAGTTGATCCAAATGAGTCATTACCTGCTGGGGGTTCGCTCCATAGGCCAGCTTAAGGGTGACGCTGTTAAAGGCCCCGGACATGTCAAAGGCAGCTTCCATTTGACGTTGGCTCATCCAGAAAATGCCATATCGCTTTTTGTCCGGTAGACCTCCGCCGCCCTGGATCTGAATCACAAACTCGGGGGATAACGCGATGCCGACAATTCGCAGCTGCTGCAACCTGCCATTGATGACGGTGCTGACTTCATCCCCAGGCACAATCCCATGTGCTTCGGCAAACATTTCAGATACAGCAACTTCGCCAGTGCGATCGGACTCAGGCATTCGGCCACGCGTGATATGTAGCCGGTTCAGCTTCTGATCACCCGACTCAGGCAGGGAGATGAGCTTGGCGGTTCCCGGCTCCTGCATGCCAGAAACAATCAGCAGGACGTCGAAAACCAGCCGTCCCTCTGCAGTCGCTACTCCCGAGATCTGCCCGATGCGCTCCAGCAGAGGTTCCGGACATCGCTTGGCCTCTGCGAATATGTCCGCAAACGCAAAGTCTCGATAGAAGCGCTGTTGCCCACCCTTCATGGAAACGTAAGCACACATCGACATGACAAAGACCGCGATTCCAGCAGCGATGACCATGGCAATCGCGATCGACTGACCCTTCAATTGGGACAAGTCACGGAGCAGTTTGCGATCGAGCTTTCGCATCGGCTACCACTCCAAACGAGAAGCCGCAATTCGCTCAGAATTTTCGCGAACTTCATGAATCTGTCCGTCGGACAATGAGATGACTCGATCCGCCATTGCGGCTATGGCTGCGTTGTGCGTGATGACGGCGGTTGTCGTGCCTAACTCCGCGTTAATTCGGGATATAGCCTCCAGCACAACAATCCCCGTCTTAACATCGAGTGCGCCGGTAGGCTCGTCACACAGGAGCACGTCGGGCCGCTTGGCAATGGCCCGCGCAATCGCCACCCGCTGCTGCTCGCCCCCAGAAAGTTGCGCCGGAAAGTGGTTAGCACGGTCCTGCAGGTGCACCATTGCCAAGGCTTCCATCGGATCCATGGGGTTGCGAGCGATTTCGGTGATTAGTTCGACGTTCTCGCGAGCAGTCAAGCTCGGAATCAGGTTGTAGAACTGGAACACAAAACCAACATGATCCCGTCGGAAGTTCGTCAACTCCGAAGGTTCGCTCGCCGTTAAATCATGATCCAAGTAGAAGACAGAGCCTGATGTCGGTACATCGAGACCGCCAAGAATGTTCAGCAGAGTCGACTTGCCACTGCCGGAAGCCCCCAAGAGCACGACGAACTCATGCTCGTACAGTTCGACGTTGACTCCTCGCAAGGCATGAACCTGGACCTCGCCCATGCGATAGACTTTGGTGACATTCAGCGCCCGGAATACCGCTGTCTTCTGCTTGGTTGCACCAGCCAATTTGTCTGTAGCATTCATGACAGTACGGATCAAAAATTTGCCACCCGCAAGCGCCCCTCGGTCCGTTCAAGGCCCTGGGATACGCTGCTGAGGGCAGCGACGACGCCGCAGAAATACGGCCCGGATATCACGGATCAGGGCACGAGCCTGGCTGCCAAATAATCGATGGTTGCGTCGATAGCCAACTTAATCTGATCTTTGGCCACGGGCTTTACAAGCTAGGCTACCATCAACTTGGGAGAGTCGAAGCGCCAATTATCAGGCTGATCAGCCGACGAAACGATGATGTACGGAATGTCATAGGTTAGCCGGGCCAAAGCTTCGATGGCGGATAAGCGAGGCAACTTCAAATCCGTAATTACCAGATCGGGCCGAAAACGCTCCGCCTGCCGCACCAGATCGTGTCCATTGGATTCAACAGCCACGGCGGCATGACCGAGCGAGGGAAGGATACGTGCGTAGTAGCTCCGCATTTCCTCGTCGTCGTCAGCCGCGACAATCCTCAGCCGCTTCGCGCACATCACATTACCTATTCGACAATCGCATTGGGAACCCGTGACGCAAGAATTCACCGGGCAACTTTCAGGGCAGTCCGCAGCAGAGGAATCTGGGACCGCAGGACCTTTCTAAGGCGTCACTCAACGAGCGACCCGTTGAAAGCAACTTGAGTGCCAAGTTCCATGCAAAAGCACATAAAGATTACAGCAGCCTGGCAATTCTTGCGGGTGGGCAAGAAAAGCCATCTTCCGTGGGAGCACCGAAATAACCATGGGCGCACAGCTTCCCCGCAATGGAACCTAACGGAAGCTACAATCTCATTGGAAGATCGCTGGAAGCTTCCTGAAAGTTCCAATCGTTTTTGCAAGTTGGCAGCAACTGCCAGCTGAAAACTGTGCCCATTAGCACATGCGCACTACGGAGCGCTCACTGTTCATTACCGAAGATTATTTGTGGAGAGGTGTGTCAGTTGGCTCGTCTTCCACCTTCTGCTCCGACTCAGATTCCACATCGGACAGGTTGGTCGGCAATGTGTCAGCCTCTTTTTCATCTCGAGAATTGGGTAGGGCCGAGTTTGATGGACGAGTGTTCGGATCCACCGAACAAGCACCGCCCAGTCACGTTTTGACACCGAATCGGGGTAGCACCCAGGCGTTCAGAATGAACCATGCCGCAAAGACAGAAACGAATATGAGAATATCGCGCATTATTGCCATAGCTCCTTGAGGTCATCGGGAAGTCTCGAAAGCACATCGCTAACTTCGCCCTGCGTGACGTGCCGGCGAATGACAGTGAATACGCTTCGAAGCATGCGTTCGGGATCGATATCGAAATCGTTTTCAAATGCGGTGTAC
This sequence comes from bacterium, assembly GCA_024743355.1. Lineage (GTDB taxonomy): Bacteria > Planctomycetota > Planctomycetia > Pirellulales > Pirellulaceae > Aureliella. The sequence goes on from JANSWS010000049.1 coordinate 15,740, forward strand.
ATGTGTTTGATGAAATCAGCCCTGCTAACAGGCTTGGCTGCCGACTGATTCGGCCTCCAGTTTTCATAGTAAATGCCGCGCAGAACCAAGGGTAACTGCGAAGCCAGATCCGCTATTTCCGGTATATCTAAAGCGTCGCGTAGCGCGTGCAACGTCGCTCGCAAACCATGGTATGCCTGGTGGGCGTCACAATCCGCCAGTTCAGCGACCTCGTTAATCCAGGCGTTCGTCTTTTGCAACGAAGTTTCCAATGCGACTATCACAGACGCTCCTTTTCTTGACGGCATTCACTGATTGAAAGCAATTTCGCAGTGCAATCTCGCTTCGCCCGGTGATTTGTCGCGTCTCAACTCTCTTGATCGACTGCAAGTGATCAAATGCAAACTCCGCTGATCAAATGCAAACTCATTCATCAAATGCAAACTCCGTGCCGCCCAGATCACTGCCAGTCTGGCGACCAATTGACTCATGGAAATAAGGCCGCCGACCCATCTTCGGCATCCACGACTTCGGAATCGGGCAATCCCGCTCGCCGCTGCGTCAAGGTACTGAAAGCCTCATCGGCCGACAGAAATACGTGCTCGATCAGGAAATCGCGTTCTATTGCGGACAGGTTCAAGCGATCCATTACGGGTCCTTTCACGTCGGAAAGGTAGAGTTCGACTCCGGCCACCGCCAAATCATCGCGGATACGTTCCACGGTCTCAATTCCTGTCGCATCGATGTCGTTGATACCGCTACAGATCAGTACGAGTTGTTTCACCTTGGGTCGGTCAGCCACCAGGTTCTGGACGTGACTTTCCAGATAGGGTGCATTGGAAAAATTAAGGCTGGCGTCAAAACGCAGGAAAACCAGCTGTGGATGCGTCTGAACTTCAAAACGCCGGATGTTGCGGAAATGTTCGCTACCAGCGATGCGGCCAACTTCGGCTATGTGAGGCCGACTGACCCGCCACATCAGCAAGGCGGCCGTTGTGGCGACTCCCACCAGGATGCCCTTTTCGATTCCCAACATGAGCACCGCCACGAAAGTGGCGATGAAGGCAACGGCATCGTGTCGGCTATATCTCCACAATAACCATGGCGTTCGCAGGTCGATCAATGAAACCACGGCAACGATGATGATCGCGGCCAGCACGGCGCGTGGAATGAAATAGAAAACCGGAGCTGCAAACATAACCGCCACCGCAACCAGCAGTGCGGTCACGACGCCGCTGAGCTGCGTGCGAACTCCCGAGTTGTGGCATACCAAGGAGCGACTGAATCCACCCGTTACGGGGTAACCACCTGTAAAGGCGGCGCCCAGATCGGCCATTCCCAAACCAAACAATTCATTGTTGGCGTCGACCTTTTCCCGATCCCTGCTGGCAAGTGCTTTTGCTACGGAGAAGCTTTCCAAGAATCCCACCAGGGCGATGATTACCGCCAGCGGCAAGAGATCCACCACGCGTTCAAAAGTCAAGCTCGGCAGAGTCAGCCGCGGCAGCCCCGAAGGAATTTCGCCGACGACTCCTACCGCAAACTGTTGATCGAGATGAAGGAGCCCTACAACAGTTCCCGTCAAGGCGACCGCCACAAGCGGTCCAAACTTCGACAGCGGTGTCGCCCAAGTCTCGGATACGCCCGCCTGCTTGAGCAAGGGCGTTGCGAATCGGCCCATCAACAGCAAGAGAACCAAGCTGGCAGCGCCCAATGCGAAAGTGACCATATTGGTCCCGGGTAGAGCTCGCAGCGACTCGTAGATCTGCAGAAAGGGATATTCCTCTTCTGGAACCTTCACGCCAAGCAGATGCTTCAGTTGACTGAAACCAATGATGATGGCCGCGGCGCTGGTGAAGCCCTTAAGCACGGGATGGCTGATGAAATTCAGCAGGAAGCCCATTCGGAAAATGGCCATCAAGATCTGGAGTCCGCCCACCAACAAGGCCAATGACAGACACAATTCCAGAAATTCGGGACTGCCCGGCGCGGCTTTTGCGCTGAGTCCGCTGACTACCAAGAGTGAAAGCATGGCCACCGGCCCCACGGCCAGTGACTTGCTGGAGCCGAAGAAAGCGTAAAGCAGCAGCGGTACGATGCTCGCATACAGCCCCACTTGAGGCGGTAGTCCGGCCAACATGGCATAGGCCATCGACTGCGGCACCAGCATAACAGCCACAACACAACCGCCTACCAAGTCCGCCAATAGCATCTCGCGGTCATATTTAAGCAGCTTCCCTGCTAAAGGCGATACATCCTGCAGGCGGCCAACTATCTTCATGGCAGCTTTGGCTTCAAAAAGGCGAAACAGAACATTCCCGCGAGAGCTCCGGCAAGCGTCAGTAGAGCCATCCACTCGCCACCACCGATTTGCACGTAGATCGGTCCCGGGCAGGCACCTGTCAATGCCCAACCAGCCCCGAAGGCAATGCCGCCGAAGATAATGCCAGGCTTGTATGGCTTGGGTTCATATTCGACCGGCTTGCCATCCAGACCTGGTATCTTCCAACGCTTAATCCACAGCATACTGACTCCGGCAACGACGATCGCCAAGGAGATGATCAGATACATGTGGGCTTCTTGGAACAAGAACATCTTGTGAACACGTTGCCATGTGGCAACCTCAGACTTCACAAAGACGATCCCTAAATAGATCCCGCTCAACAACACCATTAGGTACACCCAAGCTGGCGTCCACGCATTCTTGCTCGGGTCCGTCGGCTTTTGCAATGGTGCGGATCCAGCCGGCTTGTCCGTGGTAGCATCCAATTGTTCGTTGGGCAGATTGTCTGTAGCAGCACTCATGCGTGCGTTCTCCTTGTGAATCAACTACCAATTTCCTCGCATCGGTTGCCGTTTGGCGAAGGAACCAAGTCTCAACTGGCAACTCGGTAATGCCTGGGCCAGGCATCCAGAACCTATCCGAAAACCGAAGAGAACCGCGGCTAACGCCAAAGCGGCTAATGGTTTTCCGAAGTGCCCTAGCCAGCTAGCAACACGGCCCCCCAAGTCACAGCAAGTCCTCCGACAAAGAAGAATATGGTGGCAACGAGACTCGGCCAATTAAGGTTGGCAATGCCAGTGATCGAGTGTCCCGAAGTACAACCACCGGCGTAGCGTGCACCGAACCCGATCAAGAAACCGCCTATCAGCAGACGCCACGCGCCACTCAGGGAGTGGAAGCTTGCTGGCAAAAATTCGACCTCATCGGCAGATAGAAAATAGGTGCCGATGAATCCACCCAGGAATATTCCGATCACGAAAACCAATGTCCACATGCCGGCTCGACGGTCATAGTCTCGCAGATAGCTCGGCCCTCGGCCTGCGGTACACATGGCCCCCATTTGCTGGAGACTGGTCGAAATACCAAATGCCTTTCCGGCCAAGATACTCATCGCTGGCACGACCAAACCGATGAGAATTCCGGCTACCCACCAAGGCCAGGGTGCCATGATGTATTCCTGCATGCGATTGCTCCTTACGATATGTGGGATTGATTTCGGACGGATGAAATTCGATCAGCCGCTGTGTAACCGGCGCTGGACACTGGGCCCATTCGGCGAGCTCTAATGGACGGGTATCGCAACGGAACTTGAGCTGAAAAAGCACTCTTCGCCAGCACTAATTACCGGGACACCTTGCCGGGACAATCCGAATTGCCGGCCTGCTCCGTGACATTGGAATCAAGACTTGGATACTGCGGCAGGTTCCGCTGGGCATTGGCCATTCCAAAACACGGCTTGGCTTTGACAAGCGGCTTCCATGGCCGAGGCCTCATGGTCGGGTCCGTGCCAGCTTACCGAGTCGGTAACCACCGGCAGCCCGGCGGCAATCCACGCCTCTATGCCACCCAACATGTTGGTCACATGGGTTACACCGGCGGCCTTGGCAAGGCTGGATGCGATGGCCGAGCGTCCGCTGGTGCGGCAGTAGAAGACCAGCTTGCATCGGCCTTCATATTCCGCCAGCATTTTTGGAAGCTTGGCCAAGAAGCAACGCTTGGCCTGCGCGATGTGGGCTTCGTGCCACTCGCTGTCACCTCGCACGTCGACCAGGATGACCTCTTCATCTTCGATTCTCTGCACCAATTCTTTGGGGCTCTGCTGCTGATAGCTTTGAGTACGCAGCCCTGAGGCTTGCACGTCGTCGCTATCGAAACAGCCCTGGATGCGTTCGATGCCGATCTTGTTCAGGACTCGGGTTGCCTCTTGCAACTCATGCTCCTTGGCGATCAAGTACAGCGGCTGCTCGTAATCGACCAACCAACCCGCCCACGCCGCCAGCAATCCCATGGGGATGTTCACGGTCCCGGGCACATGAGCTTCACCAAAGCTCCTGGCTGCCTGCAGATCGATCACCATGTGATTGGCCGCGATTTCGGACAGTTTGCCAACAGGCAATCGGGCGGGAAGCTGATCGTCCAGCACGGTGGGCCCGATCTTGTTGACGCGTTTCATCACGGCGAAGTAGGTCGGAGCCTCTGGTTGTTCGGACAGGATATAGTCCACAAAGGCTTGCTCATCCTGGTATTGCAAGGCGGGATTGAAGCGCTTTTCATAGCCCACCGTACTGGAGGGAATCGCCCCCAAGCCCTTGCCGCAAGCGCTTCCGGCTCCGTGTGCAGGCCAGAGCTGCAAGTAGTCGGGCAACTTCTTGAACTCCTGAGCGGACTGGAACAATGCACGGGCACCGGGTTCGGCTGTGCCCTGCATCCCAGCGGCTTCTTCCATTAAGTCAGGTCGACCGATGGAACCCACAAACACAAAGTCTCCGGTGAAGATTCCCATCGGCTGATCGGCTCCGCCTCCGCGATCGGTCAACACAAATGAGATGCTCTCGGGCGTATGACCGGGAGTATGCATGACTCGAAACTCGATCTTGCCGATACGGAAAACATCGTCGTGCTTGAGCAATTGATGGTCGTAGGCGGAGGCATATTCATACTTCCACTCGGCTGGCCCCTCGTCGGAAACATAGAGCTTGGCACCATGCTTATCCGCTAGCTGCCGGGCTCCCGACACGTAATCAGCATGAATATGCGTCTCGGCGACGGCCACGACCTTCAGTCCTTCGCGTGCCGCCACATCCAAGTACGCTCGCACGTCACGTCCTGGATCCACCACGACCGCTTCGCCGGTCTTTTGGCAGCCCACCAAGTACGAGGCATGAGCCAATTTTTCGTCGTAGAAATACCTTAAAAGCATGCTCTTCTCCTCCGAACTTTCCGCCAATTATCAGTTAATGTTTATGGAATCAAGTCGCCTCTCATGGGCATTCAAAGTGACGCATCGCAACAAATTTCAGCCCAGGGCATTCGGTCTGTTTTCACACAACCGGCGATGGACTCGCCTGGACTTGAGCGTGCGGGATTGCCACGCTCCCAGATGTGCGTCGGAAGCCAAGTGAGTTTTCCTGCTAAGTTCCGAAGCGCTCGTTGATGCAATTCATGATGCCTTGCAAATGGGGTTCCGCAATTGTGTAGTAGGTTGTTCGACCGTCTTTGGTCTTGTTCAGAAAGCCGCAGCGTTGCATCAATCGCAAATGATCCGATGCCATTGGCTGAGCAATGCCCACAGCTTCCGCCAACTCGTTGACCGAGTAGGCTTCCCCCGTCAGCAGCAACTGCACGATCCTCAGCCGATGCGGATGGGCTAATACCCGCAGGCATTCCGCCGCCTCTCCCAGGGACTGCATTTGCTTTGTGCTCGTCGTCATCTGCTTGCTGGCCTTTGCCTTGGGCATGGATTCGCTCCGATCTTTCATAAATTAATATATCGGCCTATTCCGATATGTCAATCCACAAATTCCCTGATAATATTTCGTCGTCCTACAACAGATTCTATCCGCCGATCGGCGTTAGCCGCGGTTGTAGCGCGTTTGACGTCATCGCAGTTTGGTTGCCAGACTATCGCCAATTCAGCCCTATCAGCCGGTCGGCGTTAGCCAAATGGCACTTACTTTGACACAGGAAGCGTGGCCAATGGCAGCGGTGCGGCGCGAGCCGCCCGGCACTTTACAGCGAATTGGTTGCTGCGGCCGGACGGCTTGCGCCGTTACGCTTCCAAAGTAAGTGCCATTGGGCGTTAGCCTTGTCTTTGCCCACTTCTTGATTCGCCAAGCGTGCTCGTGCTCAATGAAATGGTGCTCGTAATCGTAATCGATGGACTTCCGGACCCGAGTACGAGTACGAGCACGAGCACGAGCACGAGCACGAGCACGAGTACGAGTACGAGCACGAGCACGAGTAAGATTTTTCTACTTGGGCGTATGCGACACCAGAGCCCGCATGTAGTTGGCGCGTTTGAGATCGTCCGGATTCGGGCAGCGATTCAGACTCAGGCTGCCCCGCATCTGCTGCACCGATTCGTATTCATGCTCTTCTCCCCAGGCGTTTAGACCTTGGATCAGCTCCGCAATCCTGTGCGGACCATGCTGAAGCAGAGCTGAGGCTAGAGCCACGACATCGGCACCCGCCAGTAGGGCTTTGATGAGATCCGCAGAAGTGTGAACGCCCCCATTGGCAGCTAGGGAGAGCTCCAGCTGGTCACGTAGAATAGCGATCCAACGCAACGCGTGTCGCAGTTCACTGCTGGTGCTAAACTCCAGCGCGGGTTCATAGTTCAGATTCTGCAGGTCCACATCCGGAGCCAGGAAACGATTGAAACAAACCAAGCCATCGGCGCCTGTCGCCGCCAACTTGCCTGCCATGCCTGGAATCGAACTGAAGTAGGGTCCGATTTTTACGCTGACCGGCAGATCGACGTTCTGTTTGATACTCCCAACCAACTCGCAATACCGCTGCTCCACTTCAGCCCCCGACTCGGAGCAGCGTGTTGGCAAATGGTAGATATTCAGTTCCAGCGCGTCTGCCTCGGCCCGTTCTATCAGGCCAGCATATTTGACCCATCCACCTGGCGAACAGCCATTTAAACTGGCGATCACAGGGATTTCCAGCGATTGCTTGGCCTCGCGAATCAAATCCAAATACTCCTCGGGCCCAGTATTGTAATTGTCCAGCTCAGGAAAATAGCCTGGACTCTCGGGACTCGACAAGGCCCACAGATCGAGCATGCGAGCGACTTCCAATTCGTCGTGTTCAATCTGCTCTTCGAACAGCGAGGGCAAGACGACTGCGGCCGCGCCGGCTGCCTGCAATTCAAGCAGCTTGGCCACCTCTCCCGATAACGGGCAGGCAGCAACCGTGACAGGATTCCTGAGCTGTAGACCCAGATATTGAGTTTCCATATCGAAGGACATCTCGCGCTCCTTTAGCCATTGGCTCGCATGGTTTCTAAATCCGCACATCCACGTTCAATGTCGGCCAGCTGTTCGTAGTAGTGCCAGTTGTCGTCAATGTCGCTCTGAGCCAACTCCAGCAAGCGATCTGCAACTTGCGGCTTGGTTCGGGCCAGCATTGCAAAACGCGCCTCCTTGAGAGCCACCTCGCGGAAGGGAATGGATGGTCGGTGACTATCCAGGTGGAAGGGATGATGATCTTCAAACTCGGCCTTGCGTGGATCGTATCGATACAGTGGCCAGAATCCGCTCTTCACCAGATCTTTCTGATGCGACATACCTGTCGTCATATCGATTCCATGCGCGATGCACTGGCTATAAGCCAGAATCAGGGAAGGTCCCGGGAAGGACTCGGCTTCATGAAACGCTCGAACGCACTGTGCGGGATTGGCCCCGATAGCGACCTGGGCTACATACACGTGTCCGTAGGACACAGCCATCATACCAAGATCCTTGCGGTGGATGCCTTTGCCCTGCGAGGCGAATTTGGCGGTGGCGGCCCGCGGTGTGGCCTTGGAGGCTTGGCCGCCGGTATTGGAGTAAACACCGGTGTCCAACACGAGAATATTAACATCGCGTTCCGAGGCCAGTACGTGGTCCAAGCCTCCATAACCGATGTCGTAGGCCCAACCATCACCGCCAACAATCCACAGGCTCCGCCGGGCCAAATTATTCAGCAGCCGTCGCAACTGTTCGACGTCAGCCCCCTCAGCACCGGCCAGCACTTGTACCAACTCGTCCAACCGCTGACGTTGCTGCTGGTAATCCAATTCGGAATACTGCTGGGAGCCTACGATCGATTCGACACGCTCGGCGCCAACTTGATCGCTCATGGATCGTAACAGCTGCACTGCCCGATCGCGTTTGACGTCCAATGCCAGCCGCAATCCGAGCCCAAATTCGGCATTGTCTTCAAACAGCGAGTTGGCCCACGCGGGACCGCGCCCATGGGCGTCGACCGACCAGGGCGTCGTCGGCAGATTACCGCCGAAAATGGAGGAACAACCCGTTGCGTTGGCCACCAAAGCGCGGTCGCCAAACAGCTGCGACAAGAGTTTCAAATACGGCGTTTCACCACATCCCGCACAGGCACCGGAATACTCAAATACCGGCAGCAGCAGTTGCGAACCTTTTACTGTATTGGTGGTGACCGAGGTGCGATCCACTTCCGGCAAACCGAGGAAGAAATCGAATTGCGTCTTTTGCTGCTCAAGATGCTCCTGCTTGGCCTGCATGTTGATCGCTTTGTGCTTCGCGATCGATTTGCTTTTTGCCGGGCAGACATCGACGCAAACACCACAACCCGTGCAATCCTCGGGCGCAACTTGAATGGTTAATGCGCTGCCAAGCTCAGCTGACTTGCCGTTGGCCTGCCGTCTTGGAAAGGCATTCGGTGCAACCGCCAAGGCCTCGACGGGATAGCGTTTACTGCGAATCGCAGCATGGGGACAAACTAAAGCACACAATCCGCATTCAATGCAAATATCCGCGTCCCAGATCGGAATCTGCTGAGCAATATTCCGTTTTTCGTATTTGGCCGTACCCGTGGGAAACGTGCCGTCGACAGGCAAAGCGCTGACGGGCAATAGATCGCCCTTGCCGGCAATCATCATGCCGGTCACCCGCTGCACAAAATCCGGCGCTTGTTGAGAGACTGCCGGCTGGCGATGCAGCTGACTGTTTGCCAATTGGGGCACTTCGACCTTTTGCAGGTGATCCAAGGCAGCTTCTACCGCGGCGAAATTGCGATCCACAATGCTTTGTCCGCGTTTGCTATAGGTGTGAGCAATCGTATCCTTGATTCTTTGGATTGCTTCGTCGCGCGGAAGGATGTTGGCCAGAGCAAAGAAACAGGTCTGCATGATCGTGTTGATGCGACCACCCAAACCGACCTCACGCGCGATGCGGTGCGCGTCGACCACGTAAAAATCAAGCTTCTTCTCGATGATCGTCTGCTGGACATCTAAGGTCAGCCGATCCCACACCTGATTCGCGGAGTGGGGACTGTTCAACAAGAAGGTAGCTCCCTGGGCAGCCACATCCAGTACGGGCAACTTGTGCATAAATTCGAATTGATGACAAGCTACAAAGCCTGCCTTCCGCACAAGATACGCCGAATGCACTGGCCTAGGGCTGAACCGCAGGTGGGAAACGGTTACCGCGCCCGCCTTCTTGGAATCGTAAACAAAGTAGCCTTGGGCATGCAGATCCGTCTCTTCTCCCACGATCTTCACTGAGTTCTTGTTCGCACCGACAGTACCATCGCTGCCCAAACCATAAAACACAGCACTCTTGACGTGCTCAGGCTCCCTCCAATCGTCCTCATCCCACGGCAAACTGGTGGAACTAACGTCGTCGTAGATTCCTATGGTGAAATGGCGTTTCTGTTCGGTCTGTTGGAGATGACGAAAGATCGACTTGACCATTGCCGGAGTGAATTCCTTGCTGGACAATCCGTAGCGTCCGCCGATAATTCGCGGAGCTGGCCTCGCCTGAGACCAGCCCTCATGAATCGCCGCGACCACGTCTTGGTAAAGCGGCTCGCCCACCGCACCGGGTTCCTTGGTGCGATCGAGAACGGCGATGCTTTCCACGCTTTCGGGCAAGGCATTTACAAACTGCTCCACGGCAAACGGACGGAAAAGCCTGATCTGCAGGCAACCAACCTCTTCGCCCTCCTCGAGCAGCTTTTCCACGACTTCTTGGACAGCACCACAAGCACTTCCCATCACAACGACCACGCGTCGTGCTCGCGGATGTCCGCTGTACTCAACCAGCCGGTATTGCCGACCAGTAATTTGGGCCAATCGATCCATTTCTTCCTGAACGATTTGCGGCACCGCCTGGTAGAACGGATTGATCGCTTCTCGAGCCTGAAAAAAGACATCTGGATTCTGAGCCGTCCCTCTTAATACCGGGTGATCAGGATCCAGACTGCGACGGCGATGATCTATGATTGCCTGCTGATTGAGCATCTGGCGAATGATCTCGTTATCCACCAGCTCAATTTTATTGATTTCATGCGAGGTCCTGAATCCGTCAAAGAAGTGCATGAACGGTACCCGACTGCGCAGCGTGGCTGCGTGACTGACCAGCGCAAGGTCCTGGCACTCCTGCGGACAAGCAGAAGCCAACATCGCGAAACCCGTCGCGCGTGCGGCCATCACATCGCTATGATCGCCGAAAATCGACAAGGCGTGGGTTGCGATACTGCGAGCCGCCACATGGATCACGGCTGGCGTCAGCTCACCGGCGATCTTGAACATGTTCGGAAGCATGAGCAGCAAACCCTGGGAGGCCGTAAAGGTTGTCGCCAAAGCCCCACCTTGCAGAGCGCCATGCAGAGCACCTGCCGCCCCGCCTTCGCTCTGCATTTCAATCACCTCGGGAACGAGCCCGAAGGCGTTCTCGCGGCCCGCACAAGCCCAGGTATCCGACAACTCGCCCATCGGGGAAGCGGGGGTTATCGGGTAAATCGCAATCACTTCACTGGCCGCATACGCAATGCGTCCCGCAGCCTCATTTCCATCCACCGTTGCCAAGCTAGCCATGCCATTGCATCCTTCAAGGAAGAACCAACCTCATCTATCTACTGGGGTCCCAACCATCGGATCGTCAGGGTTGGCGTTTTGCGGGACCGCATCTTCAGGTAGTCAAGTCAAACCATCAGCACGGCAAAGCACGTTCCATTCGGCTCGCTCCCGCAGTCAAAGTACAGGCCGGCCCATTGCCCCAACAAGCGCGCGGATTAGCACGAGCATGGATCTCAGAGAGTTACCTTTTGACGCGCCTGGCCAGAGGTTGCACACGTCGGGCACGTCGGGATGTTGAGACAGGCGAATAAACAGTATTTACCCCAAACTCATCCACCTTCGGCTCCATTCTTGCATCCTCTTGCTCTCAGGTAGCTGCTGTCCGTGCTTCATGAACGAGAGAGGAAACGATGGCCAAGGCTGAAGTGGAGCGAGTTGAGACGCCCGAGTTAGAACATTCACATCGGCGCGAGGACATTGACCGCCGCCTATCGCGACCGATGCAGAAGAGCTATTTGCGCGATGCCATCTTCGGAGCCATTGACGGAGCGGTCACCACCTTTGCCGTCGTTTCGGGAGTCTCCGGTGCCGGGCTCTCACCCAAAATCGTGATTATTTTGGGGCTAGCCAACTTGGTGGGAGATGGCTTCAGCATGGCTGCCGGTAACTTCCTGGGTGCACGGGCCGAGAATCAAGAGGCCGATCGTCTTCGATCGGTCGAGCAAAAGCACATTCAAGTCTGCCCCGAAGGTGAAAGAGAAGAGATTCGGCAGATCTTGCTCCGCCAGGGATACCAGGGCAAATTGTTGGACGCCACCGTGGATCATATCACGGCCGATGAAGAACGCTGGGTGAATTTGATGATGCAACACGAATACGGAGTCGCGGGCAGCAAGACCGCGGCCTTTCCCGCGGCAGTCGTCACCTTCCTCAGTTTCTGTGTCATCGGCTTCTTGCCGCTATTTCCCTTCGTCGGCGAGTGGCTGTTTGGAGTGGGCGGAAGCCCCTTCGTGCTCAGTAGTCTATTGACCGCAGCAGCCTTTTTCGGCGTGGGCGCGGTGAAATCGAAGTTCGTTGAGCAGCACTGGCTGTGGTCCGCCACGGAAACCTTGCTCGTAGGCTCGGTAGCAGCTGGGCTAGCCTATCTGTGTGGCTACTTGCTGAGCGGAATTGCGGACGTTTAGCCCCTATGCGGAAACCGGAGAGAACCGCGACTAAACGCCGACCTACTAGCGGCACTCGGATAGGTTCTTGGTCACGACACCATCAACATCTATCCTAGCCGGAAAGCGCTAAAGACTTCGCTCGAATTGAAAGAGCATGAACAATCGCAGCATGAGCGGGCTGGTTTAGACACCGCAATCCAATGCTTTCAACTCCTGCGCAGCCTGACCAACCACCCCCGCCTGCTGCTCGCTCAACTCGCCCAACATGGGATACATCGGACCTGTCTCGGCAATGCCGGCCAGATCAACGGCGCGATGCAAGACGCGGATAGGGTTGATCTCGTTACGCAAATCCTCCAAACGGCAGAACTGCTTCCGCAACTCTTCCGCTTTCTCGAGTGCCGCCTTGGCGCTTGCAATTTCGTGTGTGGCACGAGTGTGTGTGTGAGTGTGTGTGGGTGAGGGAGCGTGCGCGTGGGGGTGTGGGGGAGTGTGTGAGTGAGCGTGAGAGAGTGC
>JANSWS010000759.1 GCA_024743355.1 bacterium
ACCGTAAGCCAGCTCCGAAGGAATTACGAGCTCCCATTTGTCACCAACCTTCATCCGCAGCAGAGCCTGAGTCCAACCGGGGATAACCTGGCTGACCCCAAAGGTAGCCGGCTGACCGCGCTGCAGAGAACTGTCGAAAACTTGACCGTTCAGCAGCTTGCCTTCGTAGTGCACCGTAACCTGACTGTTGGCTTGCGGACTTGCTCCACTGCCGGACTTGATGACCCGATATTGCAGGCCCGTATCGGTCACGACCACACCTTCCTTCTTGGCGTTCTCCGCCAGGAAGGCTTTGTTGGCATCCAACTTACGACCCATAATCTGCCTGCCCAGAGCTTCCATCGCAGCCCTCACGGCTTCTGCCTTGACGGCTGGCTCCTTGCCAGCCAGCGCATCCATCAGACCCTGCAGAAGTTCCGCCTGCTGAATGTCGGAAGAAGTGAATCCGCCAGCGGCGAAATTCATCCCAATGTCGTAGCCAATGCCATAACTGGCGTTTTTACTGACATCAGCCGGATTTGCAGCGGGTGTACCTGGCGGCGTCAGAACCTGAGTGGCTTGCGCGCAAACAGTATGGGTGGCCGCTGGCCAAGCAGTAGCGATCGCGACCAACATAACAAGAAACTTGCGCATTTCATTTCCTTTGGATTAATTGGGTGGGAGAGCCATCCTATCAGCGCCTCGGCTGGGAGAGCCCTAAAACATGTAAAAGCAGCAAACCAACTCGCTCAGCCTGGGCAAACCGACCAATGGCCACAACCATCAAATGACCGGCTCAGCACCTTAATGGTGAGCCCGGAAAAAAGCGTCAGGGGCAGGGGAAAAAGGTGTTCGACGCACGTCGCATCCCGGTTTTTCGTCCCGACAAATACCCTAAGCTTGCACGATCCAATTGCTCAGAGTTCCGATGCCATCAATCGCAATGTCGACTTGGTCATTCACTGACAGCGTAAAATCGCTGTCGGGCACGATGCCCGTTCCTGTCAGCAGAAACGCTCCATCGGGAAAGGAGTTATCTCTTCGAAGCCATTGTACGAGCTCTTCAAATGATCTCGCCATCTCCGCGACACTTGTGCCTTGATCGAATACCACCTGACCGTCACGAGAGATCTTGAGTTCAATCTTGATCTCTTTGCGATCGGGCATGGCGGAGACCAAGGTGATCCAAGGCCCCAATCCGCAGCATTCATCATACATCTTTGCTTGCGGAAGATAGAGAGGGTTGTCCCCTTCAATGTCGCGTGAACTCATGTCGTTCCCGACCGTGAAGCCCACAATCTCGCAATTTGGGGTCAGAACCAGAGCCAATTCGGGTTCCGGAACGTTCCACTTGGCGTCCGCACGTATCCTGAGTGCCTCACCATGTCCCCGCACTCGGTGCGGGGTGGCTTTGAAGAATAGCTCCGGGCGCGGCGATTGATACACCCGATCGTAACAGGAAGCCGCCGCTTCCGACTCTTCCA
>JANSWS010000612.1 GCA_024743355.1 bacterium
ATAGAAGTCGCCCGAACGCTCCGATGCCGCCAGATATCCAGATGGCCGGATAAGGTTCTTCCTGATACTGGGCGTTACCAGGGAGGACCCTGGTAACGAGAAACGAGAGCTGACTGGACGCTACTGGACGTTACCAGGGGGGACCCTGGTAACGAGAAAAACGAGAAAAGATGGCCGGATAAGGTTCTTCCTGACTGGGCGTTACCAGGGAGGACCCTGGTAGCGAGAAGGTGTCTGCTATTTGTCGCGTGGCTCAAGAAGATATCAGCCGCTATACGCGGAGTCGCTGAGGGCCGGTCGAGCGGAGACGTCTTCCGTCTGTAGCAGGACCATTCGCTGATAGAGTCCACCACGCTCCAGCAATTCCTGGTGCGTTCCCATCTCTGCGATGCGTCCCTGATCGAGTACCAGAATCAGGTCCGCGTGCGTGATGGTGCTCAGCCGGTGAGCGATCACAAAGGCTGTACGTCCCTGCAATAACCGCGTGAGGCTGGCTTGGATCAGACGCTCGCTCTCGCTATCGAGGTTGCTGGTGGCTTCATCCAGGATCAGGATTTGCGGGTCTGCCAGCAGTGCTCTCGCGATGGCCAGCCGCTGCCGTTGTCCGCCGCTCAGCTTGACGCCCCGTTCGCCGATCAAGGTATCAAAGCCTTGGGGCAGCTCTTCAATGAATTGCCGAGCGGCGGCCGCTTCAGCCGCGGCGAAGACTTCCGCATCGGAGGCTCCACGCCGACCGTAGGCGATGTTTTCTCGAACGCTGCCATCGAAGAGAAAAACGTCTTGTTCCACCACGCCCAGCAGGCGGCGGTAGGAGTCCAGCTGAATGCCATTCAAGGGCCGGTCATCCAGTTCAATGTGACCGCTGCTGGGATCGTAGAAGCGTGCGACCAAATTGCACAGCGTCGTCTTGCCAGCGCCGCTTCTCCCCACTAGTGCCACCGTGGAGCCTGCGGGCGCGTAAAACGAAATGTCCTGCAGCACCTGCCGATCCGACCCTGGATACTGAAAAGAAACCTGATCGAAGCGGATGTTGCCGTCGACTTCCGCGCGGGTGATGGCAACCGCTCCGGGATCGCCGCCCTTTTCCGTGTTTTCCGCCAGCAGATCCAGAACGCGGTCCAATCCGGCCAAGTTGTTTTGGAAGGACATGGCGCTGGACGCGATGGAAGCAATGGGTCCCAGGAGCATGGTCAAGTACACCAGGAACATCATCAAGTCCCCCAAAGTCAGCTGGGCCTGCAGAATCTGCCAGCCGCCGTACAGCAGCAGTCCCGTGGACGCCAGGGGAATCAGGACTTCCCAGACGATCTCGATAACTCGGGTGGCCCACCAGACCATCAACTGTTGACGGGCCAGCAAGTGCGTGGCTCGGGCGAATCGGCTGGTTTCGGTTTTGTTCCGCGCGAAAGTACGTACCACGCGAATCCCACCAAAAGTCTCCGTGGTGCTGGCATCGATGGATTGTCGGCGCTTGCGAATGTCCTTGTACAGCGGACGCACCCGATGAATCCATGTGCGATGGGTGATCCAAACAGCCGGAAGTAAACACAAGCCTCCTAGCATCAAACGCCAGTCGACCAGCACCAGCACAAACAGACTGCCCAGCAACTGAATGATGGCTTGCCAAGGATTGTAGAGCATGTTGAAAATCAAGTCGGCGGTGCCCCCAGCGTCCTCGCGAATGAGGCTCGTCGCACCACCACTTTTCAAGTCCTGGATGCGGTGTAGAGGCAACCGTAGCGAGTGGTCAAAGACCCGACGACGAATATCCGCCTGGACCAGGTTCACGGCCTTGGTGGCGTACCAGCGGCCCCACAAGTGGATCGCCGTCCGCAACAGAGTAATGGTGGTGACCGCACCGGCGATCAACCATAGCAGTCCCATCCTGGAGACGTCTGGGACCCATTGCCGCAGCCACTCGGGCATCGGCTGGGGTGGTGTGGTCAGCACATAGTCAATGGCTAGCTTCGTCCCGGCAGGGGGCAGCAGGGCAAGCAGAGTCGAAACCGTCAACGTGGCCAGCGAGAAGATGACTTTGCCATGATGACCCTCCAGCTGCCGCCAGAATTCGGCCAGCAGTTGCCAAAAGGTCCGATGCCGCTCCGAAACGCGACCGCCGGCCACGTGCTCCCCGGCTGCATGACTCGATCCACTCGTCTCACGATCGTGATGTGGATCCGCGCCGTTGGAATCGTGCCTGGATTTGCTGCGTCGCTCCGCGAGTTCTTCGAGATAATTTTGAAACTGGCTTCGGCTGCTGACGTTCGACATGAATTTCCCACGGATAGCTGGCTGAGTACATTCTCACTATATCCGGCAGGCACGTGATGGGAATCGTCTCGCAAGCATGGCGTGGTCAACGGTCCCCAAATTCCGCAAGAAACCCAGGCAGAAGAGTGATATCTCGAGTTCCACTCGCAGGCAAAGCACCTCGTGTATACAGGGTATGAGAATTCACTGGACACTTTGTCAGCGGGCCACATCTTGCTCGTGAAGATACCAGATGGCTAACGCGAGGCGAGGTAGATGCCTTCACCAATCCAGATGTTCCGAAAATAGTCTTCACTCCAGCGGATTTTTCCAACTGCGGGATCCGCCACCAAGAAGTCGCCATTTTCGAGGCGTTCCAGGAGTACGACCGCATGCTGCCCGTCGCCGCCTGATTGAATGCCTCGCAGACTGCGTACCGCCGACAACTGCCGCAATATCGCGGGCCAAGGCTTGGTCTCGGGCGCTGCAACCTCACTGGCAAGTAGCTGCTCGCTGAAGTCCACCAGTGCCAGCATCGGCAGCTTGTGGTCCAACTGCCTTGCAATGGATTGCCGAGGCTCGCAGGTCATGGTCTGCGGACGATAGCGAGCATTATGCGCATGTAGACTGATCCCTCGAAAGACCGCGAGGGAAAGCGTCCCCTGACAACTGGTCAAACAGGATCGGGTCATCGTCTGTTCGTCAGCCTGGATGCCATGCAAGCGGAGCAGTGTGGCGGCAGCCGCGGGAGCGCAGGTCGATTCGTGTGATTGCAGGCAGACTCCATCTCGCCACAGACTGCTTTCTGCGAGCTGCAGCGGATGCCACAGGGGACGCAGGAATGCAAAGCCAAAAACAATTCCCGCCGTGCCGCACAAGGCAGCGACCA
>JANSWS010000433.1 GCA_024743355.1 bacterium
GTTTCTGCCGGTGGTGCCGATTTCGGTTTCCTGCATTTCCAACCACAGGTCGGTTCCTTCGCGGGTTCTCTCCCCTACCCCAGCGAACACGGAGTAACCGCCGTGCGAACTGGCGATACGAGCGATCAACTCGGTCAGAATTACCGTCTTGCCCAATCCCGCACCACCGAATAGTCCGGCCTTACCACCGCGAACAAAGGGCGTCAGCAGGTCCACCACCTTGATACCGGTTTCAAACAGCTCGGTGTTGGTCGATAGTTGGTCTACTGAAGGAGCCGCCCGGTGAATTGGCCAGTACTCGTCCGCTTCCACGGGACCGCGCTTGTCGACAGGCTGTCCTAGAACATTGAAGACACGGCCCAGGGTTGCCTTTCCGACAGGCACCGAAATGGGCTTGCCGGTGTCCACGCAATCCATGCCTCGACGCAGACCTTCGGTGCTTCCCAGGGCGACACAACGTACGCGTCCTCCGCCCAGGTGCTGTTGAATCTCTCCCGTGAGATCAATCTCCACACCCTTTTCGCTGGACTGGATTCTGACCGCATTGTAGATCGGCGGAAGTTGGTGGTCTGCAAACTCTGCGTCAAAGGTTGAGCCAATCACTTGAGTGATTCTGCCAACGTTCTGGTCAGTCGCGGTCGACATGCTTTATCCTCGAATCGATCAAAAGTTTGGTTGTATTCGTTATGGTTTGAAAATGTTCGGAAGCATCCGAGCTTTGGCTTACTTTTCCAATGCTTCGACACCGCCGATGATTTCCATGATCTCGCCGGTAATCTTGGCTTGCCGAGCACGATTAAATGTCATGGAGAGTTGCTTAATAATCTCGCCAGCATTCTCGGTAGCGCTCTTCATGGCCACCATACGCGCGATCTGTTCGCTGACAGCGGCATCCAGGAAACACTTGAAGAGTTTGACGCGGAAACTGGCTGGTACCACCTCTTCCAGGATGGAAGCCGCGGACGGAAGAAATTCGTAATTCTGGCGGCTGGTGGAACCACCGTCGCCCGTAGCCGCATCGGTCTCCACTTCCGGCTGCGAAAACGGCAGTAGAGTTTCCACCACGGCTTCCTGTTTGGAGCTGCTGATGAATTTGGTATAAGCGACATCGAGGCGATCGAGGCGTCCGCTGATAAAGTCATCCATCAGTCGGTCTGCAATTTTCGCCACCTCTTCAAAGGCCGGTTGGTCTTCAAAATGGGTGTAGGTTTCGTCGATTTTGACATCGCGAAATTTCATCGCGGAGATGCCGCGTTTTCCGCTGATCTCAAAATTGAAATCGCCACTCAGTTCCTTCAGCTCCTTGCGGCGACCTAGGGCACTGCGAATGACCGAACCGTTGTAGCCTCCGCATAGACCACGATTGCTGGTCAGCATGAGTACGGTGGCCGAACGGACCGAGGGACGCTCCGCCAAAAGCGGATGCGAGACTTCCAGGCCAGCGCTAGCTAAATCGCGAACGATAGCCGTGATCCGTTCGGTGTAGTCGTTGGCTGCGGCTGCCCGATCCATGGCTTTCTTAAAACGAGCCGTGGCGATCAACTCCATCGTGCGGGTGATCTTGCGAATATTTCGGACGGACTTGCGCCGCTTGTCGAGTTCCCGAATGTTTGCCATGAGTACCGAGGTCCGCAGATTCCGCTAACTGAATGTGCTAGTCACACAGGATTGGTTGGTGTGTTTGTCACTGACGCTGGACAAGCCCCGCCGCGATTAGCCGGGGCGGTAGCCCTTCTTAAACTCTTCGATTGCCGAACGAATCGCAGATTCCACCGCTTCAGACAAATCGCCGGCTTCCGCGAGCTGGTTGATCACATCCGATTTGCGATCACGCATGAACTCGAGCAATTTCGTCTCAAAGTCGGAAACATTTCCAACATCGACGTCATCCATGTAGCCACGCGTGGCGGCGAAGATACTGATTACCTGTTCGGTCACTGACAGCGGTTGGTATTGCGGCTGCTTCAGCAGCTCGACCATCCGGTAACCGCGATCCAATTGAGCCTGCGTGGCCGGATCGAGCTCGGTTCCCAGCTGTGCAAATGCTTCCAGCTCACGGAACGAAGCCAAATCGAGTCGCAGACCGCCGGCAACCTTCTTCATTGCCTTGATCTGTGCCGCACCACCGACCCGCGAAACCGAAATACCGGCATTCATGGCGGGGCGGACACCTTTGAAGAACAGGTCCGGCTGCAGGTAAATCTGACCGTCGGTGATGGAGATCACGTTGGTTGGGATGTAGGCGGAAACTTCGCCTTCCTGCGTCTCGATGATTGGCAGGCTCGTTAGCGAGCCTCCGCCCAGGTCGTCCGAGAGCTTGGCGGATCGTTCCAGCAACCGGCTGTGGCAATAGAAAACGTCACCCGGGAAAGCTTCGCGTCCCGGCGGACGTCGCATGAGCAGCGATAGTTGACGGTAAGCCACGGCTTGCTTGCTCAAATCGTCATAGACGATCAAAGCATGCTGGCCGTTGAACATAAAGTGTTCAGCCATGGCCGTCCCGGAGTAAGGAGCGATGTACTGCAATGGTGCGGGCGTACTTGCTCCGGACACGATCACGGTGGTGTAATCCATGGCACCATATTTTCTCAAGGCTTCGACGACCAGCGCGACCGACGAGTCCTTTTGTCCAATGGCCACGTAGAAGCACTTAACACCGGTATCCTTCTGGTTCAGGATGGCGTCAATGGCAACTGCGGTCTTGCCTGTTTTGCGGTCTCCGATGATCAGCTCGCGCTGGCCGCGACCGATAGGAGTCATGGCGTCGATGGCCTTGATACCTGTTTGCAGCGGTTCGTGAACAGGTTGGCGTTCGGCAACGCCAGTAGCGATCACTTCGACGGGACGTTGTTCGGAAGACTCGACCGGACCCTTGCCATCCAGCGGGTTGCCCAGCGGGTCCAAGACCCGGCCGATTACGCCGTCGCCCACGGGAACGCTGAGCAGCTTGCCGAGAGCCTTGACTTCATCGCCCTCGTTGATCGTCAGGTAATCACCCAAGATGATGATACCGACCGAGTTCTCTTCCAGGTTAAATGCCAGCCCGATGACACCGCTCGGGAACTGGACCATTTCACCGGACATGACTCCGGACAAACCGTAGACGCGGGCGATACCGTCGCTGACCTCCAGCACAGTACCCACCTCGCGAACGTCCATCTGACTCTCGAACGTCTCGATTTCTTTTTGAATCACCGAGGCGATTTCGTCCGAGTTGAACTTCATGGCCTACCTCGAAATATCTTTCTTTAATGGCTTGGAATGTATGGAACCAGCTTCGTCGGTCAGCTGGACATCAATGAATCGTATTGATTACGGATAGCCCGCTGTACGCCTTCGGCGACCACTGAACGAATGGAATTCATGCGGCCGAGAATGCTTCCGTCGAGTACTTTGTCGCCAATTCTTAGGACAATGCCACCCAGTAACGATTCGTCGACTTGTTCGATCAGTACGGCATCCTTACCCAGCTTATTCTTCAAGGCTTCGGCGATGGTAGCCTTTTGTTCATCGCTCAGAGCCTGGGCGGTTTGAACAATAACACGCTGCTTGCCCAGAGCCTCTTCCCGCATTTGCACGGCAGTGGTCTGGATGGTTCGCAACGAGGCGATTCGATCTCGCCGGCACAGGACCTTGAGAAAGTTGAGGAGTAAGGGATGAACGCGATTCCGAAAAATCCGATCGAGAATCCCTTCCTTCTCCTCTTGGCCGATTCTTGGGGAGGCTAAGGCAGTCTCCAATCCAGGATGTTGGTCCAGGCATTCGACGACCAAAGCCTCAAAGTCGGACAGGATTTCATCGACCGCATCACCGGCCGATCCCAGCAGTGCCTTGGCATACAAGGTGCCCACCTGCTGTTCGTCACTATCCAGGACTGTTGCGTGTTCGGACATGCTGAACCTCGGACCTAATTATTGCTTGGAAGCTTGGCGAGCATCTCTTGGATCAAACCCTGGTGATCCTCTGCCTTGACTTCACGCCCCACGATTCGCTTGGCCAAGGCCATGGCGACTTCGGCCGATTCGTCCGCTAGTTCGCCTAACGCGACACGCTTGGCTGACTCAATGTCAGCTGTGGCACGCTCACGAATCCTGGCAGATTCCTCTTGGGCGGAGGCAATCAGCTTCTGACCGGTTGCTTCGGCGTCTTTGCGAGCCTCGGCTACGATCAACTGTGCTTCCTCGCTGGCAGAAGCCAATTTGGCTTCGTACTCGGCGAGCTTCGCGTCTGCGCTTTGCGAAGCCTGTTCGGCATGCAGAATGTTGTCCGCAATGTGCCGCTCCCGTTTTTCGAGACCTTCCAGAATCGGCTTCCAAGCCGTGAAGTACAGACCGGCCAGCAACAATAGAAAGACAATCGCACTGAAGAGTGCCTTGTCCGAACGAAAGCTCACCAATTCCATCGTGGCATCGGAGATATTGCCGTGCGTGGGATCACTCTGATGCAGTTGATGCTCCAAGTCGTGTTCACCGCCGTGAGCCGCACCGTGCTCGTCGGCGTGATCCTCCGACGCGTGCGATTCCTCGGCGGCGTCGGTTGATTCTGAAATCTCAGCATCCACCGCCCCGGAGCCACTTTCTGATTGTTGAGCTAAACACAGGTTGAATGCGAAGCAGCATAAAGCAATCGCCATCCAACTACATGCGAGCGACTTCATATAACGAATCTCCAAACACCTGAGGAGCCAAGACGGAATCGAGACTGCGGGGCCTCGAAACACACGACCGCTCGCCCAGCGATTAACTGCACACGAATACTGCGTAGAACGCCAAACCTTCGATCAGAGCCGCGGCAATAATCATCAAAGTTTGGATCGTACCGGAGGATTCAGGCTGGCGAGCAACTGACTCAACAGCTCCCTTGGCCAGCAAACCGATACCGATACCGGCACCGATCACCGCCAAACCAGCACCCACCTCAGGCGCTACACCACCGCCACCGGCTTGTGCCGCAGCGGGTGAAGTCATGACCAGGAACAGACCCAACACCCAAAAAGCTGTACGTACCGCTTTAATCACTGAAAGCTCTCCTCAAAGAATCAAATGGAAAGTGAATTCTCAATATTGCTTGCAGACAAACTGCAGCCATTAGTGGTGATGTGTGGCACTTCCTACGAACAAGGAGGCCAGCAAGGTAAAAACATATGCCTGCAGAAACGCGACAAACAGCTCCAGGAAGCTCAGTATCGTAGTTCCCAACAAAGCTATCACGGAAATCGCCGACCATGAGCCGAACTGCATCGTGGCCGCCTGAGCGCTAAACGCTAATCCCATAATTCCCAGCAGTACCAGGTGACCCGCCGCCATGTTCAGCAGGAGTCGAATGGCCAGAATGACGTGCTTGATGAACAAGGACGCAAACTCGATGATCCACACCATAGGCACGATAAAGATTGCCAAGTAAATCGGTAGTCCCAAGTCCGGACAAAGATTCTTCAAATATCCGACCACTCCGAACTTGCGAACCCCGAGGAAGGTGCCCACCAAGAACACTACGAACGCCAGTACGGCGGTCACGTAGAGAGCTGCCGTGGGAGAGCCGACCCAAGGCAACATGCCCATCAGGTTGCAGCCGAGGATAAAGAAAAACAGGGTCCAGAATAATGGCATGAACCGGGGCGAATCATGGGGCTCAATCCCCTTCTCCACCACATCCGTTTTCACGAATTGAACCATGCTCTCCAGCAAATTCCAAAACTTGCCGCGGGGTGCCTGTCCAGTCTGCACCTTACCCGCCAGCCAACGGAAGAGAAACAGCATGATAATGGCTACCACGACCTCGATGATCATGTAGCGACTAATGCCAAATCCCGTCTCGGTCTCATAGGCGTTTCGCAAGGTGGCGAAAGGCTGAGGTATAAACACCTTGCCCGAGAGATGATAGTTGAAGTCTCGTAACTTGCTTTCCGACCAGTCGGCCCGTGGTGAGGCCAAGTACTCGTTCAGCACCTCACGCTCGTCCAGGTCGCTCCGCAAGCGGGTGAACTGACGCCATTGTGTTTCGTCGTTTTGCAGTTGCACCATCCACTCGAGCTGTGGATTCTGCTTTTCCGCCACATATGCCACGGCAGCGTCGCCTGGCTTGGGGGATTGCGTCTTGGCCCACTGGTCTGCTTCCTTGCGAAACTCGGCTAGCGCGTCGATCACATATTGATCGAAGGGGCGGTTGTGATGCAATTCGTCCGCATGCTGCCAGGCCTTCCAAGCTTCCTTGGCTCCGTCCAGTGCCTGCGAGTTGGGAACGATGTCCCGCAATGCCTGAATCGCCTTGTCGGCCTCCCAGTCCTGATAATCGGAGTCGTTGCGAACAGCCCAGGGCCCTACGCCATCGGCGATGGCCTCAGCCGAATCGTAACGAGACGCCCAAAACATCTTGGGGACATCGAAGTAGTAGCTGTCCTTAATGTGCAGAAGGTCGGAAGCCATGCTGCCTAACGCTCTTTAAGGGGGGTAAACGAGCAAGATCAGTATTGCTACGGGATAACTGATGGTTTCGGACTGAACAGCA
>JANSWS010000749.1 GCA_024743355.1 bacterium
ACCTTGAGTGCTTGGTCCTGGCGTCAAACCCACTTCCCAAATGTCTACCACGCCAGCAGCAGCGCCCAACAAGCCCAGCTTTACCATTTCGATTTGACGATCGACTTGTCGATCGCGCTGATAGGCCATAGCCTGCGCCCGCATCAAGAAGTCTTCCTGCTCGCGGGATTGCTGGCTCTCGTTGCGTTCGAGCCAGAGCTCCCAACCGGGTTCCAGCACTTCCAGTTCCTTGGGATCGAACAGAAAGAATGGTACGGCAATCTCGTCGCCGCTCTCCAGTTCCATTAGCACACCTTCCAGGGTATAGGACTTGGGACTGCCGCCCAGGCTCTTGGCCCATTCCTGCAGCTGCCTGGCGTCCTGCAAGTCGGTGTTCTCCAAGTGGGAGATAACCTTGAGAATCAGCTTCTGATGCAACGGATCGATATTGGCAAACATCTTGTCACCGATATACACCCGTGACAGTCGACGCTGTACGACCAGATCCTTGCGACCAAAGGCCAGAATACGACCGCGCACTTTCATGCCGTCACGGCTAGTCCAAGTCTGCATCTCGGATAACGACTTTTGGTGTTCCGTATCAGTCTCCTCCAACTGCACGAACTCCCGATCCTCCTCGGACAATTCTTTCAGCTCGACGGCGATCAAATCACCGTCGGGCTTCTTGAGAACGATTAGATCCTTGTTGAACGAAACCAACTCTGCCTCGATCGTGTAATTGCCGTCTTTGCTGGTCCATTTTCGAACTTTCGCTTGGGCCAGGACCGGCGTCACGATGACACAGGCTGTAATCAGAACGAAAGCGCAAGAACGCGAGAATGCAGACGCCATGGGAATTCATCTCATCAAAGAATGGAACAGCGAAGTCTGGTAACGCTCACCCAAAATTAGAACTGAGTCTGATATTTTTCCGTCATCTTGCGACGAATGTCGCCTGTCATTTGGTCTATTTCAGTCATGACGTTCTTGAACGAACCGTAACCGGCCATTCTGGCTTGGGCGCCGGCGACACGTTGATAATCCACAGTGGAATTCATGTCGACGTAGCCGTAGCCGCGGCCGTAGTATCCCCCGCCATAGAACCCGCCATAGCTCCCACCGACGTCGACGTAAGCCCCGCGTGACAAACCTTGCGCCGCCTGGGTTTGTCCGGTGGACACATTCACACCGCGGATGGCGGCGGCATTATTTCGAAGCAGGCTGGAGACGTTCGCGCCATATCCCACCATTTCCGGGTCTACACCCAGCGTTGGCAGTTCGTCCATACGGCGGGCGTTGAGATCATTCCATTTGGCTCGATAACCGGTCGACTGCGCGTTGTACTTCTCCGTTCGTTCGATCAGACCCTGCATGCGATCGAAATACTTCTTGGTGTCATAAGCGGTCGGCCCAGCTGGTTGCGAGGGGTCCGCGGTCGCGCGTTGACTGGCTGCCGCTGCCGCATCTTCGGCATGCCCCTGAACACTCAGGATACTGATCAAGCCATCCAACGAGGCTTCGGAAATAGCTCCCTGGAACTTGAGTTTCGTACCCTCAACCTTTACA
>JANSWS010000134.1 GCA_024743355.1 bacterium
ATAGATCAAGCCGAGATTGTTGTGAGCGGCGCCATGACGCGGATTGACGCGGATCGCCTTGTCCAACTCGGTAATGGCGTGTTCTATATGCCCCTTGCGGTAAGCGTGCATTCCCAAGCGAAAAGCGGCTTGTCCAGCTGCGGATGAATCGGGTTCACTGATCCGGATGATGTCGCTCTTGGGAGCCAATCGCAAACAGCCAGTCAGGTTGAATGCCAAGCCTAGGATCGCGATGAAGGCAAGTAGTCGGTGCCGATGCGCGTGCGTGGACGCCCCGACGCGGAGTTTCCACGGTGGGCCGAACTCATCATTCGTTGGATCGACAGTATGCTGCCCGAATCGCAAGGTCGTTCAAATGCGCAGAGAGTAAGGATTTTGGCGTTCGCAATGCGCGCAACGCTCCCTCATGGGCTTGTCGGTGAATAGATTATTTCCGTCAAGGTCAACCTCGCATTCCAGCTTTCGCCGGTGTTGCTAGCATTGGGCGAATCGGCAGCTGGTGTCAGCGTGACGCCACTCAAACACAATCCGTTCCGGTCCGTGAGCGCGTTGTAGAATGCCGCTAGTTTGGACAATTCGATGTCGCGAAGCAGCAACTGCGTTGCTCTTTGTTGAAAGTTTGAGTTGCCCAGACGCAGGATCTCACCCGGTGAGACTGAGACGAGTTTGTCTGCTTGAATGTCAACACTCGTAATGGCGGCCGTAATACTCAGCAGGAGTTCCTGTGAGGATTCCAACGCGGTGGCGGCTATGGTGGGCTTCGAGGCAAGCCGCCGAATCTGCTCGCCCGTTTGCTGGCATTGCTCGGTAGCCTGTTGCGTTTGTCTTAAATGTCTTTGGGCGGAAAACATTTGCAAGAATGACCAGGTCATGATCATCAGAGAGCATGCCAGTAGCAGCCAACGCATCCAGCCTGAGCCCGTGATGGTCGACGTGAGAGATCGCGCGGGCGCGTCGGAACTGCCTTTCACGGTAGGTCTCCTCGCAGATCGCCGCGTAAGATGGCCCGGACACTGTCGCTTGTCGCTTCCGTCGTTGGTGGAGCAATGGCAAAGCCGGATTTGCGAAGTTGCTCGGCCAGGTCAGCGGCTTGCGCATGTTCCTGCACGATCAGGTCCAGATAGACTTCACCATCGTTGACGCGGAGTTCTTCAATGCCGATCGGCGGGGCATTCGGTAGACTCTCCAGCAGTCGACGCACCACCGGGATGGCCGCCTGAGGCATGGCAACAGCTCCGTCTTCCAAGGTCTTCGAGTTGACGAGCTTGGTGTACTCACTCTGCAGTCTACTCTGGACGGCAGCCGGGATCTTCTGGCCTGGGAAAGTCTCACGGAAGATAGAAGCCTGCCTTTGCCGGAGATCGTCGACCGCCGTTGCCAGCCGCTCAGATCTCCAAAGACAAGCTATCGTCATCATCAAGGCACATAGAGCGACGGTGGTTACAAGTTGTTTGCGCCACGAATCGTCTTGGGACGTGAGCTTATTCAAACCCGGGTCATCGGCCAGATCGAAACTTGGTCGAATTCGGCCAGCTAGCAGGCGCTGCTCGGCTTCGCGTTGAGCCCGATCTAGATCGACCGGCAAAAGTGTGTAGGCATGTCCGGCAAACAAATTCGCTGAACGATCAGAAGTGTCCGTGCTCATGGCAGTGATGGAAGAAAAATCGTCTTCCTCCGGGACGTCGCCAGCGACATACAGATTGGATGACTCGTTGCCCAGCAGTAGCATCTTGAGTTCGCCAGGCACTGACCGCTGATCCCTGAGCAGCCTCCAGCCGACGAGCAGTCCATTCTCCACGACAAAGACTTCAGCTTGAGCATCGTCGGTCGGCCTGTTCAGCAGGAGCAGGTAAGGCTCTGCTAACTTGCTGCTTGTCGCAAGCCACTGCGTCAGCACCAAGGATCGCGGGGTGACCGATTTAACCTTGAATCCCAGCTCGTTCAATTCCTCGATCAGCGGTCGGATACGCCGCACATCGGCGGCTACCGCTGAGACTCTTGGCGACACCTTGGTCGACTCAAATTGAAAGTCGGCGATGATATCTTCCGCGTTGAGAGGTAGATCGGCCTCCAATCGATAGACCAAGGGGCGTCTCTTCCTGGACCCCGCCACATCTGCCAGGTCGAAGCAATGAAAGAGAAACTCTTCCGAGTCGAGTAACAAAAGTATCTCGGTCTTGCGTGGACTTGCGACAGCATCCAGGCAAAGCCTGGCAATCTCAGTTGGCGCTGCATCGCGTGGAGCCACCAGACTCGCCGTGGCATGCGGGCGAACCAGATGCCAACCGTCAGTTGTGGAAACAAGGATGCAGTGGCCGGAGCGACTCATGGCGATTGTGGCCCTTCCGGCAATTTCGTCTCCGATGTGGCTGTGGATTGGTTGGCATCAGCGGGAACCACATCGCTGGTGATTGGCTGACCGTTGAGGCTCTCCAATGGACTGGCGGCATCACCATCACTCGGAGAATTAAGCCAGTCGAGTTCTTCCTCTAAGCTTTCAAATCTTGGCGTGCCTTGATTCAGGTTGGCTTCGCTTGCTCTCTCGGAGCGAATTGCGGGGCTGGCTTGAAGACGAAGCTCGTAAAGAACGTCTTGATAACGAATGACAGCGGAACCGGAGCGGACGCTTTCAACTCGCATGCCAGCCGGACTCAATTGCAAAGCCGCTCCCACCGGTTGCGTGTCCATCCGTCCGCTACCGTCGGCGATCGTGGCGAAGGAATTACCTTCTTCGAGCATGGTCCCGATCAAGACAATATCGATTTGCTGCGCTGGCGGCGGTGGAACTGCAGGTCTTTGTGGTGGCTCTGCGGCCTTAGAGGGTGATCTGTCAGTCAGATGCCCTTGAAATTCTCGCTTCCAGAGGACATCCAGGGCCACGGTTTCCATTGCCGATGCTGGCTCCGAAGCTGGAATAGCAGACGGAGAGTCCTTTGCCGCTGACGAGGTAGGGGGAGTTACGGGCCAGAACAATGCCCAAGCCACGAACGCCAGGCTGCCGCCGACCAGCATGACGCGGGTTATAAGATTCAGCTTGTCGACGCTATGTCGCAACCGGCGACCCCTAGTGCAGCATAAAACGATGGGAACCAACAAGACCTTGTTCATCTACAACGCGAACTGCCAAAGCCAGTTTGCTGGCTTGCACGCCATTTCGGCATTCTGTCCACAGAGAAAAGCATGAGGAGCCATCCGCCAGCAATTCACGCAAGGCTTCACGTTCAGATTCATTTTTTATCGTGGTTTGCAGGATGATTTCAACCTCAGCTGGAGAGTCTAGCAGTGTCTCCAGCAGACGATTCGCCCGGCCTGTGGGGATCACACAACTGCACACAGCCCGCACGACCTCTTCAGGTGCGCGGTGAACATTCAGCTTCCCGCTTCCCCAGATGGTCAGCCATTGTGAGGCTTCCGCCAGGACACGCGCGTCGCCATGGCGTTGACGCAGGCTTTGCAGATTAAAGATTGACCCCAGTCCGTTGAAGGGCGGAGTTTGCGCAGCTCCCGGATGCAAGCTGCGAACATATTTGGGCGGGGTCAGTGACTCGATAACCCTGTTTAATTCACGAGCACCGGTGCGAAGTCCTATGTGATTGAGATTGGCCTTGGCGGATTCATCGGCCAGCAACAGCTCAAAGCCCTGACCGCCCAAGGAAATAGACTGTCGCAACTGATAGACCCGCGGCCGAGCCTGGTTACCGCGTTCGGTCCTCGACGGACTGCCGGGCTCGGGCCCGCCAGTAATTTGTGCTGCTTTCAGGATCTGGTCAGCGGCGGGCAGGACGAGCCGTTCACAGCTGATGCGGCCCCACTTGGCCTGCAGATCGCGTGCGGATTGCAGAGACTGCTGATTGACCTCCAAGCTGCGATTGGCAAGCTGTACCAACAGTGTCGAAGCCAGAACTAGCGTAATCAATACTGCTAGCAGCACGTAACCTTGCCTGGGCAGACAGGCTCGCTGACGCTGCCTGGCAGCACGATAGCTGCCGATTCGCAAATCCGTATCGTGTCCTCGCATTCGTCTAGTCATGCTGCACACTCACCATGGATTCGCTAAATGAGACGCGGTTCGATAGGTCACGCAAGCGGAATTGGACGGCATCTGGCAGACTCCTCCAACCGTCGGATAGAGCACTCTCAAACATCCGTTCGTCGGCTTGGGAATACGTGACAGACTCCAAGTGGTCGGATCGCAGCTCCAAAGCTCGAATGCCAACCCACATGGGAGACGCCGAGCGAATAGCCAAAGGTCCCGAGCCGATTTCCTGCTCTCGAATCAAGATCCCGCCTTGCGAACTGTTGTGCACGCGATAGCGGACCCGCGCTTCTTGCCACAGGGGTTGGTGGTCATAGGGATCCAGGGCGATGGGGCCCGCCAAGTCGAGGATTCCGGACTCGAAGCGGTATGCCGTAGCATTCAATAAATCCGTCTGTATGCGGGCGGCTGCGATCGGACTGATTGCAGTCGAGCCAGTGTCGCGACTTTCCAGCAGCAGCGCGCGAAATATCCCAACCAGAGCTGCCAACAGAACTGCAGACAAGACGCATGCGACCAGGACTTCAATGAGCGTAAAGGCCCGCCGCGATCGTGACAGAACGTTCTGTCTCGTGCGACTCGCTGCTGAAAGATCGCCAAGCAGGCGGGCGGAAGATAAGCTGCGGCCGGCCGCTGTGCCGGTGCGATTTGCGAATGCGGCCCATCGTCTAATCTGCAGCATTCAGTCGACCCCCCATAGAGTTTCAACCCTGACCAGCAATTGCTCCCGACGATCTCGCAGGCGGACGATGTCCAAACGAACCACGGCGGCTGCCTTTCCAAACAGCGTTTGTTGAGCAATGACGGAAGTCCGCCAGAAACACTGGTTCATCGATGGCAGGCGGCCGCTGCCACCCAGCGGGATTCCCTGCGGCGCGTCGACCCACTGGGCTAGCAATTCATCTGCCAATAAGGTTGCCGTTTGTCGATCTTCGGCTAACCGCAGCACGCTGCGTTGCTTGGAGATGGCCAGCACCAAGGACACCAATAGAGTTGCCATGAGCACAGAGCCGGCAATCAACTCCAGCAGAGTGAAACCGGCACGTTTGCGGCGCTGCCGTGGAACCATGCCCTCAAATATCCAACGACTTTCGGTCTTACCTGCCACCGACCAGAATCTCCTTAACAGCAGCTTCCGTCGGAACTGCCAGTGTTTGTCCTCCCATTCCTAGAATACAAACGTACGCAGTAGTTCCGGAGAGTTCGAGCCTGAGAGCGGAGGAAGTGGACGTTCCATCGCGAAAATAATCGATTCCTGAATCTTGAACGACATCGGTTCTCGGTCCGATTTGAGCAACGCGGACACCTTGCGGAAGGCGGAATTCTCGGCGATGCGGAGTTTTTGGGCGGCTGTTCAGCGATGTCGCGGGCGTCGAGGTTCTTCGCGGAGAAAGAATCAAGCGATTGTCCGTCGTCCGTAATTGCACAGAATGCACCAAACCAGAACGGGCTAGTTGCCGCGCCTGTTGATCGGCGAATTTGATGCTTTCGATAGCACGATTCAGGGCGGAACGCCGCAAGTGTCCGCGAAGAGAAAGTCCCACAAAAGTAGAAAGCAGTCCCAGGATGCCCAGCACCACAATCAGCTCCAGCAAGCTGAACGCCGACTTGCGACGAGCCGGCCTGGCCGAGTTTTCGCGGCAAGTTGTGATTGGACGGTTCACGGCTTGGAAAATCTATTTGCAAATCTATTGGGTGCGGAGGTCGAAGCTGCCTTGAAAGCTGGCAAGCCCCCCAAAACACAGGACGCCCCTACACAGGACACCGAAACACATGGCGTCGAAACACCACGTCATCCTGTGATCTCCAGGGCGGATTAAGGATCCAATTCGTCGCTGGATATATCGCGGTCAGCCCCCTCTCCGCCTTCGCGCCCGTCGTTGCCCAGGCAGAGCACCTCGTAGGGACCAGAAGAACCAGGACTGACGTACTCGTAGTCGTTCTTCCAAGGATCACTGGGAACCTTGGTGAGAAAACCGTCGGGGAATGTGGGCGTGGGTTGCACCAGGATCGCAATCCCTTCTTCGTTAGTGGGGTAGCGGGATTGATCCGCGTAGAAGGTCTCGAGAGCTTTCACAATTGTGGCAATCTCGGCCTTTGCCGCGTTCTGCTTGCTGGCAATCAAGTAGCTCCGCGTGCGAATAGCAACCAGACTAGCTAACAAGCCAATGATCACCATGACTACGATCAATTCCACTAGTGAAAACGCTGCTCGCCAAGCCTTGTATCTGGCGACACGCAAGGCGGCCAACGGGAACATTCTTGGCAGTGGTTTATTCAAAGCAGTTTCCAACTTGCTAGAAAGTGGAGGCGATGGAATCACCGCGAGTTTGATTCCGACATGACATGCAGCGGGATGAGCAGGTTCCAGGCGTGCGGTTGCATCAGGACAGGTTCCCCGCTTCGAGAATAGGCAGAATGGTAGCCAGCAATAGAAAGCCGACCGCGACGGCCAGTATCAGGATCATCACCGGTTCAATAACAGCCGTGATACGAGTCGCTGCGATAGATACCTGTCTATTGTAGTCGGTGGCGAGTTTTTGCAACATTTCGTCAAGTCTGCCAGTCTCTTGCCCCACGGAGAAAAAGCGTACCGCGATGGGCGGAAAGCAGCCACTCTGTTGCAATGAGTCGCCGATGTCCTGTCCTGCTGTTACATCGAGTTCGGCTTGCCGCAAGGCTCGACGCACGACCGAATTGCTCGTTGACCGCGCCGCCAAATCGATCGCGGCGGTGAGTACAATTCCCGCTCGAGCTAAGAGACCAACAATCATGGCTGCCCTGCCAACAGATTGCTTTAAAAGAATGGGACCAACTACGGGAAGTTTGAGCAGCAAGCGATCCATGGCCAGCTTGCCACCTTCAGTCTTCAAAGCGGCAAATGTGGCCAGGCAGATACAGATCAAGCTAATCAGCATCCACCCACCGTAATTCACTAATAGATCGCTGATCGCACGTGCGACTCGGGTTGGCCAGGGAAGAGTCGTCAGCGTCTCTTCGAGACTTTCCAGCAAGGGTGGCAGCACATAAGTCATCAAGAAGATCATGGCTGCCAAACCAAAGCAGGCTAAGAAAGCGGGATATAGCAGAGCGTTGGTTACCCGATCTTTGAATTCGTTCAGCTGCAGTCGAAAGTCAGCCAATTCTGCCAGCATCGAATCGAGAGTGCCGGCATTTTCTCCGACCTCCACCAAGCGGATCGAGGCTGCATCGAAAATATCTGGCTGCAGTTCCATGGCCGCCGCCAGACTAGACCCCGCTTCGACCTGATCACGCAGCTTCAGTAGGGCGGTTCGCAAGGAGCCGGAATGCTGCTCAACCAGAGTATCCAGTGACTCCAGCAAAGGAATTCCAGCGGACAGCAACATCGAGAGTTCGTGGGCTACCAGGCCGAGTTGTTTGGATGCCGAACGCGCCCGCCATTGCGGCCAGTTGATGCCGACGAATGATTCCCGTCGCTCATTTTGAAGGCTCAAGTCATGAACGACGACCCCTTGCTCACGCAACTGGTCTCGCGCTTGACGGGGAGAATCCGCCAAGATTGTGCCACGCACGGCTCGACGCCCTGGATCAAGACCTCGATACACAAAAACAGCCACGTCAGTCCACTTCGCTTTCCAAGGTTGTAGCCCGCAGCACTTCCGCCAGAATCGTCTGGCCCGCCCGGGCTTTGGCTACTCCATCGCGGGCCAGCAATGTCATGCCGTCGCGAAGTGCGGTGTTGCGTATCTGGGATGCGTTGGCACGATTCTGAATCAGCTCTCGGCACTCGTCATTCAGAATCAACAACTCGAACAAGCCCAGTCGACCGCGAAAGCCGGTGTAGCGACAGGCCTCACATCCGACGGGTTCAAAAACGTCGACCGACTGCGGCCGATTGCCTGCCCGTTGCTCTACCGTTGTCGGAGAAACGCCATCGCCCGCCTGCGAAGGCAAGGACCGTCTGCATGCGGTGCATAGCCTGCGGACTAAACGCTGCGCCAGGGAAGCAATCATCGAACTGGCCAATAAATAAGGTTCAACGCCAAGATCCAACAGCCGCGTAACCGCGCTGGCCGCATCGTTGGTGTGCAGCGTGGAGAACACCAGGTGGCCGGTTAACGATGCCTGGATGGCCATCGATGCCGTGTCGCGGTCCCGAATCTCACCCACCATGATGATGTCCGGATCCTGCCGCAGCACGCTCCGCATACCGGAGGCGAAGGTCATCCCCTTCTTCTCATTGATCTGCGATTGGCTGATTCCATCCAGTTGATATTCGATGGGATCTTCCAGCGTCAGTACATTCAATTCCTTGGAGTTAATCTCCTGCAAGGCACTGTAAAGCGTGGTGCTCTTACCGCTACCTGTAGGCCCGGTTACCAGGATCAAGCCGTGGTCACGGCGAATCAAAGTCCGCCACTGGGCCAGCGTGTTGGCTGACATTCCCAGCTCGCCCAGCGTGTATAAGCGGGCGCTCTTGTCCAGCAAACGGATGACAATGCGTTCGTTGTGACTGGTGGGCAGCGAGGCGATCCGCAGGTCCACAACTCGGTTACCTAATTCGACGGTGGCCCTGCCGTCTTGGGGAAGGCGTTTTTCGGCGATGTTCATTCGCCCGAGTACCTTGATTCGCGTTAGCACTTCTTCCTGAATGCTTTTCGGAATCGTCTGACAATCAAACAGAACTCCATCGATGCGTTGCCGAACGAGCACGTGATCATCGGCCGGCTGAATGTGAATGTCAGAGGCACCCGCCAAGACCGCGTCAAACAGAAGCTGGTTGACCAGTTGAATCACAGGCGCGCGTCCACCGTTATTCAACAGGTCTTCTGAGCCGGAGTCCAAGCCAGGCAGCAAGAGAGAATCCGGTTGCAGGGCTGCGATCAGCTGATGGGTGTTGGACTCGCGTTGCGTAAAAGCTGAGTTGATGGCCGCCTGAATCTCTTGGCCAGAAGCCAAGACCGGCCGCACGCTGCGGCGGAGCATTCTGGAAACAGTATCTAGTTGTTGCCAGCCCGAGTGGTTACAGATTGCAACTTGTATTTCTGAATCCGTTGCCGAAGTAAATCCGAGCAACTTGCGCTGGCGACAATAGCTGATGGAGAAGGCTTCCAAAAAGTTCTTGTCCGGTAACCAGCCGGAAAGCGACTCTTGAATGGAGACTTTCAAGAGCTGACTCAGCTGATTGAGTTCCTGATCTTCCACCCCGGGCGAAGGAACAGGTGTATCAATTGGGTCTGCCAGTGGTGACTGGGCGGAACGGGATGGACTCATGGAATCAATTCGGGGTGGCTGACTGGGTAGTCCCCCGGCAAGCACATTTCGCCAGCCTGTCGCTCGGAAAGGAATCGCAAATCAGAGAATCTGGAATCTCTCAGTATAATCGGTCGGATGAATAGAAAGAACGATGTGGTTTGGCTGTTGCGGTCCGTTCTGCTGGTCAGTTCGCGAACGATAGGAATTTTCTCAGCCCAGGGGACACCCACAAACGAATCATTTTCTCCCACCCGCTTGAGACCACCCACCACGACCGTCTTGCCGTCAGGAATGGTTACCGAACTTCCGACTCGATCGATCTGCCGGGCAGGCGGTAGTTGGCCCACCACATTCCCGTCTTGATTGAATAATTCAATTGGATTGCCCGAGAAGGTGCTGAACTCGACATCAAAATCTAGCTGCAGATGATCGTCTTCATTGATATGCGGTGTGACGGTAATAACGGTTCCAGCCTGTTGATCGCCTCCCAGGCTGGTTGTCGATACCGTCTGTGAAGCGTTGACGCTGGAAAATGGGACACTGCTAACGCTTTCCAGTTTGCCGGTACTGTTGTCATTCACCAAGATTTTGGGGGCAGCCAGAACCCTGGCGCGTTGGTGTGAGGATAGTGCCCGCACGACGACGTCGGCCACATCGGGATTCACCAGGGTGCCATTAAAGCCCAGCCCGGGGATAATCTGTAGAGCACCGGTTTCTGGATTGACCTCACTTAAGCCAAAGGATGTGAACTTAAAGAGTCGCTTATCGCCCTCCCGATCACCCAGCGAAACCTCAACGCCCAAAGAGAACTCATCAGAGGTATCTACTGCGATGATTTTGGCTTCGATGAGAACTTGGGGCCGACGCTGATCCAAGGATCGAATCAACTCGGCGTACATGTCTTGCACGTTGGCTGGCGCGACCACGATCAAGCTATTCGTGGATATGTCGGCAGAGACCCTTGCGCCGCCGGGAAGAACCGCTACGCCGCCTGCGGCCAGCATGCTGCCCATGCCTGGAGCTCCGCTCATCGGCAGGTTATTTCCAGTTTCGCCGGTCAATTCAGATTGTGTACCGTTGGCCAGTGTGGGGCGTGCCAGTGGATTGTTCCGCTGCGGCATGAAGCTGTCGTCACCGGTCACGCCGTTGGAGCGAGGAGTCAATGGTAAGGGAACGCTTTGCAAGCCGCCCATTTGCGCGCCCAGCCCCATGCCTGCTCCAAAGAGGCTCGCGCCCAGTGGAAGTCCGCCGTAAGCAGGCACTCCGTAACCTCCCAACGGTGAATACAATCCCGGGCCAAGTCCTCCGGTGAATGCGCCGCCGCCGTAGGCGTCCTGCAAGGCTAGCAGCGTATACAGAACATCAATCGCGCTCGCGTTGCGAAGCTTGTAGAACTGGATAGGACTCTCACTGGATTCGATGGGGGTGTCCAATTCCGCGATCAGCTTGGCTATTTGTCGATGGACCTCGTTGGTGGCGCGGATCACCAATAGATTGCCATCCTCGTCAATGGTGGACTGGTAGATCCGATCGGCATCTTGGGGCTGCAGGAATCCTTTGGCCAGCTTGTCGACACGTTCTGCCGTCGTGTGTTTGATCCGATAGACTTCGGTGGTCATGCCGAGCGATACATCCAGCCTTTGCAGCAACAGAATTGCTTCGTCGACGAGTGCCGCGCGACCGATGACAACCACACGATTGCTTTGGGGATGTTCAACCAGACTGATCTCCGCGGTTGTCGCACCGCTTCTCTGCTCGAGAATTCCTCGTACCTGTTCTGCCAGACTGGCTGCTTCCTGGTTTCTTACCTCATACATCTGGTAAGAGGAGGTTTCACCCGGTTGATCGATCAGGCGAATCAAGTCAGCTAAAGTGGTGACCACCGAAGCGTAATCCGTCACGATCAACACGTTGGATTCCGGGACACTGAGCAGATTGCCGCCAGCATCGGACAGAAATGGTTTCAATACGGTTGCCAGAGCTGTGGAAGATGCATTTTCCAGAACAAATACTTCGGTTACGGGAGCCGCGGGACCGTTGCGAGCAAGGACTTCCGGAGCTTTTCCGGTGGGAGCGAATTGAGGCATCTGCCCTACATCAATGACCCGCTTCCAACCTGGAATATCGGAGTCCACCAGGACTAAGGATTCTGTGCGCAGAACGCTTGCCAGCAATGCCGGTAGAGACTGCACCGGGATTTCACCGGGCGCTCGCAGCACGATTTGCCTGTCGCCAATTTCGGTCGTGTATTCGAAACGGGTGCCGATGCGTCGAGAAACGTAGCTCAAAAAGGCGTCCAATTGGACGCGTCCTTGAAAGTTCAGCTCAACTGTTGCCTGAGACGCAACGGGTTCCGTTGTCGGAGCCGAAGCCGTAGAGGTTGTTGGCTGAGAAAAGGAGACTTGGGCAAGTGACGCTCGATGTGTCGAAGCTGCGACGGTCATAGCAACCAGGCAACACAGCAACGGATGCAAGACGCGACTTCGGTTGCGACCTCGATCATCGGCGGCGAGCGCGCCAGCAGACGAACCGATATCCTCATCCCAGAAAGTTGTCACGCAGCGATTCCCAGAGAAGCTTGGCCGCAATAAGGCTGGCAACGAAGCGACATGGCTAGATTTTATCCGTGGGGACGGTAGAAAACTGGCCGTCCGTTCGTCAATAGCAGTGGATCAGCACGGCTAATGCTCGCATTGCCGGTAGCTTCCGGCGCGTTTACCCAAAATTCAAAATGGGGTTCCCTGAGGAAATGGACTCATTGCGGGAGCAGCAATAAGCGGATCGGCGGAATGCAGCTATCCGCGAACTGGGGGTAGGTTGTCGCGATTGCCCTTGGTGGCAGCCCGCATTTGGAAATTCCCTGAGCCCCCGCCCGATCCGCCCAGCAAAAAGCCAACGGGTGGCGCGCTGGCCGAACTGGAATAGAAATTGCGAATGTTGGGCAGTACTTCCTCAAGCGTTCCGTCGTTGGGTACCCCAAACCAACAGGAAAGCTCGGCAGCATATTCATCGACGGCCGTGGTTGGAATCAGTCGCCCACGTCCGCGGTCTAACGCATTGCCAAGTGCCAGGGATAGAGGATACTCGCCGTATACATCGCCGCCAGAAACCGATCCGCCAATTACCATGTGATTGCCACCCCAGGCGTGATCGCTTCCGTTGCCGTTCGAGCTCAGAGTTCGGGCAAAGTCAGAAGCCGTAAACAGGGTGACGTCGCTGTCCACGCCAAGCTCGACGGTTGCATCATAGAAGGACTTCAGTCCCTGGCTGACGTCGGGCAGCATAGCCGCCTGTCTATTCAAGACTTCGTCGTGATGATCCCAGCCACCGTAGCCCACGAAGAAGATCTGTCGGCTCTGCCCCAACGCTGAGCGGGCGCCGATGGTTTTGGCAATCATGGCCATATCCTGCCCAAACCGCGAACTTGGAAAGACGGTGTTCAATTGGACGGCACTGGTAGCGCTGTTAAAGTCCAGGGCGGCATCAATGCTGTTACGACGAATTTCGGCATAAGACTTCTCCAGCAGGTCGCCGTAGGTGGCGCTGAGCATGCTGTCGGTATAACGCGTGTACATGCCATTCATGCCTGTTCCGGTGTCGCCGTAGCCGAAAAGCTGGGTTGCTCCGCTGTTTTGCACGACGTAGGGAACCACATTCCGCCCGGTTTCAAACACGTTGAGAGACCCCAAGGCAATATTCATGGCAATGGACGGATGTTGATTGACGCTGTCGGTCAAGATGTCCGCCATGCGCCCCGCCCATCCCGTGACCTGCGTTCTCGACTGGGGAACCGAAGTTTGCCAATGCTGAATCAAGTCCGAGTGTGAATACAGGCCCAACGGCTTTTTCACTTGATTGTAATTCTGGGCATTCGTAGGTTCGATCAAGCTGCCAACATTTGCCACGAAG
Organism: bacterium; assembly: GCA_024743355.1. Lineage (GTDB taxonomy): Bacteria > Planctomycetota > Planctomycetia > Pirellulales > Pirellulaceae > Aureliella. Next base: position 13,184 of record JANSWS010000134.1, read on the forward strand.
GCGAGCTTCTTGTCTTGATACAGTTGCTGAACTTCGGGCATGGCATCGTGGATGCCAAAACGCCGCCCATTAGCCGCGCTCACCTGAAGCAATTGTTCCTTGGGTAATGCCAGATTCGTGCGAGCCGCACTGTAGTCCGCGTATTCGTTGTCCTCGAACGGCGTGAGCACATTGAATGAGTCATAGCCGCCCAGGAAGAACACACAAACCAATGCCTTGTAACCCGTAAGATCACCCCCGGCCGCCACGGCGGTGTTGGTCATCTTGAGATTCACCAGAGTGGATAGGAGCGAGGCCGAACTCAGGGTCGCACAACCACCCGAAAGTCGCAAAAAATTTCTGCGGTCCAAATTAGGCAGGATCAGGGATTCTCTGCGTGCTGTCATGTCGTGCTCGCTTTGGGTTGATAAGGCAGACGGCGGTCGGCAAGGCCAGTGGGATGAGGTGACTATTCGGAGACGGCAAAGGCTGGTGAAGTGAGCACACTCATGATGGCAGCTCGGTAGCGATTGCGAATGTTCGTGCCAATACTGAGAGCTTCGACCAGTTTTTGGCGAGCGTCATTGGTCATCGTTCCGCAGCACAGCGTACGGTCCAGGTAAGCGGCCAAAGCCGCCGGATCTTCCGCCAAATCCCGTTCGGTGGAGAAATCGTAGGTAATCGTGCAGGTCTTCACTCCATTGCTGTTGTTCAGCAATGTGAAGACTCGATTCTCGTTGACCACATCGCTGCGGAAACGATTCGGAATGCGATTGGCGTAAACGGCGTCCAGGAGTTGGAATTCGGGGGCAAAAATCGAACCATCGGGGATATTGCTGGAACCGACGTATTCCGTGATGTCACCGGCCGGCTGATAGTCTGGCAAGTAAAAATTGAAGACGCTCGGTGACCCATAGGGAAATTGAGAGAAGTGATAACTGTTGGAGTCGAGCATAAACCATCCGTTGATGTAGTCCGTGCTGCCATAGCGGCGAACAAAACTGGCGTAAGCGACCACGGGCTCCTGCAGGCGACTACGCTCGGTACCTTGCCCCACAACCGTCACGCGAAGTGGACTGGATTGACGAAATACCGCGATCCCATCCCAGGCTTCCTTGTCCAGCAATATGGCCTTGATAACAGCCTTTAGGTCGCCACGCACGCCCTGCCCATTGTCATCGAATTTGGCAACTACGCGTGACAGGTAGCTCTTGGATGGGTTGGAACGCACGAAGCGTTGAATCAGTCGTCGGCAGACAAAGGGACCCACGTTGGGATGCGCCAAAATGTTGTCCAGCCCAGCATTGATATCCGCTACGCCTTCAGTGCCTCCCGGCAATGTGGTCCCGCCGAAAACCAATTTTGGATCTTTGTCATGTTCGTTATCGAACATCATCATCGGCTCCTGGAAATTGACCATGCCGCTGCCGATGTTAGTGCTTTGGTTGTAAGTCAGCCCGGTGAAAAGCCTGGCGAAGGTTTCAATCGTGTCGTTGTCGAAAGTCGGAATAGGATCACCATTGGCATCTTGTTTCTGAGTGCCGTCAGGGTTGAGCTCGTACAGACCGATGGTGAAGAGTTGCAGCACTTCACGCGCATAGTTTTCATCGGGAAAGGTGTTCCGACTGGGGTTCGCCTTGCGATTTCGCAAATGAGTGAGCCACACGCCCATGATGGGGTGAAAGGTCACATCGCCAATGACATCGCGATAGGTCTTGAAAGAGTTGTCCAGCAGCATGTCATAGTAATTTGACATGCCCAGCCAACGTCCGACGCCCGTTCGGTCCGCATCGGCATTGTTGAAGTTGTTTCCCGATACCCCGATGGTGCAAATTTGGATCAAGGCCCAAGCCATGCGCTGCCGCAATTGATCTTCCGCCGTGATGGCATTGTGCCACCAGGCGTGATAGCGGTAGCGATTGACATTAATGCCGTTTTGAGTGTTGCTGAAGCCATCGGCTTCGACCATCTGCATGGCCAAGCTGGTGTGGTATGTGACTGGCAGAGTGAATTGATTGTCAATCCATTCTTCGGCGCCCTTCACAACGCCCAATTGCAGCATTCTCTTGGTGAGTGCCCGTACCTCGGCTTCGGTCGCGCCAAAGGTCGCATGCTGCAAAAATTGTCGAGCGCGAAACTCGATCATGGTGGCCAGCATTTCGCTGCGTGAGGAAACTTCAAAACTGCCGGCACGAAGAGAATGGGGGCACAGTGCGCAGGCGCAGGCCGCCACGACGAGACAGGAACGAAACATCGGCGAAATACCTTAACTGCTCGTGTCTGCCGTTAGCTTGATCCGCCGCGGATCTCGTTTACAGAGCGAGAAGCGAAACGGAAGATCTAGCCTCTGCAGATGGTCTAAAAAAGAAAAAAGACGAGTGCGGATGTCTTGAAATTAGCGCTCAGTGCCACCCGCGATTTTCAAGTCCATCCTTGAGTGAGCGAACATGTACAGGGGATGTACTCCGCCAACCGTAACCAGATGCCGCTTTGCTGTCAACTTTTTTCCGATGCTTAGGCGAGCGGCAGACACATTCGTAGCCACCGTCGCCAGACGGTGGACGAACGCCGCAGACGGTGGACGACGCCGCAGACGGTGGGCGACGTTGACCACGCTCTGGCGAGCGTAGCTACAGGTAGGAATTTATCTGGCGCTGGACTAAGAATTGCCGAAGCGTACTTTTGGGGGTTAGCTGTTTAGCCGCTTGCGGAGGATGGCCTCGTGGTGCAACCAGTGTCCGGCCATTAGCCAAGCCAGTGTGCGAACCGATACTTTTCGCCCATCCGCAGTTCCGATCTCATCAAAGGCTTCCGGCCGCAAGCGTCCAAACAGAGCCAGATTGGCTGCCCGCAGACCTCCAAATTCCGCTGCCAAAAACTCCTTGGAGGGCGCGTCGCCATAGCCGCAGGTCGCATAGTGATTTTCATCCCACCCCGGGAGGTCCGTCTTGTCGCCCGCGGCAAAACGCAGGGCACGATAGCCAAAGACACGCTCCGCATCGCAGCAATGTTCCAGAACGGTTCTGATCCGCCAGCCATAAGGCGGATGGATGACTTCGAATTGATCGTCCGGAATGGAGTGAATGAACTCAACGGCAGATCCGCCCAACTTTTCTAGCGTATCGATGATGTCTCCATCGGGCACTTTGGCTACGTAGTCACAGTGGTAGTCGAAACACTCGTGGTCGCCTGGTCTCTGGCTAAGATTCATGTATTTGCCTTTTTGTTGAAAACACCCATGGTTTGATTTACTACTGTTGAGCAGCGGTGATCAATGATTTCAATTCCTGCACGATTTGCGGATGCTCGTCCGCAACGTCGGTAGTCTCACCGATGTCATGCTCTAAATGGTAGAGTTCAAGCGAGGATGTCGGTCCACTGATAACGCCTTTCCATGGGCCTTTGCGAAGTGCCTTCTTATCGCCGTAACTCCAGAACAAATATTCATGCGACTTCTGGGGTTTACCCAGCAAGGTTGGCACGAAGGAGATGCCGTCCGTCTGGCTGCTGGGCTCGACCCCGGCCAACTCGCACGCGGTAGCCATCCAGTCGTAGCCAGCCAGAGGCTCATCGCTGATACTTCCCGCCGCAATTCTCTGCGGCCACCAGGCAATGGTCGGTGCACGAATGCCACCCTCGTAGAGATCGCGTTTGAATCCCCGCAGTGGACCATTGGCATTGAAGAACTCATGCTTATGTCCTCCCTCGCTGTGCGGTCCATTATCGGAAGTAAAGATCACCAGGGTGTTGTCGGCGATCTTCAATTCCTTGAGCAATGCAATCAATCTTCCCACATCCTTATCGAGCAGCGTGATCATGGCCGCCTGACCCTTTTCGGTATCCGGCCAATCCTGGTCCGCATAGTCACCGTAGTCGGGGATTTCCATGCCATTACCCAAAACACGACCGCCTTCGTTGTTGGCATGCGGGAGTGTCCAGTGCACGTGCAACAGAAAAGGTTTGGCAGCGTTCTCGCGGACGAAGCTCAGCATCTGGTCGGTGATGACATGGTGGGAATAAGTCACGCGTTCGGAAGATACTTTGCCGCGTCCCTCGGGATAATCACCGATCACATTGCCCGGCAATGGATAGCGCTGATTGTTGCGGTATAGATGTGTCGGATAGTAATTATGAGC
>JANSWS010000647.1 GCA_024743355.1 bacterium
AACGTATAGGAATCTATCCTGAGACAGGAGGTGTCGGGATAGATTTGGCGTTGGACTTGCCGCTTTGCGTATGCGAACTGATCGGCGGCTGATGCTTCATTTTAGCAACGGGGCTGAGCGAGGTCGAACTGTTTGTGGTTCAAATTCGTAACGCCATAGCCGGCAGTAAGACCTTGCAGCCTGCTTGCGCCGTTCATCTGAGTACGATTGCGAGGATTACTCAGGGGATGCACTAGGATTAGCGCAGCGGACGACACATGACCGTTGAATACTGTTGCTCCGCGGTGTTTTCGACAGACCAGAATAGGCTGATTGGAGTATTGGGTTTCAGTGTCCATCATGGCGGGGCTCTGCTGCAGAAGTGGTATAGCAACGGACTGTAGACACCGTCGCGGTACACGAGTTTCTCAAAGACTTCACGCCAGCTGGGACGCCGTTGTTGCTCCACTAACTTAAGATCTCCTTCGCAGTGTGGACAGCGACGCGCTGTGGTTGTCTCAGCGAGCTCGGTTTGTTCGGCAGTCTCTTCCTCCGGTATGCTCAAGAGCTGGCGACAGAGCTGTAGGTACTTGGATTTGTTCGTGCCATGGTAGCCGCCGTACCAACGCGTCTTGGTAAAGCCCTTGGGGAGAATGTGTAGGCACCAACGCTGCATGAAGCTGCGACCGCTGAGTCGACGAGGCACAGGCTGGGCCATAAGGTTTCGGCGCGTGCGGGTCAGCGGCTTGGACTTCGCAAGTTTTTCACCTCGCTTGGGCCGGGCCAAGAAATGGACTTCTTCTTGATCGGCCGATAAGAGCCGCGAGTCGGCGATGGGGCCACCGGTCAAGTAACGGGATAAGTAGCGCACCATGTGAGCTGGTTGACTACGGTCCTGCGGAGGACCTTCGATGAACACATTCCAGTCGATTGCCTGCAGCGCATCGAGCCACTGCTGTCGCTTGCCCGAGTCATTCAAGAACTCCACGCTGCCGCCCAGCTTGAGCTTGCCTTGCCGCAACAGTCGCTTGAGGCTGCGCAGGTACACTTTACGGAACTCAGCGCTGAGTTCAACATTGTCTACCAAGTAAGCTTGGCGTCGGCGACGGTGCTTAGGATGCTTGGCAGTCAGCCAACGCTGGCCATCGAGCGAAGGACCGGCTCCGGGGACCAGTGCGTGCAAGTGCGGATGATGCTCAAGCTGTTGGTTTCAGGTGTGCAAGACCATCAAGGCGGCTGGCTGGAAGCGCCCACTGGCGAGTACCTGACGCTTTAAAGCTTTCCAGGCGCTGTGGAACAACAAGTTGTACAGCGTCTGGCGGTTCCCGAGTATCAAAGCCGATAGCTTGTCAGGCAAGGTGAACACGACTTGGAAGTAAGGTACGCCCGGCAAGATGACCTCGCTGGACGTTTCCGCCCACTCAGCTCGCCGAGCTCCGCCGCATTGCGGGCAGTGCCGATCGCCGCACGAGTTGTAAACAGTAACTTCGCGCTCGCACTGGCCGCAGCGATACAGGTGACGCCCCAGTGTCTGAGTCCGGCACAGCAGGAGCTTCGACAGCACACTACGAACTTGCCAGGCAGGCCGGTCCCACTGCATGAACTTGGGTGTGAACCGGTGGAGCAAGTCCATTACTCGGAGTGAGCGGGGGGCTCGGCCCACTTCGGACACTGTCTGACTGGCAGCCAGTCCAACGGGTCGGGCAGTCGCTCGATGTGTGGCCTGCGGATGTGCAGGTAGACCATCGTGGTCACGAAGCTGGCGTGCCCCAGCAGCTTGCTGATCGTCAGCAAGTCGACGCCCGCTTCTAGCATACCGGTCGCCCAACTGTGGCGTAGTGCATGGGGTGCCACGTCGGGCTTGGTGATCTGCGCGTAGGCCACCGCCATCTTGCATGCGCGCTGGATAGTCGCCGAGTGCATCGGCACGTCCAGTGTGCGGCCTGGAAACAGGTAATCTCGTGGACGATCGATCTTCCAATACTCGCGGAGCGCTTCGAGCAAGCGTGGCGAGGCCGGTACGTAGCGTGCCTTGCGGCCCTTGCCAGAGCGGATGTGCAACTGCTTCCGTCGTCCGTCGATGTCCGCCACCCTTAGGTGCGTGGCTTCGCTCAGTCTGAGCCCCGCCGCGTAGCAGGTCAGTAGTACCGTCCGGTGTTTGGGATACTTTACCGCTTCGATCAGTCTGCATGCTTCTTCGTCCGAGAGTACCGTCGGCAGCTTCTTGGGACGCTTGCCGAACGGAATGTGCTTGATGGTCCAGTCCTTGCCCAGAGTGACTTGGTACAGCAAACGTAGCGCGCACACGGCCTGATTAAAGCTGCTCCAAGAGACTTTCTTCTCTTGCACCAGATAGAGTTGGAATTCTCGGATCTGTTCCGGTCCTAACTCGTCGGCATTGCGTCCAAAGTACTGACAGAACTTATCGACGTGGTAGGTGTACGAGTCGATCGTGGACTGAGCGAAGTTCCGTAGCTGCATGTCCTCGGCCATGCGTCGGATGTATGCGTTCGTACGATGTTGATAGGGTGTCATGAAAGTCTCCCGGTCGATTGATGAGAAAGAACAGAACGACTAGATGTCGTTCACCCCATCAACCTGGGACACAACTCGCCAGAGCGCAAGTCGTTTAAATCAAGAATCCAACCCAGTTAGAAAGATAGCTCACCACCAAGCCACACAGCGCCTACAATCAACCCAGCGCGGACGAAAGATCAAGAACATACTACTGCACCTAACAGCGCTCTGCCTTCAAACCGCGAAGCGGCTTAGTCCAACGT
>JANSWS010000478.1 GCA_024743355.1 bacterium
GCAACCAAGCAGTGGCTCAGTTGGGATACAAAGACGTCAGCTCTAGCTACATCTTTCTGCAGCGCGTGATGGGTAGCATCCAAACAAATGCGTACAAGCGATCCGACTTGATCTCCCAAATCGCTGCGGAAGTCGGGTTGGCCTATGAGCTCGTTGAGCCTCAAGCTGAAGCCGCATTCAAGCTAGCGCGGGCTGAACAAGGAGGCCGGCGCGACTCGACCTAAGCACCGCACTGCAATTTCTGCCTCCGTCCGGACAGCTTTCCTGTGGCGACTCTTCGCCTGAAGCATCCTTCTCAAATCGAGTCTGTGCCTCGTCGTTTAACTCGATATCGACCTCGCTGGTGGCCTCGCGCGCGCTTGCCATGCCAGCTTAGCTCAAGCCCTTCAGGTCTAGAATTTGCCGGTGTCTAATCACGGTTCACCAAGGAATTGCCAAGAGCTTTATCGAAAGTGACGCTGTCCAACTAAAAAGTGTGTAACAAAAAACGCGTTACCGTGGGTTAAGAGTGGAGGATTAAGTTTTGCTGGAACCAGAAACACGAGAAACGTTGATTGCGCAACTCAGCGACCCAACCGCGCTTCCTGCATGGGAGGAGTTTGTGGAGTTGTATCAGTCGGTGGTCTACCGTGTTGCCCGTAACCGAGGACTTCAGGACGCTGATGCAGAGGATCTCACCCAGGAGGTTCTCATGACGGTAGCAAGAAAAGTCGAGGACTTTGACTTTTCGAAAAACGGTTCATTTCGCGGCTGGCTACTCAAAATTACCCGTGATCTCGTCGTCAACAAGCTGACGCGCGATACCAAGGCAATGGGCAGCGGCGATTCAGAAGTTCTGCGGTTAGTGAATCAACAACCGGAGCGCGATGCGACTCGCTCAACCTTATTGCTTGAGCACCGACGCGCCCTGCTGGCTCAAGCCGCAGAGCGATTGCGGCCTACGATTCGACGTGAGACATGGGATGCATTCTGGTTAACAGCAGTTGAGGGGATTTCCATCTCCGAGGCGGCGGCAAGGCTCAATAAGACCGAGGGCGCAATTCGCGTTGCTCGCTGCCGTGTCCTAGCTCAACTTAAGAAAGTGATTGAAAGCGATGATAGCACCTTCTCATTATGACCGTTCTGTATTGGCGCGTTTCCTAACTGCAAGCGAAGACAATTGCCCGCACGACATTGCGGCTCACGTCGAGAATTGTGAGGAATGCCAGTTGGCACTAGAGGGCATGATTAACGATGGTTTAACCATGAAGGAAGCCGGAAGGCTGTTGCAGCAGGACAGTTCAGCCGCAGCAATGCCTGCCGGAACGGGACAGGATCTCCCAGCAGAACTTCAGCAGCTTAGCTTTCTCGAACCATCAGACGATGCGTCCACACTCGGAACGTTCGGCCGCTATGAAATCTTGAGAGTCTTGGGACGTGGTGGTATGGGCATTGTGATGCAGGCGTTTGATCCAGTCCTTGATCGCGCGTGCGCCGTCAAGGTACTCGCTCCGTGAAGCCAGCGCGCGTTTGGTGCGAACTTCGGATGAAACAACAAGCAAGTACGGGACGATCGTTCAAGTCATTGATGCTGGCCGCTACTCTGGGAAACGAATTCGATATGCCGGATTCATCAAGTCAGTTGACGTTCGTGACCATGCCGCAGATGCGCCGTGGAAAGCAGATCGCGCAAGGGGCACATGCGTCGATGGCGTTACTGACGCGTCGACTGCAGAGTTCCCATTCGCTGCACCTAGGTGACTTTTCGCACAATACACGTGCCAAGATTACTGGATCATTTGCGAAAGTCTGCGTTCGCTGCGACAGCGAATAAGAGCTCATTGCGATTCACAACCAAGCCATGAAAATGGGGCTTGAGGTCCACTTGACCACGGACAGCAGCCGTACCGAATTCCACGGACAGCCAACTCGTACTTGTTTGGCTATCGGACCTGATGAAGCATCAAAAACTGATCAGATCACGGGCCACTTTAAGCTGCTTTAGCGGTAGGTTCTTCGACCGGACTTGGCGATGACTTGACGGTGGTAACAAGATAGAATGTATCTAGATGCTCCAGTCCCCCCAAGAATTTCCAAATGGCAACCGCAGAACAACTAAAGTCATTGCTCAAGAGCTATGGAGATGGCAACGGTGAACACTTTGCTTCCGTTGCACTTCAAATAGCTGCCGACGCTGCGCGTTCGGGAAAGTCGCAACTTGCGCAGCAACTGAAGGATCTAGTGGATGACATCAAGCGCAAACAGGCTTCAGGAAAAGTTGGCGGTGCAGTTCCTATCGCGAGGCCGACGGGTGAGCTCGCATCGTTACTGGTTGCAAGCTACCCACAGACTCGGCTATCCGAAATGGTACTCACCCCAGAAGTGGTTGAGTCACTTCAGAGGGTACTCCGCGAATATCGCGGACAGTCAAAACTCCGCGAGTACGGTTATACCGCCCGTCGAAAGCTTCTTTTGGTCGGACCTCCAGGGTGCGGCAAGACGATGACGGCGTCTGCCCTGGCAGGTGAACTAAAGTTGCCTTTGTTTTCAGTTCAGCTTCATAGTCTTATCACCAAGTTTATGGGCGAGACTGCAGTGAAGCTCCGCTCCGTATTTGATGCGATGTTGGAAACAACCGGCGTCTATTTTTTCGATGAATTTGATGCGATTGGTTCGGATCGCGGCGCGAAGAATGATGTTGGTGAGATTCGGAGAGTGCTGAACTCATTCCTGCAGTTCCTGGAGCAAGAGGAGTCAGACAGCATCGTCATCGCAGCAACCAACTATGAAGCGATGTTAGACGATGCCTTATTCAGACGCTTCGATGACGTGATTCGGTACCAGCGCCCCGATTCAGACCAAGCGACACAATTGATTCGCAATCGCCTCGGCGACTTGCTGGGTAAGAGGATCACTTGGAAGAAATTGGTGCCTTTTGCTACCGGACTGAGTCACGCTGAGATAGCCAAAGCTTGTGATGATGCTGCCAAGGAATGCATCCTTAGTGAAACCCATACCGTCGACACTGCGATGTTGGAGGCTGCGTTAAGGAATCGACTAAAGTTCGACGAAGGTAATCATCGCGAGAAACTTCCAGATGCGAGCCACTAGCGCATGGATGAACTTCAACATCTCTTTCCGCGTGGTACCGGGCAAGTTTATCCCTACCAATACACTGGCAAAGTTGTATCTGCGGCGTTCGCAGTTCCTGGTAGAGATGTCGTACCGCATAGTCAAGCACTACTCGAGCAAATAGCGGAAGCTCAGGACCAGTCCAAAATACAGAATTTGGCAGCGAGCAGCAAACCGCCAAAGGGCGTGGTACTTGAGTTTGCGAGTGATCCGAATTTCGAACTCATGCTGCAAAGACTTGAGTCAGAGAGCAAGGGTATCGAACTACGGAACTCGCGAATTGACAGTGATCATTCGATGAAAGCGAGTGTCTTTATCCCGGAAGGAAAAATTGAGTACTTCATTAAGCGCTTTACCGACTATGCCGATCCCTCGAAGGTTACTTCAAAAGGCAATCCAGCGAATCAGGACCTAGTCGCGAGCATCGCTGCCATTCGGTTAGCTGCGATAGAGTCGTTCTGGATGGATGTCTCCCCATTCCCTTCGGACCATCAGCAAACAGAATGGTTTGAACTATGGCTTTCCGATTTGCAGGGTGAAGCCGACGTTGCTGATTTATTTCGACAACTTGCAGCTCCAGCAGGAATTCTAGTATCAACCTACAATCTTCGGTTTCCAGATCGTGTCGTGCTAATCGCACGAGCCAGCGTACAAGACCTGTTGAAAGTTGAAAACCTATTTGACTTCCTTGCTGAACTTCGATTAGCCAAGATCGTTGCAAGCGAGTTTCTCGAAGCTCCGCCTCGCGATCAATCAGAGCTAATCGAGGAAGCATTGACTCGAATTACCCCACCTGCGTTAAGAGCGCCCTCGGTGTGTCACCTAGATACAGGAGTTAATCGAGGCCATCCTCTACTCAGCTTGGCGTTACAGGAAAAGCATTGCTTGGCAGTTGAACCGAGTTGGAATACATCGGATGGGCATCCCCAGCAGCATGGCACCAACATGGCTGGTGTGGCTTTATATGGCTGCCTTACGGCAGTACTCAACTCAACTTCCGTACTAAAACTCCAGCATCGACTCGAATCAGTGAAGATCCTGCCTGACCATGGAAAGCATCCTCCCGAGCTATATGGAGATGTCACGGTCCAAGCGGTCGCAAGAATCGAAATCCAGGCTCCAGATCGCACGCATCGAGCTTTTGCCTTAACAGTAACTTCCGACAGCCGCGACCAAGGAAGCCCAACTTCTTGGTCGGCCGCTCTCGATCAGATTTGTTCCGGTGCGTGTGATGAAGGGAGACCATCGAGATTGCTATTCGTTGCTGCCGGAAACACCGACCTGTCGAATCGGCACGAGTATCCAAACAATGTGCACACCGAGAGCGTTGAAGATCCCGCTCAAGCTTGGAATGCGATTACCGTCGGCGCATATACAGAGAAGGTAACCATCAAGTCACCTGACTATCGGCATTGGCAGCCCGTTGCCGAATCTGGACGATTATCTCCTTCGAGTCGTACATCCATGATTTGGAGCGATCATTCTTGGCCGAACAAACCAGATATCGTCTTCGAAGGTGGGAATGTAGCGATCGATCCCGCTAATGGGCGTGCTGACCATATCGATGACTTAGCGCTACTAACAACTCGGACTTCGCCAACGGGAGCTCTTCTTACCACTACTGGAGAAACGAGCGCGGCTACCGCACAAGCCGCGGGGATGGCTGCAAAGCTGTGGGCGGCTTACCCGCACTTGTCACCAGAGTCCGTACGAGCCTTGATGGTTCATGCGGCTAGATGGACGCCGGCTATGCTGGAAGAATTTCCGGCACAAGAACGTCAGAATCGACTAAGAGTGTATGGCTATGGTGTGCCACAATTGGAAATAGCGCTCTGGAGCGCTCGTAACAATGCAACTTTGATTATTGAAGATGCCATTCAACCGTTCGGTAGATTCCAGCAGGAAAGTGGTGGAAGCAGCATCAAAGGAAAGGACATGCGGCTTCATCGACTTCCTTGGCCCAAAGAAGTGCTCGAACAACTCGGCGGATTGGAAGTACGCATGCGAGTCACGCTCTCCTATTTCATTGAGCCGAGCCCTGGCCGGCGCGGCTGGAAATACAAGCATCGATATCGATCGCATGGGCTTAGATTTGAACTCAAGAGACCAACCGAAACGGAGCAGCAACTGCTGATGCGGCTAACGAAGGCTGCTTGGGATGAGGATCAGGAATCCTATGTGGCAGGTCCTGACGAGAGAGCGTGGCTGATAGGTCCGCGGTATAGGAATAGGGGTTCGATTCACTCAGACTTATGGACGGGGACAGCAGCAGAGCTGGCCGCA
>JANSWS010000778.1 GCA_024743355.1 bacterium
CCATGATTCAATTCGTTCTTGGTATGCTGGCCTTGACGCTTGGCGGAGTTACCGCCCAGGCAGATAGCCTCCGTCCGAACATTGTGCTTATCTTCGTAGATGACTTGGGTTACGGAGATCTTGGCTGCTATGGCAACCCTGATATTGCGACCCCCAATCTTGACCGCTTGGCAGCTGAGGGGCAGCGGTGGACGAACTTTTACTCATCCGGATCCACCTGTGTTCCAAGTCGCAAGGGGCTTATGAGTGGGCGGCACCCGACCTTTATTCCTCGGGCGACCAATGGGCTGGGCGATGATCCCGACGTCCTGCTGCCTGCGATGCTCAAGCGAGCTGGCTACGCAACCGCAATTATTGGGAAGTGGCATCTGGCAGGATATCCGAAGGACTTTGCCAATGATCCGATGCATCCACTGAATTGCGGTTTTGATTTCCATTTCGGAACACCTGGCAGCAACGATGTGCCCGCGCCTCCCGGCAAGAAGCAAACACGCGAGGTTTTCGATAGCTGCGATAAATTCACCTTTCAAGTTCCTCTGTATCGAGGGCGAGAATTAGTCGAACTGCCCGCTAATCAGGAGCTGTTTACGCAGCGTTACACGCAGGAAGCGGTGAAATGGATTGAGCAAAACCGAGACAACCGGTTCTTTCTTTATCTCGCGCATAACATGCCCCATGCCCCTGTGTTTGCTTCTCCCGAGTTCCAGGGCAAGAGTCGCGGAGGTCGCTTCGGAGACGTTGTGGAGGAAATTGACTGGTCCGTCGGCCAGGTCCTGCATGCGCTTGAAGAAGCTGGAATTGCCGGCGAGACGTTGGTGATATTTACCAGCGACAATGGGCCATGGACGGTATTCGGACCTCACGCCGGAACGGCAGCTCCCTTGAGAGGTGAAAAGGCGACGACCTGGGAAGGAGGGCAGCGAGTCCCTGCTATCTTTTACTGGCCGGAAAAAATCGCTCCCATGGTCGTCGATGGCCTCGCGGCGAATCTCGACTTGTATGCGACCTTCGCACGACTAGTTGGCGGTAGCGAGCCGCGGCATAAGTCCGGCTACATTTCGCAAGATCTGACGGGAACTCTGCTGAAGGGTGCTGCCAGCCCTCGAACTTCTTGGGCCTTTCACCGCTCCGCATTTCGGAGCGGCAATTTCAAGATACATACCGTAACCCAGTCGCCCACGGATCCCGTGGCACGGGCACCGCGACCCGCGAGTGAACATAATCCGCCTCTGCTGTTTGACCTGCGAAAAGATATTTCTGAGCAAGTAAATATCGCCTCGCAGTTTCCAGAGGTCGTGGAAAGACTCCTCCGGGAAAAATCTGATTTTGAACAA
>JANSWS010000516.1 GCA_024743355.1 bacterium
AGCTTCGAGAGGACCTGAAGTGGGGACTCGAGGCCGCTGTGGAGGTGACTCGCTGGGTTGCAGAATTTGAATATTCAGAGCTGGAAACAGCCTGTGAAATGGTGGCTCTGACGCACGACAACGAATATCCCATGAACGAAGGCAGGATAGCATCCACGGCTTCTCCTTCCTTTCAGATTTCTGCCAGCGAATTCGAACAGCACTTTGCCGAACGCCAAGTTCCCCATAGCACGGCTCTGCAGGCGGTGAGGATTCCGCAAGAAACTGCTTACTACGTCGGTCCGTTAGCGCGATTGAATCTCAATCGGGACAAGCTGTTTCCAGTGGCACGCCAACTGTCCGAACAGTTGGGAATCGTCTGGCCTTGTTTCAATCGCTTCAAATCGATTGTCGCCAGATCGCTCGAGGTAGTGCATGCCTTTGAAGAGGCGCTGCAGATCGTGAACGACTACCGCGGTTGTTCACCCAATCGCATCCGCTACGACTACCGCGATGGCCAGGGTACATGGGTGACGGAAGCCCCGCGTGGTTTGATCTACCATCGTTACGGAGTGAATGCCGCCGGCGAGATCACCGCCGCCAAGATCGTCCCGCCAACTTCGCAAAACCAGCTCCAAATCGAGTCCGATTTGCGCGAGCTGCTTCCCAGCATCCTGGGGCAAGAGGAAGCCAGAATTGCTCGCGACTGTGAAAATCTGATCCGCACCTACGATCCCTGTATCAGTTGCTCGACGCATTTTTTGCGTTTGAAGCTGGAGCATTGCGAATAAGTGACAGAGTAGAGCACCCGCATTCAAGAGACTGCCGTGATGAATCGCCCCAATATCCACGTGGCGGGAATCGGGAGTTGGCATGGAGCCGACTCGGCTGGCTGGTTGGCAGTCCGGCGACTTGCGAATCTATGGCAGCGGGATGCTGCCAACGGCTGTCGCTGCCAAGTAGCCTTTCACTATCTTTCGAGCCCCCAGGATCTGCTCGATTGGTTTCAGCCCACCGATTGCGTGCATCTTGTGGATGCTTGTCTTTACGCAGGGCCGAGCGATCTGATCTCAGGGATTCAGCCATACAAGGTTTCGCTTCAGGGAGAAGAGTTGAAACTGTCCGTATTTCGGGCGTTCGCAGGGGAAACTACATCAACGTTTCAAGCGAACAATGGCTGTGCTGGCACCGCGGACCCACCAACGACGGGTTCCACCGCCGCCGACGCCGCATGCAGCGACCAAGAGTCTTTGCGGCCGAAGTCAACGCGGGCCATGCAGGCCCCCCAGGCCACCAGTTTGCAGGTTCCCTTGTGGCAGGAGCCCTTGGTCTCACTGCCTTCCCACCGCCTGGAATTGACGACCGTACTGCGGCTGGCGGCTGTCCTCAACCGTTTTCCCGACGAGTTGGTTTTATGGCCAATTCCGGTCATGACTACCGGTGATCGACTCTCAGAACAGCCCGAGGTGGAATCTTCAATCGCCGGAGTTGCCCAGATGCTCTACGAAACCATCTGCCGAATCGGCATGTCCTAGATTCGCCGCTCGACCGCTAAACGAATGGGACTGCCAAAAAGTCAAGCCTAATCGTTTGGCATCTGAATTGCATTCAAGGCCCAGGGAGTTCTGAATCTCAGCCACTCAACCGAGTGCGGAACCCAGCGTATGTTCTGAAAAATTTTTTGGCAGGTTATTTGATTATTTGAGCGGAGCCGAGGCTGTCTCACGAAGGCAGGAATTCAGATGAGTATTGTTCCTTGGGAGCCATGGAAAGAGCTGGAAGAATTGCGGCGGCAAACGGACCGTATGTGGGACGTGTTTTTGTCAAAGCTCAGAGCCAGCGAGACAAGCGGAGAACCTATCGGCTTTGTCCCCGATGTTGACATCGTCGAAACCTCTCAAGACTTGCGGATTCTGGTTTCGGTTCCCGGAGTTTTAGAGGAAGACATCGAGATTAGCGTCGTCGGAAATACATTGATCATTCATGGACAGCGAGAGTCTCCGTATGACTCCAGGCGAAGCCGCCTGCGGGAGTGGCGCTATGGGTTTTTCGAACGCAGGTTGAGGCTGCCCAGCGATATCGATAAGAACAAAATCCGCGTCGGTTATGACGCGGGAGTTTTGACCATAGTCGTGCCCAAGTGTGATTCGCAGACCGAGGAGGCACGCCCATGAGCCAGGACCTCTATGAAATACTGGGCATTAGTCGCGATGCCAGCGAGGATGAAGTCCGCAAGGCCTATCGAAAGCTTGCGATGCAGTTTCATCCCGATCGCAATCCCGACGATGAGCAAGCCGCCAAGCGATTTAAGGAAGTTTCGGAAGCCTATGAGATCCTTTCGGATGCCGAAAAACGCAAGACCTATGACACGCGTGGTATGGCAGGCGTACAGGATCAGGGATTCGAGGGCTTTGCCTCCAACGAAGACATTTTTTCGCACTTTGCGGACATTTTTGGTTCCCGAGCCCGGACGCGTTCAGCGACGCGCGCACAGCCAGGTCGTGATTTAAGGTTCCTGTTGAGCATTGATTTTCTGTTGGCCGCGCGGGGCGGACGACGCGAGATCCAAGCTCCAACGCTTACCGAGTGTTCCGACTGTCATGGTTACGGAACGGCCAACGGCTCGCCTCCGATGAGCTGCGATCGTTGTCAGGGTACCGGCAAGGTAGACCGGGAATCGCGGCATCAGGGTGGTTTTTTCTCCGTTCACTCGGTGTGCCCTGATTGTCAGGGAAGTGGGGTGATGACGGGGCCACGCTGCAAGACCTGCAATGGCGATGGTCGAGTCAATAAGCCTCGCTCAATCACGTTTGAAGTTCCTGCGGGGACCCGGGACGGGCAGGTTTTGAGACTCAAAGGCCAGGGGGAAGCCGGACTGTTCGGCGGGCCTGCGGGCGACCTGCTGGTCGAGATGGAAGTCTTGCCGGATCCGCAGTTCACTCGGGACGGAAACAATATTCGCAGCGATGTGAAAGTACCTGTGGTCACCGCGCTGTTGGGTGGCAAAGTCGACGTGCGCACGATTCACGGAAAGGTTGCCTTGACCATTCCCGCCTGTACGTCGTCCGACCAGGTACTGCGGATTCGCGGGCAGGGCATTCACAAGAGAACAGAAAAGGGGGATCACCTCGTCCGCGTGGTGATCGAAGTTCCAGATTCACTTTCCGCGGAGGCGCAGTCGGCGATTCGCGAACACTTGGGAACGCCAGTTTCTGTTTAAAGGTCACACAAGGCCATCATTCAATAGGCATTGAACTGAACAGGGAGCAATAACCATGACATTCCGATTTGATAAACTCACGGTAAAAGCGCAAGAGGCAGTCCAGCGAGCCCAGCAACTGGCGGTTGCCAGTGGGCACCCCGAGATCGACTCGCTGCACTTACTGGCGGCACTGAGCGGCGAGGCCGAGGGCATCGTTGAACCCTTGCTGAAAAAGCTCGGAGCCAACAAGCAGCAACTGACCACTATGGTTGAGGCGGAGCTGAAGCGTTTTCCCAAAACCTCGGGCGCCAGTGAACCCAATATCAATGTCGCACTGCGGAACGCTTTGAATGCCGCAGCCGAAGTGGCCAGCTCGATGGGCGATGACTTTGTCTCGACCGAGCATCTCTTGTTAGGGCTCTGTCGGACCGACTGTAAAGCCAAAAACGTACTCAAGCTGAATGGTATTGACGAAAAAGACATTGTATCTGCATTGAAGGAATTACGAGGGAATCAACGCGTGACTGACCAACATCCCGAAGACAAATTTCAAGCCTTGGAAAAATTCGGAATCGACCTGGTTGCCAAGGCCGAGCAAGGAAAATTGGACCCGGTGATCGGCCGCGACGCCGAAATCCGTCGGGTCATTCAAGTACTTTCTCGCCGAACAAAGAATAACCCAGTTTTGATTGGGGATCCCGGTGTGGGTAAGACTGCCATCGCCGAAGGACTTGCCCTGCGGATCGTCCAAGCCGACGTTCCGGAGAACCTCAAGAATCGCAGAGTGGTCGCCTTGGACATGGGGGCCTTGATCGCGGGTGCCAAGTACCGCGGCGAGTTCGAGGATCGCCTCAAGGCAGTGCTTCGCGAGGTAACCGAATCCAACGGCAATGTCATATTGTTCATCGACGAGCTGCACACTGTCGTGGGCGCCGGTGCCGCGGAAGGAGCATCCGACGCTGCTAATCTGCTGAAGCCAGCTCTAGCTCGAGGCGAATTGCGCTGTATCGGTGCTACGACCCTGGACGAATACCGTAAGCACGTCGAGAAGGACAAAGCACTCGAACGCCGCTTTCAACCTGTGTTCGTCGGTGAACCGAGCGAAGAAGACACGATCTCGATTTTGCGAGGAATCAAACCACGCTATGAGGCGCACCACGGTGTGAAGATCAAGGATTCCGCCCTGGTGGCAGCCGCCAAACTTTCCAGTCGCTACATCACGGATCGTTACTTGCCGGATAAGGCGATTGACTTGATGGATGAAGCAGCCAGCCGACTAGCCATGGAGTTGTCCAGTGTGCCAACCCCCATCGACGAAGTACAGCGGAAGCTGAGACAGCTGGAATTGGCGGCTCGACAGCTATCCGAGGAGACAGAAGAGCCCGCCAAGCAGCGTCTCGCCGAAATCGAAGAGGAAATCGAGGAAGCAAACCGCACGCTGGCCAGCCTGCGCGAACAATGGGAATCCGAGAAGCTGGGGTTGGGCGACATCAAGAAGGTCCGACGCGATTTGGATGAGATCCAACACGAGTACGGAAAGTTGGATGCCGCCATCAAGGAAAAGCAATCCCAAGGGCAGCCAGTCCGCGAAGAAGAATATCAGA
>JANSWS010000690.1 GCA_024743355.1 bacterium
ATTACCTCCAGCGTCTCGTCCTCCAGCACCGAGTAACTCTCGCCCACCGCAACCGGAGCATCGTTGACCGGATTGACGGTGATCTCCACGGCGATCAATTCACTGCTCAACGCGCCGTCGCCGGCCGTGTACGTAAAGGCGTCGGTACCATGGAAGTCAGGATCCGGCGTGTAGGTGAAGCTACCGTCCGCATTCAACTCCAGCACACCATTGCTCGGTCCATCCACCAGGCTAGCCGTCAACGCGTCTCCATCAGGATCTGAATCGTTAGCCAGTACGCCCGTATCAGCCATCACCGTCAGAACGCCATCCTCATCCACTTCGTAGACATCGTTTGCTCCTACGGGTGGTAGATTGGGAGCGATCACCTGGATTGTGACCGCGGCCAGACGACTCTTAGAAACACCGTCATCGGCTTGATAAAGAAAACCATCGGTACCTGCGAAGCCTGGATCAGGCTGATAGACGAAACTGCCATCTTCCGCCAGCTGCAGCTGCCCATGTTTGGGTCCCAGAAACTCCAGAGCGGTAAGTGTGTCGCCTTCGGCGTCGGTGTCGTTTGCTAGCACCCCCGAAACTTCAACCACCAGGGCCTCGTCAGCAAGTGTTTCATAAAGATCGTTCACGGCAACCGGCGAGGCACCCGAAAAGACAATCCTATTCTCGAGTCTCTCCAAGCGCAGGCCTTGCAGAAGTTGTTGTCTACGCTGTCCAAGCGAATGCTTGCGCTGCCGATAACTTTTGAACATCATGCGAAAATCTCCATACGTGAAACAGAAATGGAACCTTGGAAAACCACCATTCCAGGCCCCGATCCTTGGCCGAAGAAACGGGATCTGTGACCAGCAGAATCTAAAAAACTCGACTTGCGCACGAACACTAGCTCGAGCGGCAATTCGGCTGCTGTGTCGCCGTTACACGGATGCTTAATTCCATGATGCGCAACGCTGCGTCATCGACATTCATCGATTCGCCGCTACTTCCTTGCGTGCACAAAGAAGCCCTTCCATGGTGCAGTCGTTCGTCTGACCACAAATCGACCGACATCATCACGTGCTGCAACGCGGGGTCAACGCCTTGACACCCAAAGACCGTCGCCTTGCATCGCCAACAATGAGATAAGCGGCTCTAGATTTCTAAAAATGCGATGTGAAGTGACACGAGTCAGCATTGACACTTGGTTGCCACAGAGAATTTGCATTCACCAAAAATAAAATTCGAAGAACGCGTGGCAATCGCAATCTACTTTGCCCCTGGTAGTCATCAGAACACAGCAACCAATGCAGTGATTGCAAACTGCGTAAAGGAGGTCAATTGCATCAGCTTTTCTTACTGCGCGTACTAAAGGGGTCGGGAGTCTTTTCAGCGTCCTGAGCATTCTCAGAATCCAACAAAGTGCACAAATACCTGGATTCCAGAATCGCAAGCTCCGCTCGCTGAAAAGACTCCCGCCTCTCAAACACCTTGCGGGAAGCCGTGACTCGGTGCCTTAAGAAACAACCTAAACCGGAAAGCCGATGGCCTCTAACTCTTGAATGAGTGCCGCTTTTTGTTGACCTGATAAACTAGCCAGAGGTAGCCGACAATTCTCGATATCCGCCACACGAGGCTCCAGGCGCCTTGCCACTAGACACTTGAGAGAAGCTTGAAAGGGAAAACGCTGCAGAACTCTGATCATGCGAATGGCCTGTAATTGCAGCGCACGCGCGCTCTCCATCTCTCCGCTATTTAAGGCTGATACCATTTCCAAGTAGAGGGGGCAAGCAACGTTGTACGTACTTCCAATTGCTGCTTGAGCCCCGACCGTTAGAGCGGGCAGAAGCATCTCATCCGTACCCCAAAAAATCCTGAGTCGTTCCGGTAAAACCTGGCAGCATTCCTGAAAGGTATGCAACTCGGGACTGGTGAATTTCAACCCCGCCAAACTATCGATGCACACAGAGGCCTGCTCCAAAAAGTGTGGCATCGATAAGACACTGCCTGTTAGTCCAGGGATGTGATAGTAGTAGAAGGGCAAGCTAGGTGCCGCGGATGCGATTTCCTGCATGCAGGCAATCAGGCCAGGTATTGAATCGACCTTGAAGTAGCTCGGACAGGTCGCAGAAATTCCAGTCGCCTGGATCTGGTTGGCATGGGCAGCCAACCGTTGAGCTTCTCGCAAGGAATTATGTCCAACTTGAATAAATACTGCGACCCGTTGATTCACGCAACG
>JANSWS010000549.1 GCA_024743355.1 bacterium
CTTCAGTTGTTGACTGTCCCAGATAAGGATCTCATGATCGAGGCTGCTTGAAGCGAGCAGCAGATCGTCAAGCCAAGTCACGGACAGTACAGAATCCTGGTGCTCCGCCGTGCTCCCCAGCGAAGTGCATGCGGGCCAAGTATAGAATTCAACGTATCCCGCCTGCGACGGAAGGCCACCACCAACCGCGAAGCGCTTCGCATCCATGGCGAATGCGATGTCATGCACGTTCTCGGAACGGCATTCCAGTTGTTGTCGCAATTGAAGATCCGGCCAACTGTAAACGGATACTCCTGACTGCGAGCCAGCCAATACTGCATCGCCTTCAGGGGCAAAAGCCAATGCGGTTATGGGCGGTTGAGCCGCGAGTCGCCCGCACGCGAGAAAGGCCAGCATGCAAAGCCCGGCCTGAAGCCGATAGTGTCTCAAGCCCGCGTGCTGGCATCGATCCCGCAGCTGCTCAGTCAGAGAAAGCACCATTCCAAGAACGGTGCCAAAATGTTTGGTGACAAAGCTAAGCAAGGTGAAGGGCGTCGCATACATGGCATGAGGCAGGATGGAAGGGCATTCGAAGTCTGCTCGCCTGGTACGAGCGATATTAGCGAGTTCAGAAACTAGGTAAGCAACTATTTTCCGAAAACCGTTAGCCGCGGTTCTCTTCGGTTGTTCGGAAGGGTGCTAGTTGGACATCGCCTTTCGATAAAAATCCTGGCAAATCCTTGGTTAACTGTGGTAACACGATTTCTGGCGAAGTGGTGCCTAAGCCCTTCGAGAACCGGGACTAACGTCCTTACGGCTAATTGAAAGAATCGCTGTCCAAACTAAGCAATCAGCCCATCAATCACCTGGGCTTCATAGGGAGCCACACGCACCGGACGGCCATCCTGGGTTTGCAACTCCAACTGGGGATCGATGCCCAGCAGCGTGTAGATCGTGGCTGCCAGATCGGATGGAGTGACCGGATTGTCGCGTGGACTTTCCCCCACCGAATCGCTGCTTCCAAATACTTGGCCTCCGAGAATTCCACCGCCGGCCAGAGCTACACTGAACACCCTGGGCCAGTGATCTCGACCTCCTCGCGTATTCAGTTTGGGAGTCCGACCAAATTCACCCATGACAACCACCAAAGTTTCCTGGAGCATTCCACGTTCTTCGAGATCCTGCACCAAGGTACTTAACGCGCGATCGAGAGAAGGCACCAGGCCCACATCCACCTTCGCCCCGTCATACCCCAGTTTGAGACGCGTGTTCAAGTTTTCGTGCGTATCCCAACCGCGATCGTTGACGGTTACAAAGGGCACGCCGCGTTCCACGAGCCGGCGGGCTAGAAGGCAGCTTTGTCCGATCGTTTTGCTCCCATAACGAGCACGAACGGCGGAAGGTTCTTGGGCCAGATCAAAAGCCTGCTTGGCTGCGGGCGATGCGATCAAATTGTAAGCTCGCTCGAGATCCGGGTCGGCCGAAAATGAATGCCCCGCGTCGGCGGCTTGGCTGAAGCGATCCATGGCATCCACGAAACGTCGTCGTCGATCCAATCGATTCAGATCCAAACCTTGGTAAAAATCCAGGTCTTGTACTTGGAAATCCGCTCGGGCGGGGTCGCTACCAACCGAGAATGGCCTAGTGACGGATGGCAAATACCCGGCACCGGACAATCTGCTTCCGCCCACCGAGAAGCTGGGTACTGCGATGTTGGGCGGCAAGACGGACGACTCGGCTTCAGGCTGTAGCCCGCGAACGTGCGTCAACGTCGATCCAAACGTTGGGTACTCCAGCACGGGGGTCGGCTTGTAACCCGTCATCAAGTAATGCGTTCCGAAATTGTGTTCCCCAAGTGGCGACGTCATCGAGCGGACCACGGCGAAGTGGTTCAGCATCTCGGCAGTTTTGGGTAAGCACTCGCTAATACGGATGCCCGGGACCGCGGTGGGTATGCTTTGCAGCGGTCCACGCACCTCGAGAGGCGCCTCGGGTTTAGGGTCAAAGGTTTCCAGGTGACTCGGACCTCCGTCCAGCCAAATCAAGATGCACGACTTGGCTTTTGCCAGGGGCAGGCTGCCGGTCGGCGGGTTCACTTCAGCTTGCAATCGTTGCAACCGAAGAAAGCTTCCCAGTCCAAGTCCCATGGCAGTTAACCCACCAACACGCATCACATCTCGGCGAGTGTGCCCGTCGCATCGTTTGAGGCTGTTGCTGCTCATTTCATTTCCGCAAAGTTATCGATGATTCAATGGTTGCTCACGAATTCTTGGCAAGTCAGCAGACTCCACAGAAAGTCTTCCAACACAGCCCGCGTCTGCGACGCGTCCGAGTTGCTCTGAAGCTGGAGCTGCCAGAATTCAATTTCTTCCGCGTTGCACTCGCGTGCGAGCGCTAGCTGGTAAAACTCTTGGATGACGGCTAGCGGATCCTGGCCGGCCTCGAGCATCTGATGCAGTCGGTTGGCGTCGTCACGAATCCGTGCATTGAGAAGCGGACCGTTCAACAGATGCAGTTTCAATGGCAGTCCGCCTGCGACCAGGCTTTCGCTTTCGCAGGATGCGTCGCGATCGCAACGGCCCAAGACATCCAGAGTCTTGGATTCCGTTTCCACATCGAATAGAGCCACCGCTCGGGTACCGAGCGGCTCTTGACCGTAGGTTTCGGAGACGCCTAAGACATCCGAGATCGCATCGGCCAGCACTTCGGCGGCCAGAGGTTTCCGCAGGGCATGTGAATAGTAGCGATCGTCGTTGGCATTCAGGGAATTGGTATGCGAGCTGCGCGCGTAGGCGGAGCTTAGTGCGATGGTCTTCAAGCTGTGTTGCAAACTGTAGCCGTGAGCGACAAAGTCTTCTGCTAAAGCATCCAACAGCTGTGGGTGCGTGGCGGGGTTCGTCGCTCGTAAATCGTCGACCGGCTCTACCAAGCCGCGTCCCATCATCGCTTTCCACAGGCGATTGACGATCGCCTTGGCAAAATAGGGATTGTCCGGAGCGATCAGCCATTCCACGAACTGATCGCGACTGCCTTGGCTGTCTACAAATCGCTCTCCAGGGATACGGGCTTGGGCATCCTCGCCGGTCGCCGGATGCAGAACGCTGCCGGAGGGATTGGTAACAACCTCTCCTTGCCTGAGTTCCACCTTGGCGAATATCGTGGCCAAGCCGTGGTAATCATCCTGGGTCCAACGATCGAGGGGATGATCGTGGCAGTTTGCGCATCGCAATCTGTTGCCCATGAACAGTTCGCTGACAAATTCCGCCTGTTCACGAGGACCTGGAGCGGTGCGGTAGAAGTTGGCAGGTCCAACCTGGCGGACGTTGCCGGATGCCATCAGCAATGAGCGAGCCATTTGATCGTAGGGCGTCTGCTGCATCAATTGACTACGCAACCAGCCATGGTAAATGCGTGCTCCTTCCACATCGTTTGGCTGCGGGCGAAGGCGAAGAAGTTTGGCTAACTCCATGGTCCAGTAGTCCAGGAATGCATCGCTGGCCAATAGTCGCTCAACGTGCACCTGGTATTTTTCTTCGGAGGAGTCCGCCACAAAAGAAGCAACCGTTTCGGGGGCCGGCAATCGACCGGTCAGATCCAATGTCAGCCGCCGAAGCCAGGCGGAATCCTCGCTGCGCTGGGATAGCGGTAAGCCCAGGGTTTGCAAAAGTGCATTCACATGCTGGTCAATGAAATTCGTCGAGGCATGGAAATTCGCTGCGGCATGGAGCGGTTGAGGATCGGAATGATTTGGCAGCAACAGCTCGATGGCAACGACTTGGTCTAGATACCTCGCGATGACGATATGACGACCGGGACGCAGGACTCTTGCCGTGGCTGCATCGGCATCAACAGCCACAGCAGAGGGATCCTCGGCAGAAAAGACCGTCCAACGCGTTACATCGCGTTGGGTCCCATCGGAAAAGTGGGCCAGGCATTGCAGCGAAATGACGGTTTGGCTGTTGTCAGCAATCCGACGCGTTGGCGAGACTTCGACTTTCGTCAGCAAGGCCTCACTTCGCATTACAGCGCCTTGCTCGATCCACTTCAAAAGCAGTGCCGCTCCCGGACCATCCGGATCCAGTCGATAGCCTCCACCGTGGACGATCGCCTCGGTGGGCTTGAGGTAGAACAGACTCTTGGTGGCGTCCGCA
>JANSWS010000370.1 GCA_024743355.1 bacterium
AAATCGCAGCGGCACCTAGCATTGAAGCAATCCAGCCGGGACTTCCCAAGGCGACCATCTCGCCGGGCATTCCCGCCTGGACCATTCCGCCGATGATGATGATGCCGCTGATCGCGTTGGTTACACTCATCAACGGCGTGTGCAAAGCCGCAGTCACATTCCAAATAACCTGCCAGCCGACGACACAAGCTAGCACGAAGACTGTCAAGTTCGTGATTAAGTTCGAGTCGCGAGAAAACCCAATCAGCAGCAGAGCCGCCAGGCTTAACGCGATGGCCAACCAACTGGCCCACTGGGAAGCCGGTTTGCTGGAAGCTTCCTTGGAGATTGCTATCGACTCATCAGGCTTCGACGGGCGAGCAACTGCAGACACGGCCACCGGCGGAGGCGGCCATGTGATTTCTCCATGATTGACCACGGTCATGCTGCGAATCACCTGATCTTGCATATCGATATGGAAGCCGTCGGCTCCACCCAAATCATCCAGCACGTGGAACAGATTCGTGCCGTACAGTTGGCTGGCCGTACTGGGTAAACGGCTGGGCAAGTCGCTGTGGCCAATAATATTCACACCCGCATATTGCACCACTTCATCGCGCACCGAGCCTGCGCAGTTACCGCCCTGCTCCGTTGCTAAGTCTACAATGACGGACCCTGGCCGCATGCTTCGGAGCATTTCTTCCGTAATCAACTTGGGAGCTGGTTTTCCAGGTATCAGCGCGGTGGTGATGATAATGTCGACTTCTTTGGCCTGGGCTGCAAAAAGCGCCATTTCCGCATCGATAAATTCCTTGCTCATCGTTTTCGCGTAGCCGCCCGCAGTGCCGCCGGAATCTTCCCCCGAGAAGTCCAACATTAAAAACTCGGCACCCATGCTCTTAACTTGATCGGCAACTTCAGGGCGAACATCGAAGGCCCTGACGATGGCTCCCAATCCACGAGCCGCCCCAATGGCCGCCAAACCTGCGACTCCCGCACCGATGACCAGGACTTTTGCGGGGGGAACTTTGCCGGCCGCGGTAATCTGGCCAGTAAAGAAACGCCCAAAGGCGTTTGCCGCCTCGACGACCGCTCGGTAGCCAGCAATGTTGGCCATGGAACTGAGCGCATCCATCTTCTGGGCTCGGCTGATACGCGGCACGGCGTCCATGGCCAGCACCGTTGCTCCCCTTTCGGCCAATGAATGGAGCAGTTGCTCATGCTGCGCCGGGAACAAAAAACTGATCAGCGTCTTGCCACTTTCCAGCAACGCAACTTCGTCCGCTTGTGGAGCGCGGACCTTGAGGATGATATCGGCGTCACGCCAAAGCTGACCGCCATCCGCGATTATCTGGCAACCTGCCTCGGCGTAGGCGGCATCACCAAAGCTGGCAGCCAGACCCGCGCCTGACTCTACAAGGACTTCAAATCCCAATTTTTCTCGAATCCGCTTGGCCGTATCCGGAGTCGCTGCGACCCGATTCTCATTGGGAAAGACTTCTTTCGGAATTCCGACTTTCATCGAGTGTTCGTCTCCATTTCGCGATTGATAGGATGCCAATCTTAGGCGACAACGGGACTATCTTCTAGCAGGACAAGAGCTTGGCAGGCAATCAACACGCCGCTCAAGTGGCCGGTGACGTGAACTATGTTACGACAGAGCAAGGATCCGAGCATAATTGCGAGCGGGGCGGGAACCCTGTCCGCCACGGAACCCGATTGCAAAAAACATGTCAGGGCACGGTCTCTCAGGATGCCAGGTCAGTTGCAAAGGCAACCAAACCAAGCATGTCTTGCACCCATCAAGCATGTCTTGCACCCATGCAGGGCAGGCATCGATGCTACGAGAGCGTGAAAGGTGCCCGTGTTATAACAACTGCCACAGGTGCTTGCCAAAAATGAATCAGGAGTCATGCGAGGATGGGATTTATCAATCTTGAACAAGAGCCAGTGATCGAACCTGCTCCGGGTGTTCGCTTGAGAACGCCTTACGGAGACAGGCTAATGCTTTCACTGGTGGAGATCGATTCGGGCGGGGAAGTACCGCTACATGAGCATCCGCATGAACAGGGAGGCGTGGTGCTGCAAGGCAAGATGCGGCTGACAATTGGCGACGAATCGCGGGTGCTTAACTCCGGGCAGATGTATATCATTCCGGGAAATACGCCTCATCGAGCCATCGCAGTCGACGGTCCGGTGGTGGTCATGGATGTGTTCAGTCCCATTCGCGAAGATTACGCGAAACGGGAGAATACGTTCATGTCCCCCAAGACGTAGCCACCGTCGCCAGACGGTGGACGTCGCAGAGATTGCCCAATCCACGCTGAGCGTAGCTACCGTCGCCAGACGGTGGACGCCAGACGGAGTGGACGTCGCAGAGATTACCCGATCCACGCTCTGGCGAGCGTAGCTACGGCCAGACGGTGGACGGCGCAGAGATTGCCCAATCCACGCTCTGGCGAGCGTAGCTACCGTCGCCAGACGGTGGAGTTCACAACCACGCTGTGGCCAGCGTAGCTACCGCCAGATGGTAGAATTCACTAGACAGCCGTAGGAACTACCCAAACCTTGAGATCGCATTCGATCTCTTGGTGCAGGTGTACCTTGACGGTGTACAGTCCGAGTTCCTTCAATGGGCCTTGGAGACGAATTTGGTCTTCTGAGACGGTGACATCGTTGGCCTTGAGAGCGGCTACGATTTCAGGGGCACCTACGCTACCGTAGAGATGACCTTCGTCGTTGGCATTAGCTTCGATAGTGATCGACTGTTGGGCGATGGTATCAGCCAAGGACTGAAGTCCACTCAATCGCGACTTTTCGATTTCCTTCAGCTTGGCCTTGTGCTTCTCAACCATCCGCTTGTGATGTTCGGTGGCGACGATGGCCAGGCCTTGAGGCAGCAGGAAATTGTTCGCGTGGCCCGGACGCACCTCAACAACTTCCCCTTGCTTCCCAACGTTGTCAACGTTCTGGATCAGCAGCAATTCGATGCCGCCATGGGGGCCCTTCGGCAGTCTCTTAAATTTCTTGGTCGCTACCATAATTGATCACCCGTTATCTAACTTCAATCTATCTTCATTGAAAATGAGAGCGGTGAGCCATCGAGCCCCGCATGAGAGCTCGTATTTTCACCGCCATCATCTACTGGAATTGTTCAATCAATTTCGTACTTTGCCGATCCCCTCCGCGACTGTTGTTTGTCAATCGCGTTCAAAAGGGGATATCATCGCCTCCGACAGAGCCGCCCATGTCGCTGCCAGCTGCTGTGTGTTCACTTTCACCTCGATGGCTCTCGCCGAAATCGCCGCGTGGAGCGTGGCTCCGCGAAGGACCGTCGCCTCGGCTGCCCAGCAACTGCATGCGGTCGCATACAACGCGGAGTTTGTAATTTTTCTGTCCGTCCTTTTCCCAGGTATCCAGCTTGAGCCGCCCTTCGACGAAGACCGGCGAGCCTTTGCTGAGGTACTCCGAAGCAACTTCGGCGGTGCGGCCCCAAAAAGTGATATCGACAAAGGTCGTCTCGTCGACCCATTCTCCGTTCTGGTTCTTACGACGATCGTTTACCGCCAAGCCGACTTCGGTAACCGGCGTGCCGGCGGGAGTGTAGCGGAGCTCAACATCTCGCGTCAAATTTCCCATCAAGATGACTCGGTTGTAACTCGCCATTTGTGAGTCTCCCTTTGTCCTGGAACCTATGTCTTGGAACCTATGTCTATAAACCTGTTGGCAATGCGTAAGGATTTTCCCGCACCCCGACGGTCTCGACGCGGCTTAGCTTGATGCTTCTGCAGGCTCTTCTTCCGCGCTTTCTTCGTCCGCATGCGTGGATTGACCCAGGGTGTGCGCTACCAAAGTATCGACCAAGCGTGGGTCAACTTTGGTCACCAGGAATCGCATGATATTTTCATCCAACTTGCAGGCCCGATTGAAGGCTGTGAGTTGGCTGCCATCCATGTTGAAGTAGGTAATCCAGTAAGTGCCTTTGTTGTGGCCATTGATTGGATACGCCAGCTTGCGTTCTTCCCACAATCGACTCACCAAAATCTCACCACCGTGGTCTTCAATGGTCTTTTGAATCGAGGCTGCAACCCCACCCGGATCTCGG
This sequence comes from bacterium, assembly GCA_024743355.1. Lineage (GTDB taxonomy): Bacteria > Planctomycetota > Planctomycetia > Pirellulales > Pirellulaceae > Aureliella. The sequence continues at coordinate 4,085 of JANSWS010000370.1, forward strand.
TTAAAGCGGTTGCTATCAAACAGGATAAAACAGTCGTAGCATTGAACAGCCACTTGGATGACCCCCAACTCTTGTTTCGTAACGAAGGAAATGTTGTGTCGTGCTTACTTAGCGTAATGCTTTGTCGCAACTGCCCCGCAGGCACACTTGGCCCGCGTCGACCGGCCCTGCCAGTGGTTGCGACAGCAATCCATCAAAACTTTGGTCAATTAAATCGGTTCATGCAGTGATTCAAGTCATGCTGCCCCCAATCCTGCACTGCATCGCAGGCTTCCTGCACGGCCGCATGAATGATTGGCTGCTCTTCTGATTTAAATCGCCCAAGAACGTAGTCGGCGGCATCCCAACCTGGCGGTGGTTCACCAACCCCGATTCTCAATCGGGCAACTGACTGTGTTCCCAAGCTTTGTAGTATATGATTCAAACCCTTTTGACCTCCCGCGGAACCTTTTCCGCGAATGCGAAGCTTGCCAAGGGGCAAGCTGATGTCATCGCAAACGATCAAGAGGGATTTTTCTGGATCAACTTTGTAGAACTTAACGAGTGCCGCTACGCAGCGTCCGCTCAAGTTCATAAATGTCAGCGGGCGAACCAACAACCAGCGGACTCCACCGTAACTGCTGCTGACGATATCGCCCTCAAATTTTCCGCGTCCCGGGCCTGCCGACATCCGAGATGCTAGTTCATTAATGACCTCAAAGCCGACATTATGTCGGGTTTGATCGTATCGTTCGCCGGGATTTCCCAGGCCAACGACGATTTTTGTATTTTCCTCGGCGGCAGTCATGCGCTTTGTGAAAGATCTCTGAGGCGGCTGAGCCACCGACCCGGTAGCTCCGCTGGTCGTCACTCGCCGGTCTTGGAAGCCCGATCGGGCTACCCAGCAGACCGGCTAATTTCCACGGGACCTGTCGACCAGCCCAGTTTGCCGGTCCGTTTTAGTGTCCCGCCCGTCGAGAACGCCTTCATCGGCAAACTGACAAAACCACCTATTCGGAATCTTCCGCTGGCTTCTCCTTGCGAATCAGCTCTGGTTCTGACTCTGCAGACTCTTCCAGCTCGCCACCTGCGGCAGGCGCCACTACGTGCACCACCATTTCCGTTGGAGCCGTCACTAAAGCTGCACCTTCGGGCAAGCTTAAATTCTCTGCCAGCAAATGGTCGCCCAAGTGCAAATCGGTCACATTGACCTCGATGGACTCGGGGATCTTGGAGGCTGGGCAGAGGATGGTCAGCTCATGCAGCACCAGCGTTAGGACGCCGCCTTCTTTGGTGCCCACCGCTTCCCCATGGACCTCCAGCGGCACCGAAATTTCTACGGCTTCCGACTGGGAAACGCGGGCGAAATCCACATGCAAGACTTCCACTCCAAAGGCGTCCCACTGGACGTCGCGAAGTAGAGCAGTCTCAGTTAGATCACCGCTCAAATCCAACAGCTTGGTGCCATGCTGAATGATCCTCGAGATCGCGTCCGAACGAACAGCCAGATTGACGTTCGCCTCACCGTGGCCGTACAGGATCGCGGGCACTTGACCATTGGCTCGCAATTTCCTCGCGGCCAGGGAGCCTACTCCCTCACGCTTCTTTACCTCAATCGTTTCACTGCTCATGAATTACAGCCAATGCAAAAAACTTTATCTTTGGGTTGCTGTCCTGTTCCGATTTCGGAGGAACAGCGACCATGAAAATTGCTATGTCAAAGCATCGTGCTCCCGTCAGGACGACAGTCACGAAGCCGCTTACCAATGGAATCAGCTCGCCTCGGAATTTCGTCCGCCCAAGATCGGTCAGGCGGTCGCGATGGGAACTGGAATGCTCCTTGCACCAATCATCATGGTTCCAACCATCAAGACTGAACGCGGAGCACCACTGCGATTCATCCTCTCTCTCCCGCGCCAAGCCTCGCCCGGGGGCTTATCAGTCAAGCCCCTGAAGTTCAGGCCCCCGAAGGTCAAACTCAGGACTGTAGGGTCACCCGTCCCGAAGGCCTCGCAGGTGGAACACGGTAACCCGTTCGCTGAAGGCGATCCAGGGAAAAGTCTCGCAGTGGAGGGAATCGGCAAGTATCCCAAATCGCTCACTTCTTTCAAGTGCAACCCTTGTCTTGCGGCCTCGGAAGACTAAAAAGTCTACGTAGGCACTCATTTCGCCTGGGCAAGAGTGCTGATTGCTTGTAATTTCGCGAGTTCATGCAGGCGATTTAGGTAGCCGGCTCGCTTCCGCGGCCGAATCTCTGGAGGTGCTCCAGCGGCAGCTGAACTCAGTAATGCCCGGATTTTTGCTTTTCCCGCCTTAACCCTCAGTCCTCCCTGTGTAGGCTCGAACTCGCTTTATGGCAAAGAAATCACAAACGCTGCAGTACATCGAACCGATTGGCGGCCGTGTTCTGGTTCTGAAGGATGAACCGAAACGCGAAACCAAAGGGGGGATCGCGTTACCGGATGCTGCGGAAATCCCTACTATCACCGGACGCATCGTGACGATCAGCCGGCAAGTGGCCCATGACGAAGACGTGCCACTGCGGCAGTACGACAAGATTTTATTTCACCCAAAGAATGCGATTCCGGTGGACTTTGAACCGGACAACAAGCATTTTGTGGTTCCTATCGAGGATATTGTGGCCGTATTCCGGTCCGAAAAACCCGAGGACTACTAGGCCACGAGTGGCTCGAAAGTGGCTATCGATGCTCGTCGCCACTGCGAAACATGGCGCTGATCGATTGATCGTGGTGGATGCGGCGAATTGCTTCCGCCAGCAAGGGTGCCACGGATTCAACGTGAATCGTATTCAGTTTCTTTTCCGGTGGCAGCGGGATGGTATTGGTCAGGCACAGTGACTTAATGGGAGCCTGATTCAGGTTCTTGATGGCATTTCCACACAGCACCCCGTGTGTGGCTGCCAAATGAATCTCCTTGGCCCCAAACTCATGCACGAGTTTAGCGGCACCGCAGATGGATCCTGCAGTGCTGATCATGTCGTCGAACATGAGGCAAATCTTGCCCTCAACAGGTCCGCCGATAATGTTTTTCTGCACCGTTTCAATCGCGTTTCCGCGACGTTTGTCGACGATCGCCAAGCGTCCACCCAATCGCTTAGAGTGACCAATTGCGCGTTTGATGCTGCCTTCATCGGGGCTTACCACGACCAACTCTTCCGGATCGTAGCCCATAGACTCAAAATAGCTGTTCAGTACCGGGGCCGCATACAGGTGGTCCACCGGCACGTCGAAGAAGCCTTGGATCTGAGCCGCGTGCAGATCCATGGTCAGGACCCGGTCAGCCCCGGCACGGGCAATCATATTCGCGACCAATTTTGCAGTGATCGGCACCCGGCCCTCGTCCTTGCGATCCTGCCGGGCGTAGCCAAAGTAGGGGATGACGGCCGTTACCCTGGCCGCACTGGCTCGCTTGCAGCTGTCGATCATGATCAACAATTCCAGCAAATTGTCGTTCACGGGAGGGCAAGTGGGTTGAATCAGATAGACATCTCTACCGCGCACATCGTCATCGATCTTGCAGTAGTTCTCACCGTCAGGGAACTTTCCGAGCGAAATTGAGCCCAGCTCCAAATGGAGAAAGCCGCATATGTCTCGAGCAAGCTGCGGATTGGCACGACCACTCAAGATTTTTAATTCGCGCATATTGGGGTTCAGTGCCTATGTTGGCGGCTACAAGGGAGTTGTTCTCGGGAATCGAATCTCATCACAACGGACTGGCTTCCATCCTGCCGCCCGGACCCATTGGGCTCGTACTGACGGCCACGCCAAAATTCAAAGCCGTTCGCTCCCGCGATCGGCGGGAATTCTTCAGCCCAGATCGGAGTCGGCTCCAATAGTCCCTGGCTTAATTTCCGCGATTCGCTGGATAGCCCATGTTCTGCATCTGGGCTTCGACG
>JANSWS010000721.1 GCA_024743355.1 bacterium
CTGCCCTTTATGCTGCGCCGTCAGCACTGCAGTAAGGGTGGAACGGAACGGGACCGGGAATACGGTACCGCGCACATCGCTGCTCCCCTGCATTTGGCTCGAGCGTTCGTCCAGGCCCGGGCCAAAGCCCTGATAGGGCATTACTTCCACCAGATCTGGCATCATTTCGTTATTGGTACACCCATCCGGGTCGGTGACTTCCAGGGATACATCAAACATGCCCGGCAAATTATAAAAATAGAAAGGCTCCATAGCGGTGCTCCATCCGCCGTCTCCAAACTGCCAGTAATAGCTATGCCCGTTGGCAGGAGCCGCAGGCAGGAATTGCACCAGGCCTCCTTCTTCAAGGGTACCTTCAGGCGTGACGGTGAACGCAGCTTCCGGGGCCTGTATTTCTACTGCATATTGCAGCCTATCAGACTGGCACCCTTCGACAACTGCTTCCGTATACAATACCGCATTTGTGGCATAGCCTTGGCTCACGAATACATCACCCTGAGCAGCGGGGTCGGACTGGGACAGGCTTTCGTACCAGCTGATGGTGGCATCCGGGTAGCCAGGGACGGTGGCGGCGAAAAAGGCAGGCTCGTTTTTACAAACGACTGCCCCGCCATTAGCAGTGATCACAGGCTGTGGAATATCCGCTTCCAGGTTATCCACCTCGATAGTGCCTTCAGTGGCAAGCCCCATAGCGTCCGTGACGGTTACGCTGTAGTTACCTGCTTCCAGGTTCGTAAGTGTCGCACTGGTCTGCCCGTTGCTCCACGTGAAGTTGTACGGGGGCATACCGCCCTGTACCGTCACAGTTGCTGAGCCGGCAGTGCTGCCTGCACAAAGCACATCTTTTGTGTCAAATAACAATAATAGCTGTTCTTCTGCTTCTACGACCAGGCTCTGAGCTATTACTGAGCTGCAGCCCGCCTGGCTCGCGACTTCCAGCGAGGTTTCAAAACTACCGGAAGTGGCGTAGGTATGCTGAACACTCTGGCCCACAGCGGTATTTCCATCACCAAAGTCCCAATTATAATTGGCATAACCAGTGGTGTTTGCCTGGAAGGATAAACTCTCGCCAGCCTGAGCGTTCCCTGCCACTTCAAAAGAAGCGTCTATCGTTTCCACCTCGAAGGCAGCGGATATCAAGGCGGAGAAGCAGCTTCCCCGCTGCGCTTGCACCTGTAGCTTTAGGGAGTCGCCTTCTGCCACGGCAAGGTAACTGTTGCCAGCTCCCAGCAGGGCACCGGACTCATCATACCAGAAATACTGGTCCACCACCTGTCCGGAAAAAGCTGTGGCCAGTATATTTTCACCAGCACAAAGGGGCAGGCTCGCAGACAAGTTAATCTCAGGGATATTGGGTGTTGGGAAAAGCGCATTAAGGCTGAAGGTTTTCTGGGCGCTATTGCCTTCGCTATCGGTGATGGTTACGGCATATTGGCCCGCCGGTACTTGTTCGAGAACCTCGGCATTACTGCCCGTGCTCCAGGCATAGGAAAACGGAGGTGAGCCATTCAGCAGCGAGGCTTCCACCAAACCAGTGGCCTCACCCGCACACGCTGGCTGTTCTATCTCCAGGCTTACGGACAAAGCACCCTGAGCAATAACTTCTATAAAAGCAGGCTCCTGCACCGTCTGACTACAGCCCGATGGGCTTTCCGCCAGAAGGCTTACCGTGTATTGTCCTGGAGCATTATAGGTATGCACCGGGCTCATTTGAGTGGAAACCGTCCCATCACCAAAGGACCATAAGTAATCGTATGCTGCATCTACATTGATAGGAGA
>JANSWS010000163.1 GCA_024743355.1 bacterium
AGTCTTGAGTCTTGAGTCTTGAGTCTTGAGTCTTGAGTCTTGAGTCTTGAGTCTTGAGTCTTGAGTCTTGAGTCTTGAGTCTTGAGTCTTGAGTCTTGAGTCTTGGGCAATCGTGAACAGGAAGAGATCAGCGAGTCAGCTTCTCGTAAACCGAGGAGACATGATTCAATAAGTCTTCCGTCGGGTCGCGCCAGGACTCGAGCTCGGCGATCGCTTCAGCCATGATGGAATCCACCAGCCTGGCTCGATCAAGGACCGGCTGATCCAACGAACCCTTACTTGATGTCTGCCATTCAAAACCATCTTTGTCCAATTTACGTTGAGCCACATGGGACTGTCTGAACGCGTCTAATCTAGCGAGCAACTTGGATTGAATCTCCGCGGTGGAATTCCGCGGAGATTCTTGATAGCCCAATGCGGCCTGCGGCCCGGATCGTCCATGCGGATCGTTATCGGCACCGTTGGCATCCGAAAGACTCTGCACGAATTCATGCTCACCCTCGCCGGCTGCAAAGAAATCTTGGTTCAAGTAGTTGACGATCAACAAAACATCCAGCGGCGTTACGAAACCATCCTGGCTAACGTCCATGTGGTATTGCGGGTCGTCTTGCCCCAGTCCCAAGTTGAGGTAATTGATAACGATCAAGACATCCAACGATGTGACGGCCCCATCGTGATTGACATCCATGGGGCTAAACGGGGAAGCCTCCATGACCCAGGTTTCAAGGGCATCCCGCAATAGCATGCTGCCGGAGGGCGACCGTATTTCGGAGCCTTGTGCATTCAGACTGAGCGTGTAGCGACCTGGCTCGCGTGTCAAATCGCGCAGTCCGGTCAACTGCCAGATCACGCTGTCCGACGTTAAGAGTTCTACGTTGCTGCCGTCCAACAGGTCGTCACTTCCGTCCCTGCGAAGAACCAGATCGCCGCGATCAAATCCCGTTACGGGTTGGCTGAAAACGATCACCGTCGCATCTACTGGCACACTGCGGGGATCCGGCAAGACATCAATGATCATCGCCTGAATCTCGGTATCAGGCGCGACCAACGAGATGTAAAAAGTTCTGGGATCGGAGCTGTCGCGTCCGCCATACTCGGTGCCCCCGTCATCGACCAACCGGGTTGTCAATTTGGCAATCCCCGTTAAGCCGGTCACCGGCGTGAAAGTCAGCAATCCAGTGTCGGGGTCGATGGCCGGTGATTCCGCAAACAAGTGCCGATCGCCTTCGGCAACGTCCACCTGGAATTGCAGCGTTTGTCCCAGCAGCGTTTCTCTTTCCGTACCGGGAGAGATATCTTTTGCTAACGAAATTGATGCGGGCTGATTGTAAGGCCAGACGAGGTGCATCGATGAAAGGCTAAACGTGGGCGGATCGTTGACATCGACCACAGTGACTTTTACATCTTGCGAAAGGCTGAAACCATGTTCGTCTTGAACGGTCACGGTCATCGCGGCAGAACCCGATTGATCGGCTGCCGGAGTAATCAACAATCGTCGCTCGAACTCGGTATCGCCAGGTAGCACACTCAAAGAACCGAGCAGCAGGTTGTCGTTATTCGACTGAGCAAGAACTTCCACTTGAGCGAAAGGCGTCTCGAAATCGAAGACACGTAGGCCGACGGCGATGGCTTCGTCCTCGAGTAACACCAGGTCTTGCATGTAGCTCATGTGGGGCGGCAGCAGGACATCGCGTACCTGTTGCAGCTGTGCTTCATTTGTACCTGCGAAGCGGGCAATGGCCTCCTGGATGCTAACATCGTCCAAACCCAAGTTGTTGAGCACCGGGCCAATCTCGACGCGTGTGTACTTCTTCGCCTGGTTGACTCGGGTCACCAGTTCAAGCCCAGTTGTTGCTTCGTTAGCTAGCTGTACTAGTCGCGTTAAGTCGGCAACGATGATCATTGCGACACCATCAATGAGCGCATTCAAACGTTCCCGATCGAATTGCAGTTGGAGTCCGTGGCGTTCGTCGATCTGCTCCGCCCAATCGACCACCGATCGCAGCAGGGCAACGATCTCATTTTGCTCGGTCAATGATGTTAAGCCATCTTCGAACCTATCTGCCATGGCTCGGTAAACGGATTCGCTCAGAGCTCCGCGGGCACGCACGTCCGTAAGCGGCAACGGGATCATTCCGCTCAGCAATTCCATCGTATTGGCGGACAGGTTCTGGATTGCGGTGATGGCAATCAGTACGTTCTTCGCCAGCGGATTCTCGGCGTGGGCCTCTTCGAAGTGATCGAAGTTGCCAACGTCGATCGAATCGTCGATGCCAAAGATGTTTCGATAGGCGTCTTGAATTTGCTGGTTGCTGAAACCGACGTCGCGCAAGCTTAGTGCTAGCGTCGTCAATGGTGTGGTAAAGGTATGATGAGCTGGATCTGAGGCCAACACTCCAATCGGCTCTAAGCCGATGCCCACGTCGATTCCTCCGCTGCTGCGAACCACGCCCGTCCCAATCTCTGACGCGTCCGGAATGATCAGCTCGTAACGGCCTTCGATGTCGGTCAACGCGGACGATTCTGCAACATCTTGAACACCATCCGTATCGGCGTCGAACCAGACGTTCGCACCGTAGACGTCGGAATTGGAAACCGTTCCGGAACTGGCGATCTGCAAGGTGTCGTTACCGGCAAACTGTTGCGTCGTGATGACCGTTCGCTGAATCGGCGTTGACTCGGTCCGATTCACGGTTTCGGTCAACGGTACCGGCGCGTAGAAGACATCGACCTCCGGACCGAACAAGTTGTAGACCACGTCGCGTTGATAGTTGACCGTCAAGCCATCGGACCTTAGCCAAAGCAAATCCCCAGGCTGGTTCACTGCATCGGGACTGTCCACAAAGACCGGCAGAGGAGTGTCATCATGAACCGTCGCAGCGACGAACAGTTTCGGTCCTCCAAGACTCTTCGAGTTCGTGCTGTCCTTGGAATAGAATCCCGTGATGATCCCACTATTTTCTGCCCTGGTGACAAAGACAGAGACACGCCCGTTGGTATCCGTCTTCAAGAAGTCGAGAACCTGCTGACCGCCAATAACGAATTCTTCGTTCAATTGACTCCCCAGGACGGTGATGCTGCCCAAAGGGTCAACAGATCCTCCCGGAATAGGGTCATACAGAGCAGAATTGCTAGAAGAAACTGAATTGAGCCGCAATTGATCGAGCGGCGGGTTGAAATGAGACCAAGTGACTCCGTTTTCATCAAAGTTCTCGCCGCTCCAGCCGTCGCGAATTCCCCACACATAAAACGTGAACTCAACGTTTTCCGTACTATTGTAGTATCCGAGCTGCAACCCGATCGAAGCATGCTGCAAGCTTTCCGGCGCCTGAGGCAAGGGAAACTCGATGACTCCCACGCGTTGGACCGTCTCATTTGGGCCGGTATCCTTCACCAGAATCAGACCTTCCGAGCCGTGGTCCGTTGTTTCACCGTTGTCGCGAACATACGTGTCATCGTTTGGCACGTGGATAGCCGATTCGACGCTTTCCACGCTAAAGACGCTGTAGCCTCGCTCGGAAGCCGGACGAAAGACAACAGGTTCATCGCTGGCAAAGGACGCAAGGGTTAAATCCCCGTGTCGAATCACATAACCAGGCGTATTGTCGAGACTGAGTATTTCGTGCTTCTCATTAGGCCCAATCGATGAAGCGGATGTCACGCTACCGTATGCCGCGGTGGGATCGTAGGAAAGATAGCGTCCGCCGTACTCAATGGCGAAGAATCCTTGACCCAGCGCATGCAGATTTATCACGCTGGTGTCCGATGGATCACGCCTTGGTTCCCACCGGTCGTTGCCATCCAGATAGAGCGGCTGGAAATCCTCCTCGCTCGTGAGATCAGATATATCGCTTACCAGATACTGCGCAATCTCTCCCGCTTGCATCAGCGCGAGATGCGGAACGCCGCGGTTTTGCCGAATCTGAACGTGATCGAAAGTCGTCGTAATGGTCGATGTGTTGTCGTGCGCGGTTACCGCCAGACCCGCTAATGAACGAACAGGCAAGTCGATGGTATGAGATCCGATCTCGTTCCATTCCACCCCATCGGTCGAATACGATGCGAGAAACGTATCGTCGATGCGAACCAGCTTCAGCCATTTTGTCGAACCAGTGCCACCGTATAGCTTGCCGGAAAACGTGGCACCGCCGCCGGTGGAATCTCGCCACTGGAAGGCAACCTGATTGTCCGGACGTTGGACCAAATTAACAAACCTTGAGTTTGCAGCCGTGGACTCGCGGAACATGATTCCGGATTTTGCCCAGCTGCTCGGTGTTCCTCCCGATGTGATCGAATCGACTCGCGCAATGAGCTCGACGTTGCCGCTCACCTCGGAATAGGCATAGTGGAACTGGTCCGAGGTGCCCCAGATATCGGTTCCGCCACCGGTCACCTGGTAGGTTCCGGCAACTTCGTCGAATTCGAAGCTGCCGGCTTTGCCGGGGCTGCCGATGTCCTGGTGACTGTCAAACGTCACCGCCGACTCGGTTGTCGTCAGTACGCCGCCTTCAAAATCGCGAACGTAAATCGGCGTTCCCAAAGCGTCCGTCTGCTGCACGCCTCGCTTCTGGATGGTGTCCTGAACCACGCGGCCTGTCACCGGATCCAGGACGACCGTATTGGCCCAGACTTCATTGTTTCCGCTGGTGTTGCGAGTATCCGTGGGGCCCACCACGAACACCATCGGGCTTTGCTGTTCCGGAGAAAACGGAAACGTTTCGAGCGGATCAGAAGTCGTCACAAGCGTAACGGAAGCAGAATCTCCCTTCGTGTTCTTCAGATTCGCAAAGTTTCCTGTCAGTTGCGAAACATTGGTGCCGGCGAGGTCTCCGATGAACTCGATGACCCATGGCGATTCCTGCACGCCATTGCCGCTGACTTGGACGTTGCCCGTTCCAATAGTGGAAAGCTTTTGCAGCTCGGATTGAATCTTTGCTGCGTCGGCGCTGTAGGACAAAGGAGCGCTGGTCTCGTCGTTAAGTGTCAGCGTGAACAGCCCGCTTGCTGCGTCGTGGAACAGTTCCTGAACCTCGTTCTGCTTGGGCAGATCGTCGCCGGTGATGTTGTACAAATCATCTGGCCAAGTCAAAGGACCATTGTAGTAGTCGGAACGAACGTGGAAGTTTCCGCCGTTGGGGTTGACCGAATCGACGTTGTCGGGAGACGGAGCATAGGGAATGGGCTGACCTGACGATGCCAATCCGAAGGTGGCTTGAAACGAATTGACTCCTGTCGTGTCGGCGAGACTTCCCTGCTCAAAGTTCCACAGCAATTCGCCATTGTCGGCCGTATAGTGAATATTGTCGATCGAGATGATTCCCCATGATCCTGACTGGTTGTCGATGATTCTCAACACTACTTGTTTTCCCGAATGGGACGAAGCATCCATCAAGAAGCTTGCCATCGTGACCGATTGCAGGTTCGGAATCACGGATTCGAGCACATTACCCGTGGCGACGTCCACCAAATCGATCGAGCCACCCGCGCCGGCGGCATCCAGCGTGATGATCGCGTTGTCGCCAAGGATGAAGGGAAGCGATTGCAGGGTGCCCTGCTGGTGATCGCCCCGCTTGATGACGCTTGCTCCGTGCGTGTTGGAATTGATGAAAACCGGCGGCGAATTCGTGATCACCGCTGAATTCTCCACTTCGGACTCAGAAAGTATCTCGAGTTGTTCCAGTTTGTGGGCTGCTCCATCGAAGTACACCGAATCTTGGAAACTGCTGCTCCCCAGCGTGACGATATCGTTCCCTGCTCCTCCGAAAATCTGCATTCCGGTATTCACCGAGAGACTGGGGGAATTGCCGCTTTCCTTGGAAGCAAATCCTGTGACGATATCATGATTTTCTGCTCGCGTGATAAACAGCGTAACGCGATTGTTGGAATCGGTTTTCAGGAAGTCGACAAGCTTCGGATCCGAGAAGCTAACCCTCTGGTTCAGATCACTACGTGAGATCTGAAAAGTGCCAATCGGATCGACAACTCCACCTGGAATCGCGTCGAAGAGTGCGTCGTTCGGCGCGATGATATTCTGAAAGCGCAAGTCGTCCAAGGGCGGATTGAAGCCTCCCCATAGCGCGGACGACTCTTCGAAATCCTCGCGACTCCAACCGTCGCGAACACCCCAGACGTAAAAGTTAAAGTTATCCTGGTCGCCGTCGGTGAAAACAGATACTTCGAATGAAATCGTTGCATCGACGACGGCGGCATTGGGCAACTGATAATCAAACTCGATGATTCCGATTCGGTGATTCGTATTGTTTGGGCCGGTATCTGTGACGAGGATGTCAGCGTCGAACCCATGCGGTGTGGCTTCACTGTTATCGCGCACGTAGGTGTCGGCCTTCACGCCAAACGTGGTGTTGGCTCTGTCGGTGTCAACGGCGTTGACTTGCACTTTGTCGTCGCCGCCGCCCAGCACCAGAGTAACCCCTAGTCCTTCCGGAGCGACGGCAATGGTCACGTCGTCGACGCCATCTCCAAGACGCAACTCGATTTGCTCCAGGTTTTCAAACTCAAGGCCCAGTACCTGGGTCGTGTCCACTCCCAACCCAATTCCAGTTAAGCCCGACAGACCGACAAACGTACGATCCCCGAATCGCCTCGCGGCGATGATCTGCGGGTAAAGATCGCTGACGACTGATTCTCGGTTGGCGCCGGCAGCCACATCCAGATCCATGTCGGCAACACGGGTCAGATTCTCCCAGACAAGATCCGCGTCGGTGTCCAAGGCAGCATCGTAGTCGACCAGCAGATTGAGCACCGCGCTGTGGTAGAGATTCCGGACATCTTCTTCAGACAACTTGGCCGAATAGATTCGCAGCGCGGCGATGTGCCCGCTGTAATTGCCGAAGTCATCTAGAATTCCGGCGTGATTACCACCGATTACGCCGCCGGCTTCTCCCCCAAGACCCATGTCATTGTTGCCGGACCAACTGGTCAACGACGGAATCTCGACGGAACCGATCAACTCTCCGTCAACGAAAAGTGAAAGGGCTGGCTGTGGTGCGTCCAGATCGACGACGCCAAGAGCTTGCGTAAGGTCGCTGGTGGAACTCAACGCGTGGGAAAGTGATTTCGTGGTTGATTCACTGCCGTTGGTAATGGTCAGTTGCAAGGTGCTATCGTCAAGTGTCAGTGACGTTCCCGAACTGGCTCCTCCGGTTTCCCAGAGCACCTGCTTTCCATCCAGGCGGTCGGGTTGAAACCAGATTTCGAAGGCAGCAGACTGCTCCACCGGATTTCCAGACGAGTAGAACAGGCTGGTCGCCGTTCCAGGTGCGCGACCTCCAAATTCATAGGCCTGTTGAAAGTGGGTGCTCGTTGTCAGTCCCGTGTCGAGCCTCACGTCTGGGCTAAGCTGCCAATTGAATCCGGACACTCCGGTCAGCGTTTCCCAAGTCAAGCTGCCCGATAAATCGAATTGTTCCTCACCCGCTCGTGCGTCGAAATTCAACAACGTGCGAGCCACTCGGGCCGATGCGAATAATGCTTGAACGTCGTCGTCGGCGAGTGCTTGGGAATGGATACGCACATTGGCCACATGGCCGTCAAACGGCCCAAAGCCATTGAGGTTACCATTGTAGTTTCCACCCAGATCACTATTGGCAGCTGAGATCCCCAAGCCGTTGTTGCCTGACCAATCTGAAGTTGTTAAATCGGTCCTTCGCGCGACGAGCACACCATCAACGTACATGGACATCGTATTCGTCTCAAAATCTAACGCGATGACGGCGTGTATGAAATCATCCGCGTCCGACAATGCGTAATTGAGCTGAAGCGACGTGCCATTCTGCAAGGTTGAGAATCTAAGATCCGTTCCATCCAACACCAGTGATGAACCGACAGCGGTGCCGCCCGTTTCAAACAGAATCTCTTTCCCTTCCAAATCAGACGGCTTGAACCAGGCCTCGAACGAAGCCGAACTGTTGGTGGGATTCGGCGACAACAGGTCGGGGCTACTGGCCGACGCACCGGCATTGATTCGGGAGGTTAAGGCGACAGTCTTGCCCGACGACTGCTGATCATGCACGATCAGCTCGTCGCCGTCGATCTCGAACGTCTCTTCGCCATCAATTGTCACGCGTCCCAGGATGCTGCTAACGTCATAGACCGGGCTGACATGCAAGGCAATCGGGGGCGGAGTGAAGGTGAATGCCGGCGGCACCGTGGTGGAAGTATTGTACTGGACGGTACCAACGCGAGTCTGGAAGGCGGGCTGAGGGTAAGTGATCTGCAAGGATTTGGAACCGGTGTTACCGATGATTTTGTAGGACGGCTGAGCTTCGTAGCTTTCCACGGAGCGGATTTGCAGGTCTCTCAAACCGAGTTGCGCGCGAGAATCGTCGTTCTCGGGATTGCCAACAGGTTGAGGTTCACCGCTCAGAATCTGGTGTCCCGCATGTGACAACCACGAATCCCACTTATCGGACAAGTACCTTGAGATCTCATTAAAGCGTATGTCCTCGTCGGGAACCTCATTTTTGTCCAGGTCAATGCCATACAGCCGCTTCAGATCGTCATTCGGAGTGGTGAAGGTAACGTTCGTCGCGGTGTTTGTGGTGTAGTCTTCCGCGGTGAAAGTAACTGACGGCGGCAGCTGTACACTGAAAGGCGGCGGCTGATAGGTGAATGGCGGCGGATCGATGATCAGCGTTTGATGATTGCCACCAATGTGAATGTCGTCGTCCCCAGACCCGCCACGGATGATCGTTTCGATGTCCTCCCTGGCTCCGAGCACATAGATCTGGTCATCGCCGCCGGCTGCGTCGAGTTCCAGAATCTCAACATTGTTGTAATAGGTGATCCCGCCATCGCCGGCGATGAAGTGCTCGGTGACCACGAAGGTCTCGCCGATGGGTGTGCCGACAACCACGGTCGTGTCGATTCCGGACCCGCCGTTGATCGTAATCGGCGCATCAACGACGTGTTCGTAGTGATTGTCCCCATCGCCGCCGAACAGGGTGGCTGTGTTGGTGACGTTGCCGCTCTCGTCGGTGACTTTTAAGAAGGTGTTGACCACGAAGCGATCGTCATCCGCCCCGCCGTGCAGGAATAGCTCTGCCACATTGTGGTCGACTTCAAATACATCATCACCAGCCTGCCCGTAGACGATCGTCTGATTCGAGACGCCGTTGGTCATGTTGTCCGTATCAGCCACCGGAATCCCCTCGGGAAACTCCAAGGTCGGATTGGACGGATCAGGAATCAGCGGTACCGTACCGATCGTGATCTCGTCGTCGCCCTGGCCGAGGTCGATCAGCGTTTGCACTGCGGTATCGTCTGACAGCACAGAGTCGTTGCCGCCCAGCGTGTGCAACTGCAGGCGGTCAACACCGGTAAACACAACGGACTCAGGGGCTGTGGTGGGCGTCTCGGGGTCGCTGGGCTGGCCGGCGTACACGTGGCCGGCACGGGTACCGTTGTCCACGCTTCCCGACGCGATCAAATAGAACTGATCGGACGCCGACTCGGTGCTCCCATCGATTCCAAAGAGATAGACTTCGTCAAATCCACTGCTTCCAGTATCCGCAATCGAATATGTGATCTCGCGAGTACCGTTCATATGAAGGATGTAGTACTCGTTGAACCCGACATCGGGATCGGTATTCAAACTGCTGCCTTTGTTGTCCAGCGTCACAGGTCCCCTCCAGTCGGTCACCGCAAGCGACTCAGCCTGGCCCACGATCCAGACTTGGTTGTCGTCATCGTTAACCACTAGCGTATTGTTTCCTTCCCCTCCGGAAATCTGCGCCGACTCAAACAACGGCGTTTGGCTGGCATCGTTCAGGTCGTAGAGCAGTTCGCTTTGCAACTGACGCGTCAGCCCCGAAACGTAATCCACGTACGCTGCCGCGTAGATGTCTCCGCGAACACCCTCATCAAGGGTAGTGATGACCGGCGCGGGGAAGTCCGGATCCGTTGGCCTCTTGCGGGCGTCCTCCGCCGCGTTGCCTTTCGTCAGCCGGTCCCCGTTCAAGTTCTCGACGATCTTGCCGGCGAAAAAGCGATTGGCGAACAGCGACATGTCGGCGTCTTGCGTCTCGATCAGCGTGTCGTTTCCGCCTGCATCAAGAAACACATCCATCCCCGCGTTGCCGGAAACCTTGTCATCGCCCAGTCCGCTGTCGAGGATGTCATCGAAATGCGATCCAATGACGCGGTCATTGCCATCCCCCGCATGAAACTCCATGGCAATCGGATCGACGCTGCGGGACGAACCTCCCGCGTTGATCGTGTCGTTGCCGCCTAACGAATTGATGACGAGTTTATCGTTATCGGTGGCGCGAAATGCGTTGAGGATTTGAATCTGGACACCCGGCGCGTCTATGTTTACCACGCCGCTATCGGCTACAACCGTGTAAAGGTCATTGGCGCTGCTGCCATTGAGTGTCACCTGGTCCTGTGCCAAGTCCCCATCACCAGGCGGTACGGACACTTGCCTCGTACCCACCACGCGGGTGACAGGCTTCAAGAAGGAGATTTTCCAAGGATCCGCCAGCGTTCCGGAACCGGTAACCGTGATATCACCGGGCTGGATCGGTTGGAAGTCTTCTTGATTCTCGAGGATCAAATTCTCCAGCGCTGCCTGCACGTCGGCGGCGTCCGCATTGTGATTCAGTGAAACTGTATTCAGTCCTTGGAACGTGAGCTGAAACGATCCTGTGTCCGCGGTGTGAAAAACTTGTTGTACTTCGCCACGGCCTCTGCCGTCAGCGATGGTCGTGGTGGAAGCCACAGGAGTCGTGTCGTCGAAGACCAACTCGTCCGTTAGTAACTCGATGGGATCCACGTTTTGCCCGCGAAGCTTTTCGACAAAACGAATCGTCCATGGGCTAGCTACTGTTCCTGCCCCGCTCACTGCGACGTTAGCTTGGCCGGTCGCGCTGTTGGTGCCCACACTTGCCAGTTGTTGCAGCGCGGACTGCACCTCGGCAAACGTGGCGTCGAAGGGAAGTGCGTCCGTTGTCGCACCGGCGAAGGAAAGTTGGAAAGTTCCTCCGCTGGCGTTGTGCCAAACCTGCTGCAACTCGTTTCCATCGGTTCCCTGTGTCGTCGTCAGGACGCTCACCGATGTCGGAGTAAGGCCTGCATTGATTTCGCCGACGTCCTGACCCGCCAAAACGTTGACAAACTCGACCCGCCACATGCGGTTGCCTGCCTGTGTCACGCTCACGTTGCCGGAACCGATGCTGTTGAGCGCTTCCAGAGCGGACTGCAGGTTAGCTGCGGAAATGTCGGGTGACAACGACGGTGTCGCTTGCCCCAACCAGGTCAAACTGAAATCTTCACCCGAGCCAATGTAGGAAACGACCTGAACTTCATTCAACGCTCCGTCATCTCCCGACGTCAGGGTTTCCACGACAAACGCCGCCGGCGATCCATCGGGCAGATCAAGGCCACTGGAGCTTGCCGTCAACTCTTTCAAACTCTTGCCTGCCGAGCCCTGCAGAGTCAGCGCCCACGGGTCAGTGGATGTCCCGCTGCCAGTGGCCAGAACCGTGACGCCCGCGGGCGTTAGCCCGCTAAGTGCCATTGCCAGGTCCGTTGCCGAGATATCGTGATTCAAAATTCTCGTGGATTCGCTGCCGTAGGAAAGCGTGAACCCACCCGACGCGCCGTCATGCGAAATCTCGAACTGGGCGTCCTGGGTCGCGGTAGGCGGTTCCGTGTTGACCACCGTGATGGTCGCAAGATTGTCCGTATCGTCCCGCAGGGCGTAGCTTCCAAAACCGGACATATTCTCGGTAACTGCTGACCAAGCCGGGACGGTCAATCCATCCGAGCGTAAATACTCGATTACCCATGGATCGTTCTCCGTACCGCGACCGCTGACTTGGAACGAAGCACTCAGCGCTGCGCCTAGAACAGAGGCGACACGCTGGGGCGAAGCATCGTGTTCGATCAATCCCGACGAAACGTTGCTCCCCAGTTGCAGCGAGAACGAACCGCGCACACCGTCGTGCCACATGCTGCGGATTTCGTTTTGCGTTGGGTTGCTGCCAGACACTTGCACTGTCTCGATCGTGACCGTCGCTTCGGATCCGTCAACGGTCTCCAGGCCTGCGTACAAATCCAAATCGACCATACCGGCCACCGTGTAATTCATTGCCGGCGGCGTGACCCAGAACGTTCGTGATGCATCCTGCGTGTCGACGTCCAGGAACGTGACTTGCCATGGATCGATGGCTGTTCCCGAACCGGTCACTTGGTAGCGGTTGCCGGTCAATGAACTCAGTGCCTGCTGAACGTCGGCGGCGGTCGCGTCGAAGGCGATGGGAGTTGTGGTCACCGGATGCGAACTCCCTGAGACTACCGTGTCAATCACGACTCCGCTGGACAGGGTTGTCATCGGATCCAGGTTGAACTTGCCGACTGGATGGCTGCCACCTGTAGGCCCGGCAAAGCGAATGTCCCAGGGATCGGCTGCCGTGCCGCTACCGATCACAAACACGTTGCCTGGACCGATGGCCGGATGCGCTTCCAGGACTGCCTGGAGATCACTTGCAGAAGCATTCGCGGAAATTGCCGCGGTATCGACATCGCGGAAGCGAAGGGTGAAAGAATTGCTGACTTGTTCGGTCAGATAGACGCTCTGATGTTCATCACGCCCATCCAGCGTCAATGCAAAAGATCCTGCGGTACCATTGTGATAGATCTCACGGATTTCTGGTTGGGACGCGTCGGCGGCCTGGGTCGTTTCGATGAAGACCTGTCCGTGACTTCCGTCACTCTGAGTCAATCCCGCGAAACTGCCGAAGGCTCCCACGATCGAACCGACTTCGTAGGTTGTCTTGTACTGGTTGACCGTGGTTTGTCCGCCAGTGTCCTGGTTGCCAAGATCCACTTGAATCGAATGAACCTCAGCATTGCTCATGTCGGCGACTTGCACGTCGTCGGCGCCCAGCCCCAGGTCCAGGCTCAGGTTCTCGATACTGACCGGATCGATGCTCAAATTCAGGTTTAGCCAGCCGATGTGCACGGAGGTGTCCGGCAGCGTTGGTGCTTCGATCTGAATATCATCAGCATCGGACCCACCGATAACCTGGAGCGAATCGTTGCCGGCATCGCCGTGGAGTAAGTCGCTGTCAGTGGTGTCCACGATGCGGCTCCATTTCAGCACATCGTCTCCATCGCCGCCGTACAGGGCATCCCATCCCGCTTGCCCGTCGAGGATGTCGTTGCCAGCATCGCCGTGCAGTTCATCGTCACCGGGCCCACCTGTCATGCGGTCATCATTGTCACCGCCAAAGAGCACATCGCTCGCGCCGATGGTTGCATCGACCGGAGCACCCGAAAGCACATCATTACCGGCACCTCCGAACAAGATGTCGCCCTCAAGTCCAGCGGATATTCGATCCCCTTCATCTCCGGCAATAATGGTCTCGTCTCCGCCGAACACGATGTTGGAACCTTCGCCGGCGTTGATGTTGTCACTGCCGTTGTCCGCACCGGCCAGCAGCCTAATATTCGACTGCTGCAGTGCCATCAAGATATCCGAACTGGACTGGGTCGCATCGACATTGAATTTGAGTGCAGAAATCGTCAACTCACCGACCGATAGCTGCCCATCCTGGTTGGTGTCCAGCGGTATGATCGATATGTCATCGCCGAAGACCACATCATTGCCGCCAAGGCTGTTAATGGTGTCGTTACCCGTGCCGCCCAGGATCAGGTCGTTGCCCCCCGCTGTCAGCAGAATATCGTCGCCTGCGTCGCCGAGAACAACCGCGTCGATGGCTGCATTGACCGTGATTCGATCTTTATCGTCGCCACCGCGCAAAAAGACTGGAAAGGTCACCGTCTGGTCAATGGTGATCGCATCTCGGTCACTGCCACCGTCGGCATAAACGGTCGTGTTGACGTCGACCAGGTAGTCCTGTGTGAACCCGAGTCCCGTCACGCGTAGTGCGGTCGCTCCGTCATCGGTCGTCAACTGCGAAACCGAGAACGACTCTTTGGTCACATTCGTAAACGACCCGCGATCACCAGCACGCGGGCCCATGTTCAGGTACAGCACATCACCGTCCAGTGTCGCCAGCGTAGGCGGAGGCTCCGGTTGGCAATGGAAGTTGAAGTCCACCAACGTCTCGCGAATGAACTCGATACTCTTCTCGAACAAGGTGAGCCGGCTGATTCCCAGATCGAGGCCAACCCACAGGAAGGCATCGAGGAATACGTCCAGTTCGCCGGAGACATCAAACAGACATTGCGGCCGCGACTCCAGCACGTGTGCGAAGTCGGCAGCCCGCATTAAGCCGTCGGGAATACCTTCCGAGTTCAAGTCCAGATTGACGATGCCTTGCAGACCACCTTCAACCCCGGCTTCCACCAACCCTGAGATGCCGATTGCTGCGCCGGCGTCGACGGTCAGCACAAACTCAACTTCCGGTGGATTACCGTCGGCTTCCGGATCGGTGTAGTCGCGTACATAGAATCCGTTGAACAATTTATCCGCGTTGTCGAACACGGGATCCGTCATGAATTCCGCAATGCCCTTGCCGTCGTAGCCGAAATCGAGAGCGACGAATACATCGATGCCACCGCCAAAGAAAGCCTGCAGGCCAGGAAAGACAGGAAAAAACTCCTGCATCTCGAAACCCAGATCCAAACGCGGCATGGCCCATTCAAAGAAATTGACGCCTTCCACGTCACCACTGATCAAACCAAAGATCGACGAGGGGCTGGTGACGAACGGCAGCTTGATGCCTGAGTTCTTCAGTTTGGCGAGCAGGCCCTTGATGCCCGATCCGGATTGCTTGTCGGCATCGATGCCTTCGTTCAGCCGTGATTCATCAAACTCGGTTGCGTCCCCACTGGGCTTGGCATCCGACAACTTGTTTGACTCGTCCCGCATGTCATGCTCATCGCCGCCAACCTTGTAGGTACCAATTTGGATGACCACATCGCCGCTGGTTTCCAAAGAGTCGATCAGGTCGATGGCGCTGACTACCGTTTCAACGGCTTGGATATAGGGACGGGCATCCCCGCCGCCCAGCAGCGCCGCCAGATCGAGGAAGGTGACTGTTTCGCCTTCCAGATCCGAGAGCACAGGAACCGGCGTGGTTAAGATGTCGACCAAGGGCTGAACCGGCTTGGTTACTTTTTGAATCTCGCTCAGCGCCGGACCGATAAGGCTGCTGACAAAATGACTGAGATTCAGTGCTGTGTTGCGGAATTCGAGGACAGGCGAACTACCGAAGCTCGTCTGACCGGTTTGAGGGTCGGCTGGAGCGCCAGCGCCCAGGCCGAACTGCTGCAGGAGGTAAAAATCCGTGTCCATCTGTGGCAAGCCTTCTACGCCTTCGATACCCAACGATGCGTGAAGATTCGCCTCGGCCTTGCCTTCAAAACCAGCCGCCAACAATTCGCTGAAGGCTCCTTCTGAGAGTGTGGCTTCCAATTCGGAAAGTGTTAGTCGGCCGTTCGGCACGCCGTTTTCTC
>JANSWS010000490.1 GCA_024743355.1 bacterium
AACCTGGGTCTGCGGATGCCCAACCCAACGGAGTTGCGAGTACTGGCAACGTAGCCCAGAACATCGTGGATACTCCAAATCTCCGCTTTTGGAATTTACGCGATCAGCTGATCAGCGGCCGCGGGAACCGCTGGTCACCGGTCGAGTTCGCCGTCGCCGAGCTAAATCGCATCGAACGCGAGGCAGCCTCGCTCGAATTGCAAAATTGGTACAAACAACAGCCCTCGCAGTCAGCCTTCTCATCGCGAGCCGACGAATTCGATCGGCTACAGAACTTGCTCGATGCCCCGACGGTCTCGAGTCCCCGACCATCATTGCGTTCTTCTGGTCTACTTGGTTCCTGGTTCAACCTGCAAGCGAAGCTGGCAAGCAAGAGCGATCCTCGCATCCCCTGGTTACAGCCCGAGGTATTTCCGGATTCAGAAAGGGAGCAGTGGCTGGCTACCCGCGGTGATTACAGCGCCTACATGCATGCCCTGCAACAAATTGCCATGCAACTGGGATCGTGGGAGGATATCGACCTTCCTCGCCATCAGTGGAACAACGTAGAACGGCTGCTGTCAAAACTGGAACGCGTCCAATCCGCAATGCCCCAGGATGCTGCAACATACCTCGAGAATCATCACAGCGATAATAAGCTGGCTAGTTTGATGAACCCGATTCGTGAGGACCTGCAGACTTTGCGAGAGGGTCGCGGCGAAGAGATCCGCCAACTTGCCAGTTTAGACTCCAAAGAATGGAATTGGGGGCATGAACGCGTCTTTCTATCGCTGCTGGGCGACCCCAGCCTGCCATTGGAAAGTCGCGCTGAATTGGAAAAGCTCCGAAAGAACCTGGAAAGCTTGCGTTCCACTGGCATCGCATTGGAATTACCAGCGCAGCGCCGACCTTTGTCGCAATTAACACCCATCAATGCAGACTGCCAGACGGAAGATCTGCAGAGGCTGAAATCTCAGTACGCGGCCACCCAGAAAGCACTGGCTTTGATGGGCGATCAAGATAACAACCGCATTTCCGCTTTGGATGCAGCCACGACCGCTGAACAATTAAATCGGTGGGGTGCGGAATGGATCGAGTATTGGCAAGCCAATGTCGAATCCAACAGCCCAACGCAGCGTTGGAATCGTTGCTGCTTGGCCGAATTACTCCCGCTGATGTCGGATCCAAGTGAATTGGCGGTAGATCCGGATGACGAAATCGCTTTGCTGCTTCCCTACAGCAACGATTTTTCGCTGGTACCAAGCCTTCCGACCGCGATCCGGCTGGATGCCACTGCCGGCGGCAGCGCCAGTTGGAAGATTCCCATACGGCGTCGCAATGGGACCAGTGTCAATACTTGCTCTGTCTCGCTGACCGCAGTCGACTCCAGTTCAACGACGAATTTTGCGGATCAACTTCTCGTGCAACTGGGGCGTGGTAACAATCAACCTTGGACTATTGGTGAGCAACGACGAGTCAACACCGAGCTGGATGGTTCACAAGAGTTTTTACGCTTGAACCTAAACTGGCGGGCAGATCTCAAGTCTTTGCCCGACGACCTTTCGATAAGCCTGGACATCAGGGACGAAACTGCCGAGTCTCCCAGAGCATTGGAAAGTGTGGCTCAAATCCGCGTCTTGCCACCCCGTCGAGACATTGTGGAACTGGTTATCCGTCCTACTTCTGGCAACGAACAAGCCGTGGTCCGCAGTGAGTTGGAGGGTGAACTGGGCAACCTGCATTCTGCTATGAAAGTGCCTGCGGTAGGACATCGGGCGAAAAGCGTTTATCAGTTTTTCGTCCGCAATCGGAGCGATCGGAAGAAATCCGTGGTAGTGCAGTTGTTCCCCGTGATCGCGCCCCAAACCCTGCTCACTGGAAATGGCAAGGTTGATGGTCCGCTGGCGACGCTAACTTTGGACGCCGTGTCCGCCGGTGAATTGTCTCCCATCTTCGAATCCGCACCAATTGAATTGCCCGCCGACGATGGACTCGATGATCACCCGGTCCTGTTTCTTCCCTCGGAGAATTCGCCACCTCCCGTTCTTACTGGCGAATTTGGCTTCCTGTGTGTTATCAAAGAGACGCCTTCAGGTGAACCGAATAGTGGCCAAACGCAAACCACCTACGAATGGATTGAATGCTCCGCGTATTCCGGCCCCGAATTGCTCCAACTTGAATTTCCGGAGTTGCGTGGAGAATTCGTGGTTAGCGTCGCTCCCACGAAATACTGGTCCGATTTTCAGCTGGAAGAGATGCAAGTCTCGGGCCAGTTGACCGACGCGCTTGGTCGGCGAATTGAACATCAGGGCGACGCTCCACTGACGCTCAAGCCAGGGATGTCCCCACAAATCATGAGATTCAGGCCGAGCAATTTGCAGCAAAATCAAGGCGAGAAGTTTGTGTTGCAGCTTGATGCTGGGGACTATCCCAGAGCTCGCTCCATCGCCTCGTCACTGCGAGGGCGCGTTGATTGGGAAAATGTCACTCAAGCCCTAGCGGAGTTCAACCGGGCTAGCCTGCGTTGTTTGCAGGCCAACGGTACCCCGATTGCATGCGACTGGATCGAAGATCAGTCAGGCTCCATGGAGTTGGTAGTTCCCAATCGAATCGGAGCAAGTGACCTAGGGGTCGGAGATAAAGTCACGGTAGCCAAAATTGCCGGGGCATTAACCGCGGACTTTCCCAAAAAGGGTCTGGCAGCAAGCGGCTTACTCGCGCTAGGCGATCACATGCAAAGGAGACTTCATTCGGATCGCAAGCTTCAACCAAGACTTGATCTCAAGGGTCCCGACTTGATTTTCACCTGCAGAGCCAGCGACATTGATTTCGAGCTGGACACCCAAGCGATTGCGGATCGACTGGAGGGACCGCAAGAACTGCGATTCTCCATCGCGGGGTCGGACCAGATTCTGGATACACTCCGACTTAACTTCGATCAACGCCCGCCGGAACCTGCTGCCATCCTGGTTGGCGAAGGAGACCGGCGGCTGTTCTTGGGCGAAAGCCTGCTGCTGTCTATTTCACCCGTGGACAATGTGGAAGTTCAAAGCGTCTGGTTCGCAATCGACCAAGGCCAAAGGGACCAGATGAAATTCGACGAGGCTGATCTGCAACACATCCAAGCAAAATCGTTAGGCGAAGCTTGGGAAGAAACCCTCAAGGCTGACGAACTCAAGCAACAGCCCTTGAGACCGGGAATGGAATACCGCATTGTCTGTCGAACGATCGATGTGGCCGGAAATATCCAAGATCAAAACATCCCAGGTACCTTTCTTTGGATGGGAAAGGAGCGGCCTCAGAGCAATGCTAGCTCGGCACCCGAGCCAAGCAAAAAAGAGGATAAGCCCACTACCAGTTGGGTCACCATTGTCGTGTCCGCCCCGGGCAGCTCTCGCTTCGATGGCAGCAGAGTGCAGCTATCGGGCCTGAGTGCAAAGCGCAAGTTTTATGCTGGCAATGGCGAGTGGAAGTTCACGGACGTGCCGCCAGGCACTTACGAAGTCACCGCCAAGTACACCGACGCTCGCAACACTGCTTATGAGGGCCAGGCAACGGTCAGCGTTCCTGGAAACGAAGTCTCTTTGCAACTAAGGCAAGCAAAGCAATAGGCCCATGGCTAGCAAACTCTGGGGCCTATTTTCAGGCTGCGTAATCTGGAGCGGGGTGCGGATTCTGGAAATCTATATGCTAGTCACACATAAAGTGGAAGCCTGCCATCCCAGACACCGATATTCGATATAACGCGTGTCGCCATACCCACGGCGGATGCTCCGACCGGGAATTTGAGCAGCGGAAGAATCGGGGATGCATGGAATGGATTCCAAATCATATAGAAACTGCCGCGTACTGATCATCGGGACGCTCTGCATCATGACGGGCTGCATTGCCCCTCAAACCCCCGTTCCAACTGTCTGGCAGAAGCTTGGCATTCCACAGGCCGGCGCCCGCTTGCGAGATGGTCTGGTGAATCGGCGAGGGAATCGACCCGGGCTGGAACGCAAACCGCCCGTTCGCGCCATCGCCGACCCCGCCAACCTGGAACCAACCCAGCCAGAAATGATCAAGGCGGCGGCCGAGATCAAGATGGACCAGGATCTCAAGAAGCAGAAGATCAAAGCAATCAAGTTCTTGGCTGAGGTCAATTGCGGTTGTTACAACAAGGAAGGTAAAGTCGAAGAAGCCTTCCTGGCAGCCTTGGAGGATTGCGATCCCGACGTTCGTGAGGCAGCCATCGAGGCACTGAACGAGACCGTAGGTAGCTGTGCGAAGTGCAATCAGTGCGCGATCACTTGCTGCACTAAAGACATCAAGAAGAAGCTGGAAGATATTGCCACGGGTATGGAAGACGGATGCTACAAGGAGCCCAATCCAGAAATCCGGGCCGCGGCCAAAGCGCTCTTCTGCAGATGCCCCGCCATTCCCGAAGATCCCATTGAGCCAGAAGAGCTCATCGCTCCCAAGCCTATTCCGGAAGAAATCGAGGACGGAGTCATCGAAGGCGATGATCCTCCCGAGGAAGTCGAAGGCGTGATCGAGGGTCTGCCTGTTTCCTACAGCTTGTCAGACAGCCCTCGAGCAACTGCAACTTCATCCCGAACGGCCAGCTACAATTTGAGCGACCAAAGCTGGACGCTCGAAAGCGGGCACTGCATCTCGAATCCCGATAAGCTGATTGAGATGAAGACAGTTTCCTACCGCAAGGTGCTGGGAGAACTGTTGTTGCAGATGCCCGACGCCTACGAGCTAAAGGCGGAATGGAAGGTAATCGTCGTCGATCCTTCGGGCAGCCACAGCTTGGCCACGATTGCAGAAGTTGGCGGACGAAGAATCCTGCTGACGCTGGCCAATCCTCAGGCCCTGAACATTGAGAATGCCTCATTGGTCAAATTGGGTCTGGTTTCTAAATAGTAGCCACGCTCACCAGAGCGTGGTCGACTTACCGTAGCCACGCTCACCAGAGCGTGGTCGACGTCTTCCACCGTCTGGCGACGGTGGCTACATGGGTAAATTTTCACCTGTCGTCCACCGTTCGGCGACGGTGGCTACGCTTGGCAAATTTTCATCTGTCGTCCACCGTCTGGCGACGGTGGCTACATGGGTAAATTTTCAACTGACGCTCGCCTTACGACTGATGATGCCGCAAAATACTGCCCGCAGCTGCCAGCCAGGGCGGGCGTCTAGCTGATTTCGCATCATCCTACCAACCCGTCCTCGCTGGTTGACCGTGCCCCGTCCCACCATCCCCCATGAATTCAAGACATGGGCCCTGAGGAGC
>JANSWS010000505.1 GCA_024743355.1 bacterium
CATTCAAGAATTGTCAGAATTGCTCAAGCAACTCATGGCAGAAACAGGTATCCACGAAGATAGCATGCCAATGGATGAAGGAATCAAGGGCGAACTTCCAGACAAGGCGATTCGCTAAGAACGAAGAAACCATCCGAAGACCGAAAAGAACCGCGGCTAACGCCAAAGCGGCTAATGGTCTTCGGATAGGTTCAAACTTTGCCCTTCATGATACAAGACAACTAATTTGCGGCGTCCAACTGTTGTGGATCAAGGACGACGTATTTGATGGTTTGCCGCCGCCACGTGTAACTGATATGGACCAGACCGTCGCGTGTCTGGATGACAGCTGGGTACGAGTAGCCGTCGGGATGCCCTTCATTTTCCAAGGTTAAGACCGGTTTCCAATTCAGACCGTCGCGACTGATTGCAACATTCAGAATCTGCCTGC
Organism: bacterium; assembly: GCA_024743355.1. Taxonomy (GTDB): domain Bacteria; phylum Planctomycetota; class Planctomycetia; order Pirellulales; family Pirellulaceae; genus Aureliella. The sequence continues at coordinate 431 of JANSWS010000505.1, forward strand.
CGTTTCTATTCTCGCTGCGGGTGGAATGGTTGTAGACGAGCAACTGCCTACCATCTCGCAATGTTACAGCGTCGGTTCCGGAATTCGGGTTGGGCAATTCTAGCGACTGCATCGGTCCCCAGGTTTTGCCCAAATCATACGACCAACTGCTGCCGATGACTCCCTGTCGCGTGCGGCACAAAATCTGTAGTCGATTTTCGGGATAAATCAAAATACTAGGCTGGATTGCGTCCAGCTCTTCGCCTTCGGTGAGCGGACCGATGACTTGAAAAGACTTGCCACCGTCTTGCGATACTTCAAAGTGTACTCTCCACCCTTCATTCTCAGTGCTGCTGGGATAAAGCACGCGCCCGTCATCGAACTCGATAGGCTTGTTCTTTACGGGCCCCAGCAGATTTTGATTCTCCTTGAACAACTTCTCACTGCTTCCCAAACGCCGCGGTGCGGACCACGTTCGCCCATTGTCCTGACTGGTGATGACGCATCCCCACCACAGTCTTGGATTCACTCCGACTTTGTAGTAGAGCATCAGTGGCCCCGATTTTGGCAAGAACAAAACCGGATTCCAGCACGCATAATCCTGGCTTTCGTTCTCTGAGCCATCCACGACCATTTCTGGCTGGCTCCAGTGACCATTCTCGCGTCGTGCGATCCAAATCCCAACGTCGGGATGGTTTTCATGCGTCCCGCCAAACCAAGCAGCAACCAGACCCTCGGAGGTTTCAACCAGCGTTGAGGCATGACATTCCTCCGTTTGCCGCCCGTCCAAGGGATAGATAAACTCAGCTACCAACAACCCATCTTGTCCTGTTTGAGCCACCTCAGGCAGCTCCCAGGGCTGGCAGTCCGCTTTTTGTGCGGCTAGCGAAAAGACAACGCAAATGACGAAGTGCAAGATCCGAGTTACTAGACGCATGGCGAACTTTTCCTGGATGTAATCGGGCAATTTCGATGCTGCATAGTAGGACGCATCAGAGCCCGCATTTCAACGGGAGGTAGCACTTCGCAGCCGTATTCCTGGCAAGACCTGCCAAACAAGCTCGCGCCATGTAAACTCGCAGGCCCAAAAACCAAGACGCTGCGGATCGCTGATTTGTGCCGAGTCTCAGGTTAAGGTTTAATGATCGCTGCTCCGGTCGGGCAGACTACTTTCAATACCCTGTTCGCTCGAACTCCACCCAACATCACCAAACTGCAACTAATTGGAAATACCTATGGCAGAATTGAATGGTGAAGCCGCACCGATTCAGCGCCGCTGCATCGCTGTCAGGCGAATAACGCTGGCCATGCTGTTCGGCACCTTTTCGTTGTTTCTCGCGATTCAAACTCACGGGCAACCGCCTAAACGGCCCAATGTGTTGTTGATCTATCTGGATGATTTCGGGTGGCGAGATTGCGGGTTTATGGGATCCGATTTCTACGAAACTCCCCATCTAGATCAACTGGCCAGTCAAGGCATGGTCTTTACGCAGGCCTATTCGTGTGCTGCCAATTGCGCGCCGGCACGTGCCTGCTTGCTTTCAGGCCAGTACACGCCGCGGCACGAGATTTACAATGTGGGTACCCGATTGCGTGGCAATCCCAAGTTCAGCAAGCTGAAGCACATACCGGGAACGGACACACTTCGACGCGACCTGCAAACCTGGGCGCATTGCATTCAGCGCGCCGGCTACGCGACCGGCATCATCGGCAAGTGGCACCTGAGTCAAGATCCCGTGCCTTACGGGTTTGACTTCAACTGCGCCGGCACCCATTCCGGCAGTCCTCCCAAAGGCTATTTCCCACCACATCCTGGGGCGCCAGGCCTAGAGGATGCATCACCGGACGAGTACTTGACCGATCGCTTGAATGATGAAGCGTTGGCCTTCATCGAAGGTCATCAAGACCGGGCCTGGATGCTTTACTTATCGCATTTTGCGGTACATACCCCCTTACAAGCTCGGCCGGATCTGCTGGCGAAATATGAGCAGAAGCCGCCCGGAGATCTGCACTCGACGTCCGTCATGGGGGCCATGATTCAGAGCGTGGACGATGGCGTAGGAAAAATTGTGCATAAACTCAAGGAACTGGGACTGTATGAGAACACAATCATTCTGTTCACTTCGGACAACGGAGGCTATGGACCAGCAACTACGATGCGCCCCTTGAAGGGCTACAAGGGAACCTACTACGAAGGAGGCATTCGCGAACCGTTTTTCGTGACGTGGCCAGGAGTGGTGGCAGCTGGTAGTCGCTGTGAGGTTCCAATCATTCAAGTCGATATCTTTCCGACATTGTTAGAAATGACCGGCGCCGAAGCACCTGCCAACCAGATTCAAGATGGTCATAGCTTGCTGCCCTTGCTGACAGGCCAGGGCGGTTTTCCGGAAAGGGCCCTGTTCTGGCATTTCCCAGCCTATCTCGAGGGCTATTCCAGAATCGATGAACAACGCGACCCCATTTTTCGAACCCGTCCCTGCAGTATCATTCGCGAGGGTAACTGGAAATTGCATGAGTATTTCGAGGATGGCGGCCTGGAACTTTACAATCTGGCCGAAGACGTGAGTGAAAGTAAAAATTTGCTCACTCAGTATCCGCAGCGGGCGCAGCAGATGCATGCAAAACTGGTCGCGTGGCGCGAGCAACTCCGTGCACCGGTGCCAAGCCAGTTGAATCCAGAATACGATCCAGACGCGGAAAACGCCGCCAAAGAGAGACTGTTGAGACAGTCGAAGAAGTCGCCGCCTGGAGGCAAGCAATGACTTGGATCAAGATCGCGGATTTATCGGCTGCGAATCAAGCTTGGACGGAGGCATTTGACCGGCAAAATCGGCTGTACCCAGAGGAATATGACAGGCAAATCCCAGGTCTACCGCCCTTTGAGGAGGGAATTGTGGCGGCTCACAGTCTGATTCCCAAGGCCATGGAACACGCCTTTTCGACTCTGGGATCCCTGCTCTCTCCAGATCTGCCGCTGACGAGAAAGCAGCACGAGCTCATAGCCACGGCTGTCTCTGAGGCCAATTGCACGCGCTATTGCAGCGCTGTACACCGCGAGTTTCTTCGGCATGTTTCGGGAGCTAACGATAAGACCGCGGACGCACAGTCTGCGCAGCTGGCGCCCTCGCATGCAGCAGACTCGACGGCAACCACCACCGAAGCCGAGCAAACGATGATTGCCTACGCGCTTCAAGTGACCAAAGATGCCGCCGCCATTAAGCCTAGCTGGCACGATCGGCTACGATCGGTCGGATTTGATGACACGGGCATTCTGCAAATCACCATGATTGCCGCCTGGTTCAATTACGTGAATCGCGTGGCAGATGCTTTGGGTGTCGGCCGCGACGCCTAGCTCGTCATATAACGAGCGGACCCCAGGCACAAGGTCCTGAGGTCCGCAAGGCATGACTGTCAATGCTCCAAGTTTTTTCTCACGACTCCGCAGGCTGCTTGCTCGCGGACTGCTGCATTCGGGCGAACTGGAATTCGCCGTCCTGGTAATCCACTTTTACGGAATCCCCCTCGGAAAACTGACTTTGCAGCAGTTCCTTGGCCAACGGGTTCTGGATTCGCTGTTGGATCACACGCTTCAGCGGACGTGCACCGTACAGCGGATCGTAACCCTCGATGGCGATCTGATTGCAAGCGGCTTCGGTTACGACCAATGACAAACCTTGCTGCTCGAGCAGTTTCTCAAGCCGTTCGACCTGCAAGTCTACAATGGCGCGGATCTGCTCGCGTTTCAGCGGATGGAACACAATGGTTTCATCCACTCGATTCAGAAACTCTGGCAGCAATCTAGCTTGCAGAACTTCCATCACGGCTTTGCGAATCTCTTCCTCGCCACCGCCTCTTTCCGTAATCTCCTGAATCTGATGGCTGCCCATATTGCTGGTCATCACCACGATAGTATTGGTGAAGTCCACCGTGCGTCCCTGACCATCCGTCAGACGACCATCATCCAAGACTTGCAACAAGACGTTGAACACATCCGGGTGCGCCTTCTCAATTTCATCCAGCAACACCACGGAGTATGGGCGACGCCGGACGGCTTCCGTCAGTTTGCCGCCCTCCTCGTAACCTACATAGCCGGGAGGGGCGCCGATCAGTCGACTCACATTGTGACGCTCCATGAACTCACTCATGTCCATCCGAACCACGGCGGATTCATCATCGAACAGCACTTCCGCCAGAGCCTTGCATAGTTCCGTCTTGCCGACCCCGGTTGGCCCCAGAAAGATGAATGAACCGATAGGCCGATTGGGATCTTGCAATCCGCTTCGGCTTCGCCGCACGGAATCGGAAACAGCGGCTACCGCTTCATCCTGTCCGATCACCCGCTGATGGAGGCGTTCTTCCATACGCAGCAATTTTTCGCGTTCGGTTTCCACCATGCGAGCCACCGGGATACCGGTCCAGGCACTGACCACCTCAGCGATTTCTTGCTCGGTCACCTCCTGCCGAAGCAGGCGGTTTTCATTGGGTTCATTGGATGCGGTTTGAGCCAGTTCCTGTTCCGCGATCTCTTCCAATTGCCGTCGCTGCACGTCCAATTCGTACAGTTTCTGA
>JANSWS010000381.1 GCA_024743355.1 bacterium
CAGACCTCCATTGGCATCGAAGCACGATGAATACAGGATGGTGTCCTCAGTCGCCAAAAACTGGCTGAGCCGGCTTTCCAAGTCCTTGTGCAGTTTTTGTGTTCCGCAGATAAATCGCACGCTCGCAAGTCCATAACCCCAGGTGTCCAGGCCCTTCGCGGCGGCCTGCAGCACGTCTGGGTGTTCCGCCAGCCCCAGATAATTGTTCGCGCACATATTGAGAACTTCCCCTCCCGACTGCACTGAAATCGTGGCGTCTTGGGGTGAGAGGATGATGCGTTCGTCCTTTGTCAGGCCTGCGGCGTCTATCTCGGCCAGCTGCTGTTGCAGGTATTGCTGAAACTTTCCGTACATGGTTCTCTCCGCGCTCGTGGTTTGGAAATTAGAAATGTTTGGCAGAGTTGTTGTTTCTCAGTGTCTCAACCGTCGTCATCGCCAGTGGTTAATTCGGCTGCATGTACAAGAGTCCTGTGCTGGCCCAGATGAAGCATTCAGATCCGCCCACGGATCGCGGTTGCAAGCTCTGCCAGGCTCGCTTCCCGGATGCAGCTTCGCGTTTGGCTCAGTTGACTCGGCGGGCCCTTAGCTTTGGGAGCTTGTCTCTGTACCGGGGTGATCACGCCAGTAGAGGATAGCTTTACCCGTTTGGCCGGTTGACATCGCTTCGAAGGCTTGTTGGAAATCATCAGCTGGATAACGGTGCGTGATCACGGGGCTAATATCCAGACCGCCTTGGAGCATGACGGTCATCTTGTACCAGGTTTCATACATTTCACGTCCATAGATGCCTTTGATGGTCAACATGTTGAAGACCACTTGGTTCCAGTCGATGGCCATCGGCTTCGAAGGGATACCTAACATGGCGATCTTTCCGCCGTGGGCCATGTTGTTCAACATGCTACGAAAGGCGGATTCGTTGCCAGACATTTCGAGCCCGACATCGAAGCCCTCATGCATGCCGAGTTCGCGTTGCACATCGGACAGACTGGATTGCCTGACATCGACAGTCTTAGTGGCTCCCATCCGAGCAGCCAACTCAAGTCGCCAGGGATTGACATCGGTAACAACCACGAATCTCGCGCCAGCATAGCGAGCTACAGCAGCTGCCATACAGCCAATCGGGCCGGCACCCGTAATCAAAACGTCCTCTCCCAGCACGGGAAAAGTCAAGGCCGTGTGGACGGCGTTTCCCAGGGGATCGAAAACGGCGGCTACATCGCGATCGATGCTGGGTGCATGTAGCCATACGTTGGTCATTGGCAGGGCCAGGTATTCGGCAAAAGCACCCGGGCTATTGACCCCAATTCCTCGCGTGTCCTTGCAGTAATGCCGACGCCCAGCCATGCAATTGCGGCACCTGCCGCAGACCAGGTGCCCTTCACCGCTCACTATGTCGCCGGGCTTGAAATCCGTAACGTTGGAGCCAACTTCCACGATTTCGCCTACGAATTCGTGCCCCACGACCAGTGGCACGGGCACCGTTTGGCGGGCCCAGTCGTCCCACTGGTAGATATGCAAATCCGTGCCACAAACCCCCGTTCGGTCAATTCTGATCAGTAAGTCGTTGATGGTCAGTGTTGGCTCGGGGACCTCTTCCATCCACAGCCCAGGTTCCGATTTCTTTTTTACAAGAGCTTTCATAGGGGTGGCGAATCGCAGATTCGCCTTTTTAATCAAGGGACTGACAGTATAATTCTGGATTCAAGCCATCAGACAGTTTCGGTGCCAAGACGACAAGGGTACTAATATACGGGCCGAAGATGGTGGACCAGCATGGTCGTCAGCCTTGCGATGAACCCACTTGATTGCGGTTGAAGCAGATAGAGTCCGCTCTCCGAAGCTTCCCGTGGGGCTCGACCGGTTAGAGGCAGGCATGCCGGGGTGAACCGCTTTTTGTTGCGCGGTGGACATGAACCTGACTTGCTGGTCCGCGTTCAGCTGACCAGAAGTGTTTACTGGGGCAGGTGCCGAAAAGCCCCTTCGCATGGGAAGGCTGAAATACAGAAAAACCGCGGAGACTGGCGACGGACCCAACTGGTAGGTCTCGATCCGTAGTGCAGAGACTTGCCCGTGAAGGTCGCGGTGGTGTTGGCTGGGGGTGGGCCAGAGCCCAGCAGTTCGAGATTCAAGAAAACTAGACTACCAAGCAAGCAAACAACGCACTGAGTTAGCAAATGGCAGATCATTGGAAATCCTTGGCAAATCTCTTGGGCGCGCCGGGCGTCGATCTACCCGAGGAAACGGAGAATAAGGGCTCCCCAGTTCAAGATGCCCGGAAGCCTGAAAGTCGCAGGCGAGAAGACCCGCCAGCAAGTATCGAAGAAAAGCCGGAACCGCCTGAGCCCGCCCCGGCTGAGCCTCCGTCCACCCCGAAGGAAAAGGAGGTTCGCTCCCATTGGGGGTTTCGAGACAAGGAGCCCCAAACTGATTCCGAGGGAGCCGACGAAGTTGCCTCGCAGCCAGAAGTGATCCAGGCGGTGCCCCCCAAGCCGAAAGAAGCCCCCAAGCCAGTTCCCTCCCAGGTTGAGCCCGAAGGCAAGCCGCCAGAAAAATCCGCTCGTAAGTCGGGTAGAAGGTCGTCCTGGGAGTCTCTGGCCAGCATGTTCAACATCAAGTTGGAGCCCCGCAGCGAACCGGAGGAGCCGCAGTCGCAACCTGACGCTTCTCCGGTCGGTGAGTCCGTCGGAAAGCAGGAAGCCGAATCCAGAAGCCCCAGGCCGCGGTCGGAAAAAACCGAAAAGGAATCCCCAGGAGTCTTCGATGATGCCGATACTGGCTCGGAGGAAAACCCGGCTCTGACTGCCTTGTTTGGCGATGCCAGCAGCAAGCCGCAGAGCGACGATTGGTATCAGAAGCGTCGCGTGGTCGACGACGTTGGAGGCTGGGAGGACGAAGACGAAAGTGGAGGAAGCCAGGAATCGTCTCGCTATGGCTTCCAACGCCGCGAAGAGGAAAAAGACGATCTGCTGGCGGAGCGCGAAGCCGGCGTATCGGACAGGTCACCCAGGTCCGAATCCGAAGGACGCCGCGGACGGCGGCGCCGCGGACGAGGACGCGGGCGGGGTGAGGCCCCCATCGAGGATACTGTCAACGATGATCTCGAAGTTCCCTCCGATGCCGATTCCGCTCGTTACCGGGGCGTTAGCTGGAAGGACGAAGACGACTCGCGTCGCGTCATGGGCGATGATGTAGAGGAAGAAGTCGAGAGAAGGTCGAGTCGCCGTCGGCGCCGTGGACGGCGACCAGCCGCCGAGGATCGACCCGTGACGGAAGATAGCGCCATCGTTTCCGAACCCGACTTCTCACCGGCAGAAGACCTTGAAGAAAAGGAAGAAGCGGAATTCAGGGAACGCAAGCCGAGTAGGCGGCGTCGCGAGCGTCCCAAACGCGTCCCTGTCAGCGATTCGGCAATCGATGACGCAGAACTGGACGAAGACGCTCCCGATTCCTTGGAAGATGACGAGGAACGCGCAGTAAGGCACCGCAATATTCCCACGTGGGAGGATGCATTGCGGAGCATCATCGAAAGCAACACCGAAAACCATCGCAAGAACGAAGGTCGCGGTCACCGAGGTCGCTCGCGAGGTCGTCGCTAAATGCTCAAGTTCGGGCCAGGCTGGAGTACCTGCTCGCAGACTGCTAGGAATCTTGAGCCCTCATGCGTACACTATAGAACTCGATCAGTTGAACTTGTGCAGGCTTGAGCTGCACATGTGCCTGCCTGACAGTGGCTCTCGCGAGGGGGAGCCGTGAACCTGGTCAGGACTTAATTGTAGCAGCCATAAGCGGGGTACTCTTGTGCGGGAGCCTCTGGCGGGCAGGTGCATTTCCCATTGCCGCCTCTCTTGAGGAGGGCAGGCGAAGTTGGTTGTTGGCCATCTGGCGTGGCTTCCCTTGAAGAGTGAAGCGAAGAATCTCAAGGACGCAGTGATGTTGGCGTTCAACGCCTCACGTCACGCTGATTCATCTGACGATTCGTTGTTGGGATCCGAACGCAAGCATGTGAGGCAGCGGAGGGACGCTCGCTAGAGCCGGGATCGGATATGAACAATTCTGCCGAGAAGTTGGTTCCCGATACTGGCTACACGGTAGTCGCTCGCAGATATCGTCCCAGGTCATTTCAAGAGCTGATTGGCCAATCCCATATTTCACAGGCTCTTGAACGTGCGATTGAATTGGGCCGCGTCGGTCATGCCTACTTGTTCACCGGCGCCCGAGGTGTCGGCAAGACCTCGACTGCCAGGATTTTTGCCAAGGCGCTCAACCTGCCCAAGAATTCCTCCGCTGCGGATGGGGCTGACGCGAGTTCTTCTGCCCATCGCGATGATGCATCACGGGATATTGAACGAGCAATCGACGCCGGCGAAGACATCGATGTCATCGAAATTGACGGTGCCAGCAATCGAGGAATCGAAGAAATCAGGCAGTTGCGTGCCAACGTCAATGTCAGGCCAAGCCGCTCGCCCTACAAGATCTACATTATTGACGAAGTTCACATGTTGACTGGTCCAGCTTTCAACGCATTGTTGAAAACGCTGGAAGAGCCGCCGCCCCACGTCAAGTTCATCTTTTGTACAACGGATCCCGATAAGATCCCGATCACAGTTCTGTCGCGCTGTCAAAGATTTGATTTTGCGCCCGTACGGATGGAAGCGATCCAAAGTAGATTGCAAGAGATCGCGGAGAAGGAAGGTTACGAAGTCGATCAGGAAGCTTTGGCTCTGCTGGCTCGCAGATCCGCCGGGTCCATGCGTGACAGCCAATCTCTGCTTGAACAGGTGATGAGTTTTTGCGACGGGAGGATCTCCGTCGACCAGGTCCATCAGCTGCTGGGAACCGCCGACGAAAGCCGTTTGACGGCCCTGGTGGAGGCGATGATCGCCAAAGATCCAAAATCGGCCATCGAACTGGTCGATGCCTCCATTCGTGGTGGAACCGACGCAGGCCAACTGGCGGAGCAACTCCTCAATTATCTACGTGACATCCTGGCAATCGGTATCGGAGGCGGGCCCGATTTGCTGAAGATCGCTAATCCGAGCGGGATTGAACAACTCAACCAGCTAGCAACCTCCTGGGGAACGCAGTCGCTACTCGCCTCACTCCAGATTTTAGACGAATGTCTCGTACGCATGCGGACCAGTGTCTCCGCGGTTACCCTGCTGGAAGTAGCCTTGGTGCAGATCTGCCAATTGGAGCAATTGGCTTCGATTCCAGAGCTGCTGGAACGCATCGGCGAGTTGAACGGATCGGCTGCTAGCCAGCCCGCGAACCCGCAAAAAAAAAACGTTAGGCCACCCAGTCGCCACTTAGAATCGGGCGAATCAACCCAGCCGGGCTTGGCTAAGGCCACGGATTTCGGGCGGTCGAGCGACTTTGCCTCGGCGGCCTCGGAGACGCCTGTGCGGACAGCCGATGAGGCGGAAATAAGATCGGTAGCTGAGGCTCACAGCCCGACGCCGCCAGGGAGCGAGGCCGTGGGCGGATCAGTCAAGGCACCGCTCGCGGAATCGGGACTCACCGTGGTGGCCACCCCGTCCGATGATGCCTCCCCGAATTCAATAGCAGGCGAAGGCGCTGCGTCGCAGGGGGATCCGATGCTGGATTCCGTCAGCGGGCTTGCACACTGGAAGCAAGCTATCGCATCCCTCGATGGCCTCTTGGGAGACTACGCTTCGGTTGCGCAGGCGGTGCGGCCGCTAGGCAGTGAACGTTGGCAGGTCGTTTTTCCGGCCGGGGCCGTGCAACCCAAAGAGTACTGCGAGCGCTCCGACAACAAAGCTCAACTACAAGCTGCTGTGGAAAAACTGCTGGGAAGACCGATCGGACTACAGTTTGAAGTGCCGCAGGGGCAACCGGTCAAGCCCGAAGCCCCATTGTCGAATTCTGCTTTAAGGGCTCAAAAGCTGCGGGAAATGTCGAATCACCCGTACGTGAAACGCCTGTGTGAGGTTCTCGATGGGGAAATCGTGCGAGTGGACCCGGGCCGCGAATCGCTACAACCTAACGGGCAGTCGAGCCAAACCTCGAAAGACGTAGATAATAGCTTGCCAGGAAAAAATGTCGCTCCTCCGGCAAGTACTCCTTGACGCTCATCCTGCTGCAAGCTGAACTTGACGAAACGATTCGCAATTATCGGACCGAGGCCAAGGTCACGAAAGGAAAATTATGTTCAAGAATCTCAACGGATTTGCGCAATTATTGAAGACCGCCAGTTCCATGGGCGAACGCGTCAAGGAAATTAAGGAGAGTCTTGGACGTGAGATCGTCAACGGTTCTGCGGGTGGAGATTTAGTCCAAGTTGAAGTGTCCGGCTTGGGAGAGGTGCGAAAGCTGCGGATTGCTCCCGAGCTGATGGAAAAAGCCGACGTCGAAATGATCGAAGAGTTGGTTCCGGCCGCGTTGAACGAGGCCCTGGCACAAGTTCGGCAATTGCACGTTGAGAAAATGCGCGAGGCCACCGGGGGACTCGAATTGCCCGGACTCGATGATGCCCTATCCGGTCTCTAGCAATGAATTCTCAAGCCGTTGGCAATTTGATGGATCGCTTGTCCCGCTTGCCCGGGATTGGCCGAAAGTCAGCGGAGCGACTGACCTACCACCTGCTGAGGGTCAGCAAGGGAGAGGCCCTGGCTTTAGCGGAAGCCATCCGCGAGGTTCGTGAAAAAGTCTGCTACTGCAGTCAATGCTATAACTTGGCGGAATCCGAGTTGTGTGGCATCTGCAGTGACCCGTCTCGAGATCAGACGAAGATTTGCGTCGTCGAGCAACCTCAGGATCTGATGGCTATTGAAGCCTCGGCCGCCTACCGCGGACTTTATCATGTGCTGTTGGGCAGGATTGCGCCACTCGAAGGCATCGGACCGGATCAGCTCACCATCGACGCACTGATTGAACGCGTCCGCCGCGGCAATTTCACGGAGGTTATTATGGCCACTAATCCCACCGTTGAGGGGGATGGGTCATCGCTTTACATCTCAAATCAGCTGTCGGAATTTCCGGTTAGCATGACGCGCCTAGCCAGGGGCATCACCACCGGAAGCGTGCTAGAGCACACAAATCGTGAAATTCTGGCGGATGCTCTGTCCGGCCGCCAAAAACTGTAGTGTGCGAAAAATTTTGCCCGCAAATTCTGTTCCTTGCGACGGATTTTTTTGCTTTGCTTGGCTCGACAGATGATAAAATTCTGGCAAAGCAAGGATGATCCCGGTTTGATTCGCGAGTAAAGAAAGGTACTTCTCCAATGCGTTTATCGTTTGGAATGGAGGCGCGGCAGCTTCAAACGCAAAAGCTGGCTCCCAAGATGATCCAGTCGATGGAGATTCTGCAGTTGCCCGTGCTGGCGCTGCAAGAGCGGGTCGAGCAGGAAATCAATGAAAATCCCATGTTGGAAGTGGAGGAAGAGGACTCCGTCGAGGCACCCATCGAGGATAAGGATGATCCCAACAGCCCGACCGAGGACGAACGGGAATTGGTGGTGGAGGATAACCAGTCCAACACCGAGGATTTTGAGCGGCTGGCCAATATGGACAGCGAAATGCCTCAGAACTTTGACGATTTCCGCACCTCCGCCAATCGGACTCAGGAAGCTCAGGACCGGCAACATG
>JANSWS010000355.1 GCA_024743355.1 bacterium
CGCATCCACCAGAGTCCCGTCAACCTGTATGGGCGAGAGCTGATCATCACGCTCCTCCACCGACCTCGATTCGGCATTCAACTCCGCTGGCGGCTGGCCGGATTCCTCGCCGCCTGCCGACACTGACGCCGGTAGCATTTCCAATTCTTCGGGCGATTCGACCTTGAGCTTCGCCAGGTCCCGGAGGGCGGCGTCCGCACTCACGGCGGTTGCATCCGCCCCTTCTGCTTCGCCGGTTATGACTTGCCCGCCAGGCAACATCGCAACCTCCAGTTCACCCCATGTTGCATCGTTAGTATCGACTTCTGCCATCATGCCTGTGCCAGAAGCCACTGCCGACTTTGGCAGCTCACTCGATGCCTTCCAACCATCGAAAATGAACACTGCGGCGACTGCCGTCAGAATCACGGCGATCGATCCGCAGACCGCCAACCGGAGAAGGCGTGTACGGGCGGCCGCCGTTAACTTGGATCGATTCTTCGGCTTAGTCGCTGACTTTCGACCCTGGCGAGGTCGATGGGCTGCACCCAAGGCTGCCTGCCCAACACCGCTCGCATCTTCAGAGGCTGTCAGCATCGGCTTCCTATCGAGAGCGTGCGCGGACGATGTCGGGCTCCAGCCAGGCACTCCACCCGACTCCGATTGCGACGATGGGAAATCCTCGCGAGACCATTCCAGCACTTGCGTTAGCAGACGCTCGATTGAGGGCTTCGCGCTCGATGGGCTCGAAGCCGCGAGATCTTTGCCAACATGACTCTCGACCGCACAATGCAGTCTGCCTTGCTCATCGACCAGCAGCTCTTGCCATGACAATTCGCGGCCCAGCGGTTGTGCACAATCTGGATGGGAGTCGTCTGGAGTGTCGATTTGGTCCGCCCAGATCTGATTCGGCTGCGGCTCAAACTTTGCGGAGGTTGCCAGTTCGATCTCTCGCAGTTGCCAGGCCCAATCGAGACAGATATCGCGAGGCGGGATTCCCAGCCTGCTGATTAGCTCTGCCGCATTCTCCAGATCTTGCGCTTCCATGGACGCCATGATAGCAATTACGGACTCCCGCTGTAGCTGTGGGCCGATGCGGGGCTGAAATGAACATTTGGCAAAGGCACAAACCGCCTACGGCAAAAGACTTACGCGAATCGGCCGACGGGTGGCTAATGCGACGCATGGATTCACGAACACATTTTCCACTTCAGTCCATCATCCAGGATGACGATGTCTGGTAGGATTGTGGTCGGACATCAGCAGGCCAATTCTCACTGATTTCCAACGTGAAACAATCTGCGTTTCTGGTTGCGGCCAGTCTGCCCCGATCACAATTGTGTACTGCTTTGAGTTTTAGTTTGACAGCAATGCTAGCAATCCTAAAATCGGGCCTCGCTGTGGCGATGATGAACATTGTCACGGCACCAGTCGCTATCGAGCCAATATCTCGCTCGAATGTAGAAGCCGGTTCGCGAATTCAGGATGGGCGATCTGTTGTCAGCATCAGATTCGACCAGCAGGAATCTTCTCGCGAGCATGCACAGCGGTCGGCTGGGCAGAGCGTGGCAAGGTATGCCACGGGCGTCAAGCAGGAACTAATTCGCGCCGCGGCGCGGAGCATGACCGATAGGAGTGCGCGCAGAGCATGGCACACGATGTGAACCAGGGGGAAACGGATTTCGCCGCTCAAGTGCGATCTGCTCTGGTCTCCAAGATCAGTGCGGAGCGTTTCGAGTTATGGATACCGAAATCGACCGAATGGCATTTTCACGATGGGCAGCTGCGTCTGAAGTTTGCTCACGAGTTCACTTGCCATCTTGCAAGACAGAACTTGAGCGAGGACTTGAAGCTAGCCTTGCAGGAAGCTGGATGCGCAGACGGGAAGGTTACCTTCGAGTGGGAACCGGTCAGCCACCTCCAACCAGCGACTTCCAGTAATAGCCGGCAGCAGTCGAAGACTGCACCTGCGAGCTCGCATGAAAAGCTGGAATCGCCCAGGGTGGTTTCTTTAGCCTACCGCAATCGGGAGCAGGTTAGCCGATCGGAAAAAAATTACGCCGCGGCTCAGCCTGCTTCGTCCGCCAAGCTTCGATCCTTGGTCGCGTCACGATCCTTAACCTCGACCTCATCCTCCGTTTCCGCCAGTCATTCTACGCGGTCGGCACTAGCCAACCAGGCTCAGCTCGATCCTGGGGATTCAGTTTCCAAGTCAACAACGGGGCTTGAGCACTGGCAGCAATTCATCCATGGTGACTGCAACCGTTTAGCCTGGGGAACGGCCAGAATGGTAGTCGATGCTCCTGGCGAAATGACTCCCGTATTTCTGCACGGCCCGAGCGGTGTGGGCAAATCCCTATTGGCAACGGGAATCGCCGAGCGTTTGCGAGTCGTGAAACGGATGCGGCGTGTCGTTCACATGTCCAGCGAGCAGTTTCTAAACGATTTCACGGAGGGGCTTCGCGGCGGTGGGCTACCTATGTTTCGCCGCAAGTACCGCGATGTCGAAGCTTTGATTTTGGAAGACATCCAGTTCTTTGTCGGCAAGAAGTCATCGACGGGTGAAGTCAGGCAGACCCTGGATAATCTGCTGCGACTTGGCAAACAGGTCCTATTTACCGCAGACAGGTCGCTGAATGACCTGCAGCATCTGGGAAGTGATCTGGTCGGAAGATTGCGAGGCGGATTAACGGTCCCTATTTTCCCACTTGACGAAGAAACCCGATTCCAGATCCTGCGGCGCGACCTGCAGGTAGCTCGAGTTGAGATCGACCCCAGTGTTTTGCGTGAAATTGCGGGGCGGGTGACCGGTGATGGCAGGGTATTGAGCGGCATTGCCAAGAGATTGACCGCTATCGCTTCCTTGCAAGCTCACCCATTGGACTGGGATGGATGTTGGTCGGCAATCAGCGACCTGGTTCAAGCGACGCGACCAGTCGTGCGAATCATTGATATTGATCGAGTCGTGTGCGATGTGTTCGGCCTGGAACCGGAAAGTCTCAAGTCGCAGAGTAAGATCCGTCGCGTCAGTCAGCCTCGTATGCTGGCGATGTTCTTGGCTCGCAAATACACCCCGGCGGCCTACAAGGAAATCGGTTATTATTTTGGCCGTCGTAGGCACAGCACGGTGATCTCCGCGGAGAAAACGGTGTCCGAGTGGCTGCGGGAAAACAGTGACCTGGATGTCCGCCCCGGGCTCAAGATTCGTGATGCCATACGTCACGTCGAATCCCAATTGCAAGTCGGCTGATGCTTGGGCTAGCGGATAGCCACCGCCTCACCATGGGCCAGGCTCCAAACTGAATGCCGGGAAAATCCTCCCAATGTCCCTGCTGGAGCTACGGCGGAATTTCTGGAACTGCGACACCCCAGGTCGTATCAACGGTGGGGCAGTTGCGGACCTTCGAAAACTACCATTTGGGAGCTGCAAGTGCTGAATCTGGTGAGTCTGCTGGGCCTGCTAACGATGATCCTGCTGGCTTGGCTGATGAGTTCCTACCGTTCGCGCGTCAACTGGCGTCTGGTAACGCTGGGGATCATGTTGCAGATTGCGTTTGCTGGCCTGTTCTTCAACTCGCAAAACTGGCGATTCCCGCGCAGCTTTGAGAGCTTTGACGCATTGCTCGCAGCTTGTGAAGCGGGAGAGTGCCAATCCGAACTGGTTCCCAGCCGTCTGCCGGGCAGCTTTGCGGAAAGCTTCTCAGCATACGAACGGGGAGAGATCTCGAAGTCCGAGTTTGAATCGCAATATTGGGATCCGCAGGCCGAAGTCGTTGAGGTTCCTCGGTTCGCGAATGGAATTGTCTTCCACCTGGTGGAATCGTTTTTCAACTTGATCCAACGAAGCGTGGAAGCGGGGTCCAGGTTTGTGTTCGAGACGCACCCTGGGCCCGATGATCAGCCGCCCACGCATCCGCTGGCAGTTTTGACCACATTTGCCTTTGGTGTCTTACCCACGGTCATCTTCTTTGCCGCCTTGATGAGCGTGCTTTACTACTTGGGCATCATGCAACGTATCGTGCGTGGGATGGCTTGGCTGATGCAACGTACGCTGGGCACGAGCGCTTCGGAAAGTCTCGCTGCGGCAGCCAATGTACTGGTCGGTCATACCGAGGCGCCCTTGGTCGTGAAGCCGTATGTTCCCAGTATGACCCGTAGCGAACTCAATGCTTTGATGGTCGGCGGCTTTGCAACGATCAGTGGTAGCCTGATGGCCGTGTTCGCGAATTTGGGAATCAGCGCGGGACACTTGCTGACCGCTTCCATCATTTCAGCACCGGCGGCATTGGTGATTGCCAAAATCCTGCAGCCGGAAGTCGAGACTCCCACCGAATTAGCAGTCGCCGAGCAGAGTCTCAAGGAAGGCGCCAGCAACGTCATCGAAGCCGCCGCGAATGGGGCGACCGAGGGCATGAAGCTGGCGATCAACATCGCTGCCATGCTGATTGCGTTCCTGGCCTTGATTGCCTTTGCCGACATCTGCCTCCAATCGCTCGGCGGTTTGGTGGGACTCGACCTTTCCTTGAGTCGAATCTTCGGAGTCTTGTTTTTTCCAATCGCTTGGATCATGGGAATTGCAAGCCAGGATTGCTTGATTGCCGGCGACCTGATGGGAAAAAAGCTGGTCGTCAATGAGTTTTTGGCCTATATCGAACTGGCCGCAGTACCTGATGCCGCCGTCGACCCAGAAAATGGGATCTCCGACCGAACCCGCACTATTTTGACTTATGCCCTGTGCGGCTTCTCGAATTTCGGTGCCATCGGGATTCAATTGGGAGGCATTGGCCCACTGGCGCCCAATCGCAAGTCCGACTTGGCACAACTCGGCTTGCGAGCCATGCTGGGCGGCGCCTTGGCGGCTTGCATGACCGCCTGCATTGCCGGAGCCTTCTACGGATTCCTAGCTTAATGGCTCCAACTTTCTAATTTGAATCTGCCGGGTCCGCTACTCTGTAAGATCGCAACCTTGCCACGCAACAGCCTGCTTGAGCATCGCTCCATCCGCGTATGCATCTTGCTCGCCGCGAAATTGGCAAACCGCAGAGTTTGCGCAGGCAAACCACGTCCTGCATACGGCATAGAGAGAGGACGTCTGGCCGGGCCATAACGCTTCGCAGCCTGATCTGTCATTCGAGCGGGACAATATTGCCGATTCCAAAAAGAAGGACATTCCGGAATTTGCAGCCCACCAGCGTTCCAAGTGATCAAGGAGTTTCGCTTTGCCAAGCTGCCGTGCGTTTCGCTCCCTCTGTTCGTGCCTTGCCGTAAGCGGGCTGATTTGGCTGCACCCGTTGTTTGTCACAGTGGCTGATGCACAGACACAGGGCAAGCCGATTGCGACGCAGATCGGCCGCTTCTTCGGGTGGGGCTACAGTCATGGGGGCTACCACTCCGGTTGGAATGGGGCGGCAACTCGAGCACAACCGCGTCACCATGCTGTGGTCACACCTTACTCACATGCGGTTCATGTGCCCGGGCAGTTCCGCTCCACGCATTCCTATCCGGTTGTGGATTCGCGGATGGCATTGCCTCGCCAAGAGCATTATTCCTCTCCGGCGCCAACTTTCCGTAACCACCCGCACCCGACCGTTGCCGAGCCAACGCCGCCACCGCACCGAATGGAATCCCATCGAAGTGGCTCGCATCCTTCCGGCCTATCCTTCCCGGCACCGCATTTGGCTGAGGAAGTTCCGCAGCACGGTGGCCCGTCTCCGAGACCAACGGCTATCCTGGGTTCCCCGGCGCCGTACGCAAAACCCGCTTACATGCATTTGCAGCCACTGGCTGACAGCCCACGAATCGCACCACTTCCGGCGACTGCCCCCGACTCTGGGAGCGTCGATTCCGTACCAGCCGGGAAACCGCCTGCAATTCAGCCAGACGGCATGGGTGCAGCCGAGGATCTGTTGCATAACGACCGAACACCATTCGAATATTCCGATGATCTCCTGCTCGAGTCGGATACGGGTCGGTAGCTGCCCTGCATCTCAAACCAGCTGACAAAACTCACTCCCACTTCGCGCCGCGGGAAATCTGATGAAAATCTGACGGCCTGAACTCGGATAGGACCGGATAGCGTTGTTTGTATGGCTGTTGCCCGCTAGCTGGAAGCTAGTAGGACCCAACGGGCCTATCTCACCCTGGCGACTCGAATTGCTCCAAGGAGACCTGGATATGATGCAGCGATCACTCGTGCTTTTGAAACCCGACTGTATTGAGCGGCGACTTGCGGGACAGATTATCGCCCGCTTTGAAGCCAAAGGCTTGAATATCGTGGCCATGAAGATGCTGCGTGTCACGCCCGAATTGGCAAAACAACACTACGCTGAACACGTTGCCAAGCCATTTTACCCCAGCCTGGAGAAATTCATCACCTCCGCGCCCATCATCGCCTTGGCCATTGAAGGGCTGGATGTCATTCGTGTTGTTCGCGATATGTTGGGTGCAACAAACGGTTTGAATGCCGCCCCCGGAACAATTCGCGGCGACTTCTCTTCATCACGTCAGATGAATCTTGTGCATGCTTCCGACAGCGAGGAAAGTGCGCAGCGAGAATTGGATCTGTATTTTGACTCTGCGGAGT
Source organism: bacterium (assembly GCA_024743355.1). Taxonomy (GTDB): domain Bacteria; phylum Planctomycetota; class Planctomycetia; order Pirellulales; family Pirellulaceae; genus Aureliella. Next base: position 6,563 of record JANSWS010000355.1, read on the forward strand.
TCTGCGACCATGAACTCTTACTGACGCCGTCCATGCGGGCGGAAGATGAGGCGTGAGTCTGGCGTTCCGATGCCGTAAGGATCCGTGTGCAACGAAGATGGCGGTTGCCCTTGAGCCGTCGAGGCCACTTGGACGGTCACAAAGTAGGATTTCCGCTTCGTTAGCAGCCTCAGAGCAGGTCAGCATGCATGCTAATTAAGCTAGAGAAATCGGAACACGGTCAAGTCTCAGAGGTGCAGATTCGCGCCCCAGCCAAATTGAATCTGTATCTGGACGTACTTGGCAAGCGCCCGGATGGATATCACGAGATTGAGACATTAATGTGCCCGATCTCACTGTATGACCAAGTCACTGTGCGGCCCACATCGCAATCCGAAATCGTCTTCAATTTGGAAGTGGATGACCCCGGCACACGGCACGCCAACTCGGAGACAAGGTCAGAGATCGATGACCCCGCTTGGCAAATACCGGTGGACTCAAGCAATCTGGTTTATCGGGCAGCCGAGCTGATCCAGCAAGGAATTGGGACAAAGCTTGGATGTGAAATTCACTTGAAAAAGCGGATTCCGGCCGCGGCTGGATTGGGTGGAGGCAGCAGCGATGCGGCGGCTACAGCGGTGGCTTGTCAGCTTGCCTGGGGCCAGTGGGATCGAGATTTGGCCGAAAGTGTCTGTGCCGCTTTAGGCAGCGATATTCCTTTTTTTCTGGGTGATCCACAAGGGATTGGCATGGCTTGGGCGACCGGTCGAGGTGAGAACTGTCAATTGCTTTACGCCAAGCCCGCTCTAGAATTCTTGGTGACGCATCCTCCAGCAGGATGTTCGACTCGAGACGTTTACGCGAATTTTCATCAGCTGGGTGGGCCCCGTGGGGGCAAGAAAATTATCGAGGCGTGTAAAGCTGGGCAAACTCAAAAGATTGGCGCAGAGCTATTTAATGCTCTACAATCATCGGCGTCCAGCTCGAGTATGTGGGTGGAACGCCAACTCAAGCTCTTGTCCGATAGCGGTCAAAGGTTTGTGTTGATGACAGGAAGTGGCTCCAGTTGCTTTGCACTGCTTGCTGAACCGATGGAAAAGCAAGAAGTTGAATCCATCGTTCAAAACATCAGCAGCCGCGCGTGGCAAGCTGGGATCCGCAGGGTTTATCATGCGAGCGCATGGTACGCGGAATCGATAGAAAGACAGTTGTCATACTTGTTGTAATGCACTGTCGGCCACCCCGCATTCAAGGGTCACAGCAGGGGAGCTACACCAGTGGATATTACAGAAGTTCGGATCAAGTTAATGGAATCCTCCGAAGACCGACTTCGCGCCTTCTGTTCCATCACTTTTGACAACTGCTTCGTCGTCCGCGATCTGAAAATCATCGAAGGCAGTCAGGGACCGTTTGTGGCGATGCCCAGCCGTAAACTTACCCACCGCTGCGGGCGTTGTGGCAACAAGAACCACATCCGTAGCAATTATTGCAATAACTGCGGGTCGAAATTAAGAGCGCCCAGAAGCACAGGCGACGATGACGGCCCCAATAAGCTCTACGCGGATGTGGCCCATCCGATCAATCAAACCTGCCGTGACGAGATTCAACAACACGTGGTGGGTGAATATCGCCTGGAACTTGAACGGGCACAAATGCCCGGGTACGCCTCTCGCTACGATGATCCCTACGAGGTGACTGAATCACCCGCGGAAACAAAGTCGAAGTCCTGGGAACAGAAATCCGTGGTACCGAAGCCGCACTTGGATTCGCGCCACCAGCCATCGAGCA
>JANSWS010000233.1 GCA_024743355.1 bacterium
GACGGACCTGAAGTGCCCTAAGACAACGCCGCACCGAGCAGTTGCTCTGCCTTCCAGCCTTCGGCGTATTCCCTGCGAATCCACTTGTCGAGTTCCGGACGCCCTTTGATCTGCATAGTGTTCGCATCCCATTCGAGAATCTGTCCGGGAACTCTCTGTGCCAACACTCCTAACAGTACAGTTTCCGTAAAGGGACCACTGTGCAGAAAGTTGGATTCCGCTTGCGGTATGTGGCCCTGAATCGCATCTAGCCATTCCTGGTAGCTATTCTGGTCCGTTGCACGTGGCAAGCTTTCCTTGGGCCATTGGAACGCTTCGATTCGATTGTTTGCATGCAACACCCAATCCTCGCGTCCCCGGTGAAAGAACAACTTGCCGTGTTCGCCGATAACAACACAGCCATAGTTGTTGAAGTCCATCCCGTCGAGCACATCGGCACTGGGGTGATTGTACTCCTCACTGGCCTTTTCCAATTCCCAATTGGCTCGATTGAAACTCGCATTCAAGTATCCGTCGTACCAATGGAATTTAAAGCCACGCTCGGAACTGAACTGGTTGGCGGCAAAATCCCAGGTAATGCGAGAATTGATCGGGGGTGAGTACTCGGTTGCACCCTGTTGTTCTGCAACAACACTCAGTGGCGCCTTCGATTGCATGGCCCAGTAACCAAGATCCATAATGTGACAAGCCATGTCACCCAACGCCCCCGTTCCATAATTCCACCAACCCCGCCACGCGAAGGGAGCGATGACGGGGCTATAGTCTACCCAGGGCGCTGGTCCTACCCATTGCTTCCAGTCGATGCCGGCAGGCACCTTTTGCGGCTCCGGCGGACGGGCAAATCCCTGCGGCCAGATGGGGCGATTGGTCCAAGTATGTATCTCCGAAACCTTACCTACTATGCCCGCGCGGATGAGCTCTACGCACCTTCGCATATGGTCGTTGGCATGCGCCTGGTTTCCCATTTGAGTTTTGACACCCGTCTTGTGGGCGACTTGCGCCATCGTGCGTGCTTCCCAGATCCCATGTGTCAAGGGCTTCTGGCAATAGACATGTTTGCCCGCAAGCATGGCCTGCACGCTTGCATGGAAATGGTGGTGATCCGGGGTCGCGACCACCACCGCGTCTATCTTGTCCCCTAACTCCTCGATCAGCTGGCGATAATCCGTGCCGAATTTGGCGTCCGGATAGGCATCCCGCACCTGAGCCATAGACTTTTCGCGTTTGCCCTGGATCTGCTTTAGCTTCTTAGTATCGACCACGTCCGCCAATGCAATCACGTCGAATCCTACTTGACTGCATTGCTCGAGATCCGTTCTTCCCTTTCCGCCCGCGCCAATTCCAAGAAGAGTGGGTTTTTCCAACCTACGTGCCTTCAGCGGCGTAGCCGAGAACACCATCGAAGCACCCGCCGCGATCGAGGCCTGCCGCACAAAGTTTCTGCGATTGATCACCTTGCTCATCGAAACTACCTTTCCATCATGAACCGCCATCGGCATTCGTTGGTTCGCCCGCACTCCGTTCCACTTCGCTTTTCTCTGTGGGCTCATTGCGAGTCAAAACGCGTCTTTGAAGCACGTATTCTACCGCTTCAATCATCTTCTTGCCCTCGGGCTGATAATCCAGGTCGAACAAGAAGGGCGCGTGATACAGAAAAATCCGGTGCGATATATGCATATAGTTGGGCCCCGTATCGTTCTGCACCTTGGCTTCCTCGACGATTTGTACGCCAGGCAACTCGAAGTCATGCGTAATCACCCGGGCAGTATCGGCCATGCTTTGCAATTGCGGCAGCAATCTGAGGTTCATTTCTGGAAGCAGATAGAGCATAACTACCGTCGCATCACTAATGTCCACCTCATAAATATCCTGAATATAGAAGTCGACGAGATGCTCAACTCCGGCTTCGCGGGCATTCTGCTCGCACAACTCGATCAATTCCGGATCGATATCGTAGCCGCGGCCTCGGCAGCCAAATTGCTTGGCCGCCTCGATTACCAAACGCCCGTCGCCACATCCTAGGTCTAAAACAATATCGGATCCGCTCAGGTTGGCCATTGCCAACATCTTGGCAACCACCGGTGGAGGTGTGGGAACGTAGTGAATTTCCCGGGGATCCATCGGCTCGGGTTGCCGATATAACTCCATCTGCTCGTACAAAAACTTCTCACGGCCGATTAAGCCAAACCAAGCAAGCAACCCGCCTCCCCCCAGCACTAGTCCCCAGACAAGCATTCTTTGAAACATCTGCGCCTCCCAATTCGCAGAACAGCCGAACCTAATCCAACGTCCAGATCAATTCTTGGCAGTACAACGCCACATTCGATAACTCTTCTGGCACCCCCTTGTTTAAAAGTGATAACACGATTTCTGGTGAACCGGTGCCTAAGCCCTTCGAAAACCGCGGCTAACGCCTTTACGGCTTACCGAAAGTGACGCTGTCCAATAAGGCATGGAATTGCAATCGCACCGACTCCAAATCTGGGTATCCCACGCCCGCAAATAGATTAACCAACATCCGGAAACAGAGCTAGTATTTCAGTTCAAGCAGTGTTTGCAACTCTTCATCGTTCAAAACTCGATCAAAGATCACTACTTCGTCCAGGCAACCTTCCCAGTTACTTGCATTATCACTGCGCCCCCCGAAAAATGCCTCCGCTATCTTTGCCTCAGGCAGCTTAATCGTTGTACTTATCTCTGCTGCTTCCGCACCAGCAAGCAACACTTTGCAAGCGTCTCCAGATTTCACCAGCACGACCCGCTGCCATTGCCACCGCGGAATAGGAGTGCTGCCCGCCAGTGCCACATCCTTACCAAACCTGAGAAGTAATCGCGCCTCACGATCCAAACCTAAATGCAGTCCCGATGGACTAGTCGTATGTTCATGATCGACTGAGAACATCCAGCCCAGTACGTCGCGAGTATCCCGCGGCATGCCATTCCAAAAAGCCATGGAAACGGTAAAGTCGGAACCGATTTGCGACCAGTCCACACGCAGTCTTCCACCGGCGAAATGCACACAGTGATTCTTGATGCCTTCCGACGCGAATGCATCCGGGCCATCCAGATAAAACAAGATCCCCGGCTCGTAAAACGCATGGCGAGCATGGCGGCTAGCGTCTTTGGCAAGTGGGGGCTGCATTTCGCCTAGACACCAATATCCATAGGGCTGCATTTCCAAAATCTGACGCTTGGCCAGCGAATTAGCTGCGTCCACAACACGTCGCGGCTGGTCACAAACCTGCTCCAGCAAAAGCAGGTCGCCGGCTACAATCTTGGGTTCAGCGGTAACTTCCAATCCGGCCGACCGGGCCGGCCAAGTATTGTAACCCCCGAGTGCATGCTGCTCCGGCGGCGGAACATAACCGTCCCCACCGTTGGCCAACTCAATCACCATGGTTTTCTCCAAGGGGCTCTGCAGCTTAATCTTGAGCCCCGTCAGAGCGTAAGTCTCATTGGGAGTCGTCGCAATCGCGATATCCCCGATACGGATTGCCTGCAGCACAATCTCGGTTTCTTGAAGCTGGTGCAGGAACAATTGCTCGCGGGCATAGATTTCCGGTTGCGTTTCGGGCAGTCGCTCACCCATCTCCTGCACCACTCGCTCCGCCCACTCAAGCCTTTGCGCATCCGGCGTGCGATATCGCATCGACAAGATCATTTGCTCCATCGCCAAATCAGCATTCTCCTGAAACTCTATTTCCGCATAGGCACCCTTAGCAATCTCAAGCAATCCGCTTGAATAATCTTGAATCGATCCTTCCGACTCCGACCTGGGCGTCAAATAATCCCGCTTCCAAATATCACCGCTGCAGCCATGCGACATGATGGCAACGACTTGCTCTTCGCCTTTGGGCTCCAGATACTGCTCGAATTGTTGGCAGTAATAGCCAAAGTAATCGGCGCTAATAGGTCGCTCGCCACCAAAGTAATGCATGGAAAAATTGCTCAGTACAGCGATGGGCTCTCCATTCAAACTTTGAAACGCGATCAAACTCAACTCTGGATCTTCCGGCCCGGTGGGGCCAATCGCTTCATCGGGGTTTCGAGCGGCATGCATGGTTGCCCGCACCGTTGGATTTCCAAAGGGATCGGTGCCCAGCATATCCGGTCGACGAACCCACCTGCGGAGCGCCGTGAAGTTAGCCGCCTCAGCCGCACCCCAGCCGACTCGAGCTGGCTGCAGCCGAGCCTCGGCAGCCACCAATGCCTCCGCAATCTTCTGCCTCAAAAAAGAAACGTAGTACGCATCCTCATTGGTGCCCAAGGCCCCCATACTCGAGGGCGCCGAGTGCGTGTGAGTGGCGGATATCAAAATCCGTTCGGGCTTGAGCTGTGTTTGGGTAGAAGCCAGCTGCTTGGCTTCGTCACACAACTGCTTTGGCAGCATACAGCTGTCAACCACGCATATTCCGACTCGTTCGTGCCCATCGTCCAAGACGATGGCGCGTGCGTGGATTCTTGTTGTCACCGCGTCAGCGGTCTGAGACCTCATACTCCCATTGACCAATACTGGGAACTTCTCAGGAGTAACGTCGATACGAGAAGCACCAACCCGCAGCTCGGCTTGACTGCCCACCGCCAATGTCATCCAAATCAAGGGGGCAATTACTATGTTCCCGTGCAGTTGTCTGAGTCGCACGCTTCTTCTCCCTTTGGTAAGCCGAAATACGACGCATTTGTAGCTGCGTCTTACATGCCGGACAGATGCCGCAGCCTCTCCTATAAGCGATCTTGACACTGTAATCAGCGGCACGGCGTTGGACTTGTCATTACGCACATTTTTATTCCGCACTCGTGCTCGAGCTCAATGAAATGGCACTCGTAATCGTAATCGACGTACTTCCGGACCCCAGCACGAGCACGAGCACGAGCACGAGCACGAGTAAGAGTAAGAGTAAGAGTAAGAGTAATGACTGTTTTTTAGCTCGCGTGACTGCCAAGAAGTGGGTAAAGACAAGGCTAATGCTGATCGGCTCATTGTCTCAGAACCTAACGCCTAGCTACCACCCAGCGTTACACCCGTGTAAATGGCTCGTCATAGGTTTTGGCTCAAGAAATCATCAATGTCATCAACGACCTGATCGATCCATTCGAGTTGGTTCCAATGCCCATGTCGCGCACCCTCGTGAATCACCTGCCGCGCAGTTACACCTAAGCTCTTCAACTTGGACAAACTCAACGCGTCGCGTTCGGGATTGTCCAAACTCCCAGTTATAAACAGCATGGGTGGATCATCTTGGCTGATCTTCTCGTAGGCATCGGCCAACTGATAGAGTTCCTGATCTTCATCGATGCTCTTACCCAGCCATTGTGTCGCGTTCGATACCATGCCCTGCTTAGAGCGCTCAGCCACACTCCCTGAAGCGATCTGCATCGGACCCGCCATGACAACTGCGGCTCGAACGCGGCTGGACAGAGATTCGGCTCCGCCTTGGAACACGCGGACTCTACCCGTAGGTTGCAATTGGGGAACGTCCGACCCAGTCGCCAACAGGCCCACCATATGACCACCAGCTGAACCACCGACGGCCGCGATGCGATCCGAATCCAGGTTGTAGTGAGCGGCGTTGGAACGCAGGAATCGAACAGCGGCCAGACAGTCATGCATGGCCGCTGGAAACAACCGCTCATGGCCCAAGCGATATTCGATGCTCATTACCACGTATCCGCGCTCCGCCAGCTTGATGGCCAGCGAGCGAAATTTGGTCTTATCCCCATGTAACCATCCCCCACCGTGCACCAACACAATAGCAGGACGGCCGGCATCATCGCTGTTCGGCGTTAATACATCGCACAGCAATCGACGACCGGATTCTTCGTAATACACCTGATTGAGCGCTATGTGAACGGATTCCGGCAGCTCCGTCGATGGCCTGCCAGCTCGATTGGCCAGACTTCCCAACAATGGTGGATTGGGGGCAACGCCGTAGGTCCGCATGGGCTGACGATATAGCCCACCCAGCGTGCTGATGTACAAATCGAGTCCGTGCGGGCCGCCAAAGGCACAGTTGATCGGACGCTGCGGAGTCTCAAGTTTACCCAAAAGTTTGCCGGCCGAGTTCCAAATCCAGACGGCAGTAGCACCCGCACAATACACGTTACCAGCACGGTCCACGCACATGCCATCAGACAATGCCTGGGACGGCTCGTCCATCGTCGCGAACTCGCTGAACTCCCCTAGGACTTCTCCCATTAATGACGCCTGCATCACAACGCCAGCTCGATATAGGGATACGTACAAGGTTTGGCCGTCGGGTGAGAGTGCGATTCCATTGGGCGTTTCCAGCTCCGATGCAACGCTTTGAACAGTTCCATCGGCTGCAATACGACGAACCTCTCCTTGTTTGGTGAGCGTGACGTAGGCATTTCCATGCACATCAACCACCAAATCATTGGGCCGCGCCCCATCGCTAAACTCGATCCATCGCTCTGGCGCAACGTTGCCCTCCGCTGAGGACAAACGTTCAATGGCGGCAGCCGAATTGTTCGCTAAAAAGCATTCGCCCAATTGAAAGAAAGTGCCTGAGTAGCTTTGGCCTTCAGAAATCAGACTCCACTGCTGGTCCGGTCGATTTTCTCGATAACCATACAGCTGCTTAGCCTTCACATCGGGCACATACAGCATCGATGTGCCAAACGTGGCTCCATCCACTAACTGAAAATCCTGAGGCAATCGCTCTAGCTGTTGGGATCGATCAATAACATCCTTCAATTCTTGAGCTTGCAGGCAACTACCCCCAAAGCTCACTAAGCTCCAAACAGCGATTAGCAAGACTAGCTGGAAACTCCAAGAAACTCGCATCTCGCACCTCAATCCCCAAAACGAATTCCGCGTTGCATTCTCTTTCTGCCAGTGTCCGGCCGTCCCGCGTTCTCACTGTTTGGGATCCGGCAGACGAATCAGATGGATGGCTCGCACATCCATCAAAGCAGTCTTGGCGATCTGGCGGGGCGAGACAGTCAAGCGGTGAACTCCCGTTTCCAGCAACTCAATCGAACCCAGGTGCCGCCAATGAAAATCTTGAAAGTTGCCCGTTTCCTGAACCTCAAACTCGAGGCTGGCAAGCTCTTGATCAGCGCTGCCAACGATGGAAATAGCTGCGACGCTTCCCCCCTGCCCTGCTCCACAGCCTTGCAAGATAGCCACGTTGAATCGTCCAGGCTTTTCCAACTCCAGACTCCAACTGGCCGTATCATTCTTACCTGTCCAATATCCCACCGTATTTTTGAAGCTTTGCGGTTCGTAGCGTATCTTCTCTCCACTAGTTGTTGCCAAATGAGCCGGCAGCCAAAAAGAACCATCGGATAAGGGCTGAATCGGCTGCAGTTCGGATAGCAACTTGGGTTCCTCGCCGAACTCAAACAGAATACTCTGGCCCGAGCTGTCCTGGCGAGCATGTTCAACGATCCAGTAATCCGGCTCGGGGCGAACTTGAATCGGAACCTCGCTCAAATCTGTCCATGAAACGCTTTTCAGCGGCGCAGCAAACCTGGGGATCTCAAGTTTCTTGGGAGCCCCGACTTGCAAGCGCAGAATCAATAAATGCTCCTCGCGAAACGCCGCCACGCCTTTCGAACTGGCCTCCGCAAATGCAGCCCCGGCGTCTTGAGCGAACACGTTCGGACCGAAGGCTACCTGCCATGAGAGCACCCACAGCAGACAAATAGTCTTTCCAATCCCATTCCGCACTTTGCTTTCCTTTCTCGGTTCAGATCTCAACACACCAACAGCGGTTGGACTTTCAGACTTGCAAACGCATTCGCACTACCGGGCACCAGCGGCAGCCTTGGTGGGCTTGGTAGCCGGAACTTCCGTTGTGGGCAGAGTTTCAGCCAACCTCAATTTAACTTCCTCGAGCTCGGGTTTGGACGCCAGATTGTGCCATTCTCTCGGGTCCGATCGATGATCGTATAATTCTTCCGTTCCGTCAGCATAACGTATGTAGCGGTAGTCGCGATCCATTACGGCATGATTCCCCTTGCCGTGCGTGCAAATGGCTACATGCTCCCACGAGGCATTTGGATCCTTCAACAATGGCATGAGACTGGGCCCTTGAACATGCGGTGGCACATCCAATCCTGCCAGTTCACACAGCGTGGGAAAAACGGAGGTGTAGTCCACGGGAGCGGCGGTTGTCGTGCCGGGTTGCGTTAGGCCTGGAACCGTAATTGCAAACGATGTTCGGGTGGCATCTTCCCACAGCGCAAACTTTCGCCAATGCTGCTTCTCGCCTAAGTGCCATCCGTGATCGGTCCACCACACGACAATCGTGTTGCCTGCTCGGGGACTTGCCTCCAGTCCGTCCAACAACCTGCCAACTTGGTCGTCCAAAAAGGAAACCGTTGCCAAATATCCCTGTACCGCCTTCTCCCACTGCCCCGCGGCAACCACTGCGGCATGATCGCCTTCCGGTTTCGCCATCCTTACACCGGCCGACGGAATATCGTCCAGATCCGATTGAGTAACCACCGGGAGCTGAATGGACTCTAGAGGAAATCGATCGAAATACTCCTGCGGCACATACCACGGCAAATGCGGTTTAACGTAGCCCACCGCCAGGAATAACGGCTGATCTTGGGGCTGATCGTTCAGTTGCTCAATTGCCCAGTCGGTCAGTTTGTAGTCTCGCATATCGGAGGCTTGATTATCGAGCGGCCCCCAGTCGAAGTGCGCACTGTTCAATCCATTGAGATTCTTCTTGTCAGCCCCATCAGTCTGGAAATGCCCCTGCCACAGGGACCATGTATCCTTACGTCCCTCGGAAGCGTAGCCGTGATAGATCTTGCCGGCCCCCAGAGTTCGATAGCCATTGGCAAGAAAGTGGCGGTTGATGGTCGTCGTACCTCGCAAGACTCCTTCAGCCGGGTCGCTATTCGTGTAGATACCCGTCTGCCAAGGCCGACGTCCGCTCATCAGTGCAGCTCGAGAGGGATTGCAGGCAGGCGCCGCGCAATGCGAGTTCGTGAATACCAAGCCTCGGCCAACCAGACGATCAATGTTGGGAGTTTTGGCCTGCGGATGTCCTCCAAGATGTCCCGTCCAGTCATTCAAGTCATCAACTGCGATGAATAGAACGTCAGGCCGCTGCGAGCTCTGAGGCTCGTTGCCAAGGGCGGTTGCCTCCACCGCGGCGGAAAGCAAGGCAAGCGGAACTAGAATGAAGGCTGTAAGCGTAATTCGGACGCGCCCCGCTCGATTAGGCGTGCGGCAGCATGAAGCATTCGTACCTGGGACTTGCATGGATCAGGGCTCTCTGGAGAGGAAAGAGACTACGAGCAAAACGATAAAGTAACGTACTATCAGTAAGTGTATGATAGTCGCCTTTCGCTCCCGCGAAAGTAGCGTCTTCCGCAGCTTTCGCAGGAGCTAAAGGCGACCGAGCTTAATTGGACAACGCCACTTTCGTAAAGTTCCTGGCAAGTCCTTGGTTAACCGTGATAATACGATTTCTGGGGAAGTGGTGCCTAAGCCCTTCGAAAACCGGGGCTAACGCCCTTACGGCTAATCGAAAGTTGCGCTGTCCAATTAATCGCACGATCCTAGTATTTTCCGCTAGTTCCAAACATCTGCTCTTTGGAAGGTCGCGGGCGAACACGAACGTCGTTATTTGGCTGTCCGGTGATGCGGTCAAACTCATCGGGAGTACGGCGTGAAGGAATGTAATCCTGAGTGGCCACGGACCAGTCCTCCAGCGCTGCTTGGAGTCGATGCCTGACCGCCGCGTAGGCAGGCTGGTCCATCAAGTTGTGAAGCTCATGCGGGTCGCGCGCCAGGTCATACAATTCCCACTTTGGCCTGGGAACCGCAAAACAGGCCTGCTGAACCGAATCGAGCTTGCCCATCCTTTGAAGCATGAGCATGGCCTGCCATGTCAAACTCCGTCCGGCATCCGCGGGAGGTGTGCCTGGCAGATCTGGGTAGTCGTTGCGGATCAGCTTGAACTGCGGAGTCATGACCGCTCGCGCATGGTCTTCATAGTCGTGCCAGTGATCTTCAGCGAAGGCGTAATCACGAATGCTGACCCGCTGACCTTGAAGCACGGGCAAAAAGCTGACACCTTCCAACTGCGGCATCGCTTCCGCACCGGCTAGTTCCAAGAATGTGGGAGCAATGTCCACAGAACTCACCAGAGCGAATGAAGTGCTTCCTGCCGCGACCTTAGCTGGCCAGCGCACGAAAAACGGAGTGCGGATCCCTCCGTCGTAGAGGGTTGTCTTGTCGCGGGGGAACGGTCGACCATTGTCGCTGATAAAAAGAATCACCGTATCGTCCGCGCAGCCTCGCTCATTAAGCTGTCGCAGTAATTGGCCGACGTAGCCGTCCAGGCGACCGATCTCATCGTAGTAGAGAGCTAGATCTTCGCGAACCTCCGGTACATCGGGAAGATACGGTGGCACCACGACGTCGCTCGGATTGTGCGGTGGGTCGAGCGCGCCAACCTCGTACTCCCGATGCGGATCTAATGCTGCCAACCACAAAAAGAAGGGACGATCCTGCGGACATTCATTCAGAGCACGCTGCCAATCCTCGCAGCCGCTGGGTTGCGAGGCCACCATCTTGGCCGCTTGTCCTGCTTCCCCCGTCGGTAGCACGAAGCCCGCCGTGGAAGCTTCGTATATGCGATCGAAGTGGTTACGGATTGCGTCGCCTAAATGCCATTTTCCGGCAGCTGCCGTGTAGTAGCCCGCCTCCCTCAAATCCTGAACGAAGGTTGTCGTACCGCCGGGCAACGGCCAGTGCAATTGCTCCGCACCCGTGTTATGCGGATAGCGACCGGTAATGATGCTGGCTCGCGATGGACTGCATGAACTACAGGTCAGGTAGGCATGCTGAAACTGCATTCCTTCCTGCGCCAGTCGATCGATGTTCGGAGTTCGAATCGATGGATGTCCGTAGGCTCCACAGTCATTCCAATTCATGTCGTCGGCGATGATCAGAATCAAATTCGGCTGCTGAACCGTGTTTGCCGCGCGGGATACATCTCCGAATGCTGCCAGCAATACGACCACTCCCCAGACTACAACCTGCCCATGCGCCAAAATACCACTCCGGAACGGGAAATGATTGAACTGCAGCAACCTGCGGGCTTTCATCGCGATTCCTTCTCAAATTCCTTCATCATAGCCTTCCGCGGCTCTCGAAATGGGCACTAAATCGTTAAGACCATCACAATGTTCGCCGCACTTTTCGCACGGGAATGTTTCAACGGGTGTGCCATCTAGTGTATTCTCAAAGATCCTGTGCTTGGCCTCTCCATGCCTACCTCCCCCAAGCCCTTCCCCCAGTAGCCAGCTCCCAAGCGGAAGAAACCTTGCACAAGAAAGCTCTCCCAATCCCAGGTCGGCCAGGATTTTCTCTGGTCGAACTGCTGATTGTCATCGCCATCATCGGAATTCTGACTGGACTCCTGCTACCCGCGGTGCAAAGCAGCCGTGAAGCCACTCGACGCCTGAGTTGCCAAAACAACATGCGGCAACTTGGAATCGCGCTCCACAATTTTGAGAGCGCCTACGGAAAGTTCCCAGCCTCAGGCTGGACGGAAGCTGGACCGGGCAATCCCGCCGGAGTTTACGTTGGCTGGCGAGCGTTGACTCTGCCGTTTCTGGAGCAATCCAACACCCAACAGTTATACGATTTTGAGTCGCATTGGTGGGAAGGCACTAATCCAACCGTGGCAGCCGTTCCTATTCCAACGTTTCTGTGCCCCAGCGTCCCGCAACACGTAGATGTGCTGCAAGCCATCGCCAAGCCTCCACGCCCCCAAATGACATTCGCCAATCCGATCGCACCGACGGATTACGAAGCCATCATGGGAGTGCAGCCGGCTTCCATCAATCCACATCTGGGGGCGGCCATCTATAACCGCAGCAATCGATTCTCCGTTTTGCACCGCAATTCGAGGACGACCTTTGGGCAGATAACCGACGGCTCTTCCCACACGATCATGATAGTGGAATGCGGAGGTCGGCCCACCGTTTACCGCAATCGCAGGGAACAACCGAGTTTGTTCAATGACCAAGGAATCGGCTGGGCCGACAGCGAGGGGCCCTTCAGCTTGGACGGAGCTCGTGTTGACGGCTCCCAGGAAGGCTGCGGTCCAGCGGGCGATTGCACGGTGGCCATGAACGCCCGCAATGATAATGAGCCTTACAGTTTCCACCTGGCAGGCGGCAACTTCTTGTACGCGGACGGGCACGTCAGCCTGCTCGATCAGGGCA
>JANSWS010000132.1 GCA_024743355.1 bacterium
GCTGTGCAGCATTTTGTATCGAGCGGCTCGCCCGAAAATACAGGCGCGACGCACGCGAGTCGGTTTCGGTCGCCATCGAGTACTCACTCGCTAGCCCTTCGTGCTTGTAAATCCAATGCCAACATGCTGCACAGCGTAGCCTCTAACCAGTACCGGTTCGCGTTCACTCCGCTGACAAAAGTCACGAAATCCTCGGTTCGATCCACGGCCAAAGTCAAAATGCCAGTTGCAAAAACAGGTCCGCTCGGCATAGGCTGTTACATGAGTCATTTGGAATCAACCAGGATTGACCATGTCGAAACCATACCTCACCGCCCCCGTAAGCTGCAGCTCTCGCCTGTCCGTCAGCGGATGGTCTGGCTACATTCCGACGATCCCGAGCTGGAGCAAGTGCTGTTTGTCTGCGGCTTTGTTGGGTCTCTTGGCCTTAGCACAAACTGCTGTCGCTCAAGAAAAGCAGGCTAGCCAAGCGCAGGCTGCATCCGGCCAATCACGCTTTCAGACAACTCCCACCACTACCGCCGAAGATCGCAGCAGCCGGGGAACCGCCATCTCAAAAGGCGATTTGACCTTTGATGACATCAAGTTTGAAATTGAAAAAGGTGGCAAATTCCAGCGAGACATGCTGACGGAAGAAATCGAATCGCTTCATAAAAAGACGATTCGCATTCGCGGCTACATCCTCCCAGCTAGCGTTTTCACCCAATCCGGGATCGAAGAGTTTGTCTTGGTCCGGGACAACATGGAATGCTGCTTTGGACCGGGAGCAGCCTTGTATGACTGCATCATGGTGCAGATGGAAAAGGGAAAGACCGCCGATTTTACCACGCGGCCTGTGGCGGTCCGCGGGAAATTTGAGATCCAGGAATTCAAATATCCGGGCAGCGAAGAGCACTATGCTATCTACAAGCTGACCGCCACTGAGGTCAAATAGCGTCGGAATTTAACAGCTCGCATTGCCCCTCGACCTGTATCTCTGTTATGTAGCCCTTACTTGGGGCATCCCCGGTCATGGGCTCAGCTGGTGGCTGGCGATTCTCGGGCCCAGCTCCAGAAACGCCTTTCGGTAAACTGGGCTGGTTGTTAGATTTACGGAACATTTACAGCCTGAAGGTTACTTTCGACGTCGTGTTGAGGGCTAAAGCGGCACCATTTTGAGGGCCTCATCTTATGGACTCCCGTCTTGTTCTCGCTTTACGCGGCACTCTTTGCTTGATCGTCTTTTCCAGTCTGACCTCGCTTGGAACGTCTCAAGACTGGGTCCGGTCGATGTTTGATGAAACAAGCCATGACTTTGGCAATGTGCCACGCGGCGCGAAAACCGAGTTTCGCTTCAGCCTAACCAACAAATACGAAGAAGACGTGCACATTGCCAGCGTGCGTTCGAGCTGTGGTTGCACACTTCCGCGGATCGAAAAGGACCTCTTGAAGACCTACGAGACGGGTGCCATTGTTTGCGAGTTCAATACGCGTTCCTTCATTGGCGGCAAGTCGGCCGTGGTGACGGTCGTCTTTGACCGTCCCTACTATGGCGAGATGCAACTGCTGGTCAAGGGAAACATTCGCTCCGATATCGTTACCGAACCTGGACAGATCCAGTTCGGCGAAGTGGATCGGGGAACTGAAAAGTCAACATCCGTCTTGGTATCCTATGCCGGCACCAACAACTGGATGATTAAGGACGTTCGCAGCACCAACCAGAACCTGGCTGTACGCTTGGACCGCCTGGCGGATCGCAACGGCCGCGTCGAATATGAAATGGCCGTTCGCTTGAAGGACGAAGCCCCGGCTGGTGAATTCAATGACGAGATCGTACTAGTTACCAACGATGGTCAATACAATTTGGTGACCATTCCGGTCCGTGGAAAGGTACTGCCTCCGTTGATGACCAGTCCGGTTCCGTTGGGCACTCTGCGTGTCGGTCAATCCGTCTCGAATAAATTCCTGATTGTCCGCAGTAAGAGCCCCTTTGAAATCAAGAAAGTGGAATGCGATGATCAGCGGTTGAACCTACAAGACCCCATCGCCATCGCCGGTGGCACGGCCTACAGGATTCCATTCACCTTTGAGGCCAAGCAGCCCATCGGGGCTTTTCAAGAATCGGTGGTGGTGTACACATCGCTTGAGGAAGACGGAGTTGCCACGACCATGATCAGCGGTAACGTGGTGGAATGATCCGACCAAGGGATAGCCAAGGCCCCCTTAGGACGATGAACTGCTTTCGCCTTTGGGCTCGCGCGATAGCTTGGGCCAACTCAGCTTGCTCCAGCCACTCCATCTCCACTTGAGCAGCTCTCCGCTGAGAAGCTGTTCGGTCCAAGTCTTCTGGTCCACAGCGAAATTGGACCACACAGCTTCCAGATAGGGCTGGCTTGCATTCGATAGTGCTAGAATCAGTCCCTTGCGTTCAATCTCGCGGAGCCCCTCCCAATAATGCGCGACGATGTGCTGTTGAAAAAGGTCTCCGGCAATCTCCAGACTGATCCGAGTTCCCGTCCCGGCGGTCTGAATATTGTTCAGTGAGACCATGGAGATCGTTGTGGAGATATCCCACAGGGATGCGTGCTGGTCTTCGGCCGCCAGCTCCATCTGACGCCAAAGCTGCTCGATTTCTTTGGCTGGAATGATTTGGGCAGGGTCTATCTCAGCCACAGCAGCCTGCGTTTCGGTAAGTGTCTTTCTCAGCCCGCTGACGGAGATTGGCGGTTGATCGAAGGCTCCTGCGGCGACGCCCGAAGCCTTTTCTACGGCTTCGATCAAATCCGCAGCGCTATCGATGGTGGCCTCTTGATCAATCAGACCATGAGTCTTGAGTCGCTCGCTGAGCTGTCGCAGGTAGACCTTCGAGCCGTAGGCGATATCGCTAAAAATCGACAGAACGGTGATGGGTGATATGTGAAAGGTGGCGAAGGCGGCCAAGTCCAATAGATTACCAACGGTCTTACGGGCTAAGTCGACCTCAGCCGCGGGAGTTTCGGATCTTCCGAGTGGGATGGGCTTCTTTACACCTCCCAAATCGCTGACTACAAAGTCCAACATCTGCTGAACGAAAATGGAGTAGGAACGCGAGTTTCGAAACGAAGTGGGAATCAACCACTCGGCGGATTCACGCACCAGACCGCCGGCGATGGCAGTGGCACTGCGGATCGTGCGTTCAGGTAAGCTGGTTGAGTAATTGAATAGCCGAAGAATGGAGCGGGTAGCTTCACCAATCGTGGCGTGCTCCATGTCGATCCGATCCATCATCGGCGGAGTGCTATCCTGCTCCATCTCCGATGCCGTCGCTTCCAACGCTTGGCTTGAGTCTGGCGGGAGCGTCACAGGCTTGCCCGCACCTTGGGATTCAGCACCTTGGGATTCAGCACCTTGGGATTCAGCACCTTGGGATTCAGCACCTTGGGATTCAGCACCTTGGGATTCAGCGGTTTGGGAAGCGTTGCCGTCAGCCTTGGGCACCTGCCCGGACGAATGCGACGGAACCGTCGGCTCGCTTTCATCTCCTGATGATTGTTCGACCGAATTTTCGCGTCTCCGTTCCCGCATACTATCCCACGTTTCTCCCGGCGATTCCCACCCCGAATCCCTCGACTACCATTGTTTAGGCTGTAACCCCACGCGGCTGCGCCCTGCCAATCCTCGTGCCCGGAGTAGCCGCCGCTTCGAGCTTGCTTCCATGTTTATAAACCATGCAAGTAACAGGCTTCAAATTGCAACTCGCTGGGCGGATCATCCACCGCAGCAGACTCATCCGACGAATCAGGGCTGGAATGCAGCATGCCCAGCAACAGCAATCTTTGGCCCGGGATAAGCGAGGGAGCTAACTGTCGGGGCACGAAAATACCGTCAATGGACGCCAGCGAAGCGGAAGACTGTGCCTCAATGCGCCAGCCCGCATCATCTTCCGTCACGGACGCAATTTCGACGATTGCAGCTAGCGGCAATTCCGTCTGACCAGAATACTTTTGCATCCAGTGTCTGGCTCCCTGTTCCACGACCTGCTGCGCTTTGGGCTGTCGCTTCAGGGAACGCCCCAGCGGCTGCAAAGCATCGCGTATAGCTCGCAGGACCGGCGTTCCTTGAGGCAGTTCGTAAACCACGGCCGTCAGGGCAACCAAATCAGCATACAGCTGCTGCGCAAGCGACCTCAACTGATTCACATCCGCTTCGTCGTCTCCGGGCTGGCTGGCCAGTTGCCAGGCATCCAGATCTTGTTGGCACCGCTCCACCAGCAGCAAAATATTGCGTGTGTCGGGGGTAGGTACTGCGGCCTGGTCGTCGGTAGCCTCAGATTCCGGCATTTGCTCAAGACCGGGAGAAGACTCTTCGCCGCTGGCCGCGGGTTCTCGCGACTTTTCCAGCTCTGCCAGCACCAATTCGGATCCCTGGTCTGGGGAGGATGAAGTGGAGGGCTTCAAGGCATCCATGGGCAAGACATCGTCGAATTGGCGAAAGCCGCTGTCCCCGCGACTCAGCCTCCGACCTCCCGTTTCCTCTTGTTCCAGAGATTTCGCCGGATGAAACTTCTCTGGCACAATCCATGGCAGGTATTGTGCCACGCGCGGCCCTGCACCGGCGATGTCTTTGTCAAAGAGGTACCAGAGCAAGAGCAAAGCGATTGGAATTGCAGCCAGGCCTCCCAGGGCCACCTGCAAAATCCCCCACAGCGGCGAACGTTTCTTCCGCTTGATCCTTTCGAATTGCTCGTGGGTAATGGGCTGTACCTGCACTCGGGGCGAGGCCGCTTTCGGTCGCGATCGATCCTCATGCTGAAGCTGAAACTCATCCTGCGGTGAATCCGCTTCATTCGAGCCAAGCTCGTCACCTGCGTCTGACTCCAACGCTGTGGGCCCATATTCCATCCCACTGTCGGCCAACGCTGTGCCGCTAGAAACTGCCGATGGCCGCCCTTGTTCGCCGGCGGGCTCTTCGGTGAGCAGCCAGTAACCGAATCTTTCCTCGAGCAGCTCTTGGAGCACGACGCTGTGGCCGCAATGCGGACACTTCAGCTTCGATGCCATGGTTGCCGCGGGTGGCAGCACCAAGCTCTGCTGACACTGAGAGCAGGGGACAATTTGAATCACTTTAGGTACTCGATTGCTGGGCCAAAGACACCCAAGCTTAGCTCCTGGTTCGCAGGAAGCGAAGCATTCAGACCGTCCATGGTTTCCCGATTCACGAGCGAAGTCCGATTCGTGAGACACACAATGATTAGGCACGACCTCTTCGTCAGACGCAACGAAAAGCTACGGCGTTCCTTTTCCATCCATTAAGGTTCAGACGACTGGCCGCCAAGAACCTATCGAAAACCACTAGCCGACCGGCGTTAACAGCATTAGCCGCGGTTCTCTAAGGTGTTCGGACGGGCGTTGAGTCCATTACGAATTGTCCGAGATTTCAAGCCCCAGCAGGCGCTTCGCGCTATCTATCAACCGATCCATGGGAAAAGGCTTTCGGATGTAGTCATCCACGCCAAGCAATTCCGCATATTGCTGATGCCGATTGCCCTCATTGCCGGTGATCATGATGACGCGAACCTTTTGGTGGCCCTCGCGGCGGAGCTGTTCCAGCACCAGAAAGCCGCTTCGTTTGGGCATCATCATGTCCAGAATCAGCAGATCGGGAGTGGCCTTTTCAGCCATCGCCAAGCCTTGGTTGCCATCGCGGGCAATTGACACCCGAAATCCATTGACCTCGAGCGCATAACGCATGGCTTGGATGATTTCAGCATCGTCATCCACCAACAAGACATGCGGTTGCTGACTCGTTTCGCCCTGGGGATCATCATTATCTTGCATGCGCTTACGCCGAGTTTTTGGAGCAGAATGGCCGAATTCCAGCTGAATCAATGCTTTCGTGGGACGGAATCTCTATCGACTCTTATCATTTCCTGTCACACTCTACAGGCATTATAGACCACTTACGGCCGGTAGCGTTAGAACTCGACCGATGGGCAGATTCACTCTGCCCACTTATTGAGACCCTGCCAACCGGGGCTGTCGTTGAGCCGAAAAACCGCGTGTGGGTCGCGCTTTAGCCCCTATCGAGGTGGTCGCTGAGCCGCGGGAATGCGTAGCAAAGCCGCGCTTGCATAAATGCGGCTGTTCCCGGCCGTTGACCGGCCCCACCATCCACTAAGGTTTGATATTCACCGTGAATGTTTCCGAGCTTCCTTCCGATTCGCCCGCCGAATTGGAACAGAGAATTCTTGATTTTGTCTACCATCCCAATTATCAGCCCCTCAAGCCCAAGGCGATCCACAAGGCTCTGGGATTAGCACCGGATGATTACCCAGGTGTCCGCAAAGCGGTCAAGCAGCTCGTCTTGCAGGGCAAACTGGCCTACGGGGGAAACCACTTGGTAGTCCCGCCCGAGTTGGTTACAGGTGATCCGAAGTTAACCCGCGGAACGTTTCGTCAAGCTGCGGCCGGATTCGGCTTTGTACGCCCAGTTCCCACTGGCACCCTCGGAGCCGTGGATGACATCTTCATTCCGGCTTCGGCCACGGCCTCGGCGATGGAGGGCGATCTGGTTCAAGTCCGCGTTCGCAGTGGCAGACGCGGTACCGAAGGCGCGATCGTGGAAATCCTGAAAAGGGCGCGCAGGCAATTCGCCGGCACCTTCACGACCCACAAGGGCCAATCCGTTGTCTGGTTGGATGGCGTGAATCTCAGCGCGCCCATTGACGTTGGCGATGTGCGCGGTCTGCCACTTGAGAACGGTGACAAGGTGGTGGTCGAACTGGTGCGATTTCCGGAGGCCGATGATCACGGCGAAGGCGTGATCATGGAAGTGCTGGGGTCCAGCAAGAATCCTGCTGTCGACACTTTGGCTGTAATGCGACAGTACGGATTGCAGGAAACTTTCCCTGAGGAAGTTATCGAGCAAGCTCGCCAAGAAGCGGATCGCTTCGTAGAGGGTCACATACCGACGGGTAGACGCGATCTGACCTCGACACCGACCTTGACCATCGACCCTCACGATGCCCGAGACTTTGACGACGCCATTTCACTCAGCCGGAATGAAAAAGGCAACTGGGAACTACTGGTACACATCGCCGACGTATCCGCGTTCGTTCCACGCGGGTCAACTCTGGACGAAGAAGCCAAAGCCCGGGCTACCAGTGTCTATCTGCCCGATCGCGTGATCCCCATGCTGCCCGAGTTGATTAGCAATCACCTGGCTAGCCTTCAGCCGGACCGCGTGCGGTGGACTAAGACGGTGTTGATGGAATTCACACAAACTGGAACCATTCTGCACCAGGAAGTCTTCAACTCGGCTATTCATAACGATCAGCGTCTGAACTATGAACAAGTGGATCAATTCCTGAGCAACCCCGAAGCCTGGCGCGAGCGTCTGTCTGCCGAGGTTTTCGAGCTGCTAGGCCATATGCACGAGTTGGCCATGGTGCTCCGCAAGAACCGGATGAGCGACGGCGCCCTGGAACTCAACCTGCCGGAAATCAAAGTGGATCTTGACAAGGCAGGCAAAGTTAAGGGAGCCAGCCTTTCCGAGCACACGGAGAGCCACCAGATCATCGAGGAGTTTATGCTGGCTGCCAATCAATCCGTGGCAACCTGGCTGGACGATTTGGGGATTCCGTTCTTGCACCGAGTGCATGCTCCGCCAGAGCGGCGCAAGCTGCAAAAGCTAACCGAGTTCATCCGCGATTTGGGAGTCAAATGTGAAAGTCTGGAGAGCCGCTTCGAGATCCAGCGGGTCTTGCAACTCGTCCGCGGAAAGCCGACTGAGTATGCGGTGAACTACGCAATCCTAAAATCCATGAGCAAGGCGATTTATCAGCCGGAACTGGAACAGCATTACGCTCTCAGGTTCGACCACTATTGCCATTTCACCAGCCCCATCCGCCGCTATCCCGATTTGCAAGTCCACCGAACGGTGGAGCGTTTGCTGCAACAGCAGCATCCGGCAGGGGATCCGCTGCCGGTGCTGATCACGCTGGGACATCACTGTTCGGACCAGGAGCAGAACGCCGAATGGGCAGAACGTGAAGTGGTGAAGATCAAGCTGCTGCACTTTCTCAATAAGCGGCTCGGGGAATCCATGCCGGGGGTGATTAGCGGGGTTACTCCGGAGGGATTCTATGTGCGGGGCACGAAGTTTCCGGCGGAAGGCTTTGTGCCTGTCAAATCGCTACCGGCCGATCGCTATCGCTTCGAAAAACACGGCCAATCCCTGGAAGGATTTCGCGGCGGCAATCGCTTTCGGCTGGGTGACGAACTCACCGTGCAGATAGACAAAGTCGATCTGGCTCGTCGCGCACTGCTGCTGAAGGTAGTGGCCAATCACACCTCTAGACACGAAGCCAGTATGGCTGTCAGTGGCAAAGCAAAAAAGAAGCAAATCAAGAAGCCAACCAGTCGAAAATCTGCTGGCGGTTGGCGAGGCACCAGTAAAGCGCCGACACGCAAGAAGCGACGCCGCTAGCCGAAACGCTAGTGCGGACGACCGAGCCCCAGTTAGGAAATGGGGAACGAACTGGGAAGAGGAACTGAGCTTGTGTTCGCGCGCCTTAAGCTGCTGCGAGGCCCCTTGGCAACTGCTAGGCTGCGTTAGGTGTCGCCAGATCCCCATGCACGCTATCGATGACATCGGCGGTAATAAAGTCCCGATCTTCGGCGAAGGCAACCATCATGGCCAAGTCACACAAGCGGTTGATTCTGCGCGGAACGCCCTCCGTAAGTTCATGGATACGCTCTAGCGCGGGATCGTCAAAAATTGCCTCCGCTTCCGCTCCCGCTTTGCGCAAGCGATGCTGAATATAGGCAGTTGTCTCGTCCAACAGAAAACGGCTGAGCAGGCATTTGACGGAAAGCCGTTCGTCGAGAGCGTGATAGCGCTCGACTTGCGACAGCAGCATCGGTTGCCCGACTAACACCAAGGTCCAAGCCGCTTCGCCGCTGGCTTGGTCGGCAGCCAAATTTAATAGCAAGCGGAGTGTTTCCAGAAGGTCATTCCGCTCCAACAAATGGGCTTCGTCCACAAACAAAACAGCGTGCTTTCCCAGTTCAAGATTGTGCTGGAGAAATTTCTCAAGCCGCCCCAGATCCTGAGCCATTTCGGCTGGGCGTCCCTGGCTCGCTTCATCGACCTGGTCTCCAATGTAGCGCACGAGCTGCTCACTACTCATGGATGGAAATACGATTCTGCAGACCGGCTCGAACTCCTGGCTCAACTGCCGCGCGATCGTATCCAGCAGCAGGGTTTTCCCAATCCCGCCGGGCCCGCACAACAATGCGGCCGATCTTCTGTTTTCAATTGCGTAGCGGAGTTTTAAGACCGCAGCCTGATGCGATTCGGCTGGATAGTAGAAATCTCCAGCGATGCGATTTTCGAACGGTCGTTCGTTCAGCTGCCAGTGCTTTTCATACATCGCTTTGCTTTCGTACTGTCGACCAATGCTGACTTCGTGCCCACAACCACTCATGCTTAGGCCACTCACGCGGCCGGTCATCAAAGCTAAGCCGCAAAATTTTCCACCAGCCCAACGGAGCTGACACCGGTGCGACGAATCTGCTGCAAGCAGTCTTCGATTTCGTCACGATTGGACAAGCGGTTGTCGACGACTGTTATGACCGCGTTCACCAAACCCCTGCGCGACATGCTGGTTGCCATGCTGCGAGCCGATTTCACCGGTCCGGTATCGACGATCACCAAATCAAAACTTTCCGTCAGTTGCTTGAGCATGGAGACAATCCGCTGGTCATCAGCGGTCATGTCCGTTTCCGGGATGGGATCCAAGAGGGGTATCAAAGTCACTTGGTCTTCGATGGAATGGACCGCAATCTCTTCCAGCGGCAACGCATTCTCCAGAGCTTCTCTCCAATCGGATTCCAACTCCAGGTTTGTTTGATACGCCAGGCTTGGGTTATCGAGATCTCCGTCCACAAAGGCTACGCTCAGTCCACTGACTGCAGCCAGCTTGGCCAGACAGCAGGCTACCGTAGTTCTGCCTTCACCGCCCAAAGGGCTGGTAACGGCCAGCAACTGCAGGCCTTGCGCACAGGCCTTGGTCAGATTCTGGGCCACTCGGGTTAGACTCTCCTCACGCTGGCGAATCAGTTCGACACACACTTGAGGCCACTGCAATCGATCGACTTCCCAGACAGGATTAAAAACCTGCATACGCGATTCACGCAAAGCCTCTTCAGTTGCTCGAATACTGGCGGCGCGTTCCGCATCTTGGTGCTCATCCAGATCCCAAGAGGTGTGACTGTCCTGAGACTCTTCAAAGACCAGGGAGCCACCATCGGCGACCAGAGGCGCGGCAATCTCGTCTTCGCGAGTGGGGTGGTCGGTAGTGGAGTAACTCGGACGATCCAGTCGAAAAATCTCGCCTCGTCGTCCATGCTTCTCCGCATATCGTTCAACGATCTGCTCAATCTCGGCAGATGAAAGTGCCTGCGAGACTGGCTTGGCAATGGACTCGCGTACCTGATCACTGGGAGTATTGGTCGGAAACGTGGATGCCTGAGCCACAGTTGCTGAATGAAGGGTGGTTCGACTGCCTTCCGCGGCGGCTGTTTGCCGCGTGGCTTTGTCGATCGGTCGATCGAATCCCGCAGAAGATGCAGGTGGCTGCCCAGGCGTTGAATACACGTTCGGGGCTTGGTTGGGAGCGTCAAAACGCTGTTCGCGTCGCGGTGGCTGACTTTCGAAGGGTGTTTGTGGTGCCGCTCCGGAGGCAATGATGGATGCCGAATAGAGTGTAGCGTGGCTTCCAAGATCCACCGCTTGACTGGGAGCATTCACCGGGCTGCTGGGAGCTGGCATCTCCGCTGGGACCTCGGAGGGCATGTCGCGCCATTCCGTGGCTCGGACCATTTGATCAGCTATGGAATCTCGGATGTCTTCAAATGCCGTAGAAGCAGGCGGCAGGTTAGGTGCTTGCGCTGCATGCGCGGCGGCTGAGTTCCCAGAACTATGCGTTGCGGCTACTTTTCGTGGATCGGTCTCGTTGCCGTCCAAATGCAACTCTGGAATGGGTACGCTAACCGTATCAATCCGCAGGATAAAGTCTTCCTCAAAGAACTGAGGCGACATAGCACGCTCCTTCGGGGTTGCCGCGTCTTTGCTGTATGCTTTGATGAACGCTTGGTTTAGGCTTCTTGCCATGACCCATATTCCTAGATTTTGATAACAACCCTGGTTTGCCGATTACTCGCCCGTCCACTATGGATTTTGACTGGGTGGACTGCTGTATCGATTTCCTCCGGCTTCCGCACCCGCCATCTGCAAGTAGTACTCGTAGGCCCGGATAATCGCATCGGGATCTTGATTCGTTGTCGCCGTGGGGATCGGCCGTTGCACCTGCCTACCTGTGGCACTTTGCTCGGGAGTTGATGGCGAGCCTGCTTGCGTGCCAAGGTTTGACTGCGATTCAGTCTCTAGCGCCGAACTTTCGCTGCGCATGGTGGCCATCGAAATGTTCGGCTGCTGTACAGTACCGGCAACCGTGGACAACTGCCCAGGGGCTATCGCACCAGATTGTGCGTTCAACAACTCGCCGTAGGCAGGCATGTTCGTGGTCATCATCCCCGACTGAGACGCCTGCCCACTTGCGCCCGTCGCCATCGCCGAATCCGCGGACGAGCTTTCCAGCGAGAGTGCAGGCAAAGGCAACTCGGGAAACAGCGACTGTGGCTGCTCAGCGACCGGGGCCATCAGTTGTGTCTCGATTTCTTGCTGAGGTTTTGTACTGCTCTCAGTCAGGCTTGGTGTGGTCATGGGCTGCATGGGCTTGGAGGCCAGGTCTTCACCCGCGGCTGCAGACGAAGTTGACGCTGCCAGGCCCGACAAATCCAAGGCGTCTTGTTCACGTTTCTGTTCGCTCTCCACCAAACTTGCAGTGGTGGAAGCCTGAGCAGCTTTCTGCGCGGCAGACGCAGCAACGCTGACATCCAGCATCGAGTCTGGAATTAGACCGCTGGCGAGACCTTCCGGTGCAGTTGTTTGTCCAGGACTCGTTACGCTTGTCGCCTGAGGCTGTTTCTCGGAAACGTTCGGACCGCTTGCCTGGGCACTTCGACTGGCTGGCTGTGCATTGCTGACAATTTCCGCTTGCATCTCCTCTTTGACATCCGGGACCTGGATGCTGTCCAGACTGAACTGATCGTCGGCTCCCAACTCTGCCGGTTGATCCACGAGCATCTCGGGATCCGTCGCCGATCCGTCGTTGAAGGCCATGATACTGGCGGTGATCAATGCAATAATGAGAAGTATCAACACTACGCCACTGGACCAATGATCCCACCAACTGCGGGCCTGGTCTTCCTGAAGGGCCGGTTGCATTGGCTGACTGATGGGAGTGGATGGCTCGACGGCTGGGGACACCCGAGGTTCGACCTTTTCCCCGGCAGGCACCAACGACGCCGAGCTGACGGGCGGCAGCTGTGCTATGGGACTCACCAATCCCGCCATAATGGGCTCATCTTGGCTCGTCTCAACCGAGGTTTCCAAGGGCTCCGTGGCAACTTGCTCCACATCGGCGCCCAGCTCGAGTTGAATGATAGGTAACCTGAAGAGCACCGGCGTGCGGGCAATTTCTCGAGGTACGGATTTGCCGCTGTGGCCACCGCGCGGCTGCACGGGATGCTTTCTTGCTGTTACTGCCGTCCGTGGCATATGTTGTTCCTCGATTGGAGTCACCAGTGAATCCGACCGGAAGCTCGTGCTTGCTGACGGGGCAACCGAGGGGTCCCTGACTGGTAAATGGTTCCAACAATTGACTGGTAGCCGATTTACCCGAGCAAAATCAAGGCTAGCTGATCGTGGCTCGGGCGACTTTCTCAGCGGTTGGACGACGTCATCGCGTGCAGCCAACCGAAACGGGTCTGTCCTCTGTATCGGAGCCGAGAATCACGGTCTTGAGCATTTTGCGCATTGCGCAAGAAAATCCTAATAAAAAGACTGCGCAACATACGTAGCCCAGGAAACCCACAGCGGCAGCATCCGACCTTTCCCAGGCAATTTGCGAAGATCGTCACTCGACGCCAGCCCCCCCTACCGAATACAATAACTATTCATCCGGATGGACGGATATATGCGATTTGAAAGGTATCCTGCAGTCAAAGTTGCTCCCTGATTCCATCGGGATGACGAGAATTTCAGTCTCCTGCGATGCTGCAGCACCGTTCCAACTCGGGAATTCGATACATAGAAATTGCCAGCTCCCATGCTTAAAAGAACCAATTGCAAGGCCCAGATAGAAGATCTTTTAACCCAACGAATCCTGCTTCTCGACGGGGCCATGGGCACCATGGTCCAGCGACTCGGATTGGACGAAGCAGGCGTTCGCGGTCCTCGATTTGCCGAGCACCACAAGGATTTGAAGAATTTCACGGACATTCTTTGTTTGACGCACCCCAAGTCGGTGACGGACATTCACCGGGCGTATCTTGAAGCCGGTGCGGACATCATTGAAACCAATAGTTTTGGGGCCAGTCCGGTTGGCATGGAGGAATTTGAGCTGCCGCATGAGTTGGTGCGGGAGATCAATGCTGCCGCCGTTGCCTGCGCTCGCCAGGCAGCCGACGAATTCACCGAGAAGACTCCGGACAAACCTCGATTCGTGGCTGGCAGTATCGGGCCAACGGCCCGGCAGACCGCCATCAGTACCGACCCGGATGATCCCGCCTATCGCAATACGACCTTTCAGATCATGAGCGATTCGTATTACGAGCAGGTGGCAGCCCTAGTCGAAGCCGGAGTCGATCTGCTGCTGCCGGAAACTGTCATCGACACCTTGAATCTCAAGGCTTGTCTGTTTGCCATCAGTCGTTATTTCGCGGAAACCGGTAATGAAGTGCCGGTCATGGTCAGCGCTACTTTCGACGCTGGTGGACGGACCTTTGTCAGCGGTCAGACCGTGGAGGCGTTTTGGAACGCGATCAGCCATTTTCCGGTGCTCAGCGTGGGTATGAACTGCGCGTTGGGCCCCGAGAAGATGCGTTCGCTCATCGAGGAGTTGTCGCAGATATCAAGCGCCAATATCAGTTGCTATCCCAACGCGGGACTGCCCAATGAAATGGGTCAATATGACCTGGGGCCGAAGCCCATGGCGGAACTGGTGGGAGAGTTCGCGAGCAACGGCTGGGTGAATATTCTAGGCGGTTGCTGCGGCACGACTCCGGACCACATCCGTGCGATCGCGGATAAGATCGCCGGCATGAAACCACACCGCATTCCCGATATCCCGGTCTACACGCGTCTGAGTGGAACTCAGCCTCTTTCCCTAAGACCGGATGCCAACTTCCTGATGATTGGCGAACGAACCAACGTGACCGGTTCGCGAGCTTTTGCCAGACTCATCCGAAACGACTTGTTCGAGGACGCGGTGGAAGTAGCCCGCCAACAGGTCACGGGTGGCGCCAGTGTCATCGACATCAACATGGACGATGCATTGCTTGACGGCCCCGAGGCGATGACCAAATACCTGCGTCTGATTGCGGGTGAGTCCGATATCGCCAGCGTACCGGTCATGATTGACAGCAGTAAATGGGAAGTTCTGGAGGCCGGCCTGCAGAACACCCAAGGCAACTCGATTGTCAACTCGATCAGTCTCAAAGATGGCGAGCCCGAATTCCTGAAACGAGCGGAGCTCGTTCACCGCTACGGCGCGGCCTGCGTGGTCATGGCCTTTGACGAACAGGGGCAAGCCACCGAGACCGACGAAAAGGTCCGCATTTGCAAGCGTGCCTACGATTTGCTGACCCAGGAAATCTCCCTGCCGCCCGAAGATATCATTTTCGATCCGAATATTCTGACCGTCGCCACCGGTATCGAGGAACACGACAATTACGCTGTCAACTTCATCGAAGCCACGCGTCGGATCAAGCAGGTTTGTCCGGGAGCCAAGGTCAGTGGAGGAGTCAGTAATATCAGCTTCTCGTTCCGCGGAAATGATTACGTCCGCGAGGCCATGCATTCCGCCTTTCTCTACCACGCCGTTCAAGCCGGTATGGACATGGGCATTGTCAATGCGGGACAGCTGGCGGTGTACGAGGAAATTCCCAAAGACCTGCTGGAACGCGTTGAGGACGTACTGCTAAATCGTCGGCCGGACGCTACGGAGAGGCTGCTGGAATTCGCAGAGACCGTCAAATCCAAGGGCAAGAAGAGTAGCACCGAAGATCTTGCGTGGCGAGAAGCCAGCGTCTCCGAGCGTTTGAAGCACGCCCTGATTCAAGGCATCGATAAATTCATTGAGCAAGATACCGAAGAGGCCCGTCAGCAATGCTCCAAGTGCCTGGAGGTGATCGAAGGTCCGCTGATGGACGGCATGAGTGTCGTTGGCGATCTGTTCGGCGCTGGAAAGATGTTCCTGCCTCAGGTGGTAAAGTCGGCTCGAGTAATGAAGAAAGCCGTGGCCTATCTGACACCCTTCATGGAGCAGGAGAAAGCCGAGGCTGGGCTGGCCGCTAACTCAGGTCGTGGCAAGGTCCTGCTGGCTACCGTCAAGGGTGACGTGCACGACATCGGCAAGAATATTGTCGGCGTGGTCCTGGCCTGCAACAACTTCGAAGTCGTAGACTTGGGAGTCATGGTGCATTGCGATCGTATTTTGGAAGCGGCCGCCCAAGAGCAAGTTGATGTGATCGGATTGAGCGGTCTGATTACTCCCAGCCTGGACGAGATGACACATGTGGCCAAGGAGATGCAGCGATTGGGTCTGAACATTCCGCTCTTGATCGGCGGTGCGACGACCAGCGCCAAGCATACGGCGGTGAAGATCGCTCCGCACTACGAACACGAAGTGGTGCATGTCCTGGACGCTTCGCGCAGCGTGGGTGTGGTCGAGAAACTATGCAGCCAGGATGCCCGCAAATCGTTCAACACCCAAAATCGTCAGTTGCAACAAGAACTGGTGGAGAGCTACAAAGCTCGGCAAGTAAAACTGGTTCCCTATCATGAGGCTTTTGAGAAACGCTTCCAATCCAATTGGCAGGAACTGGATATTCCCAAACCCAGTTTCACTGGGGTGCAAGTTATTCGCGATCTACCTTTAGGCGAGTTGGTGGACTACATCGACTGGTCACCTTTCTTTTCGTCTTGGGAATTGCGTGGCAAATACCCCAAGATTCTGGATGATGCAACGTACGGCCCGCAGGCCCGTGAATTATTCGCCCACGCGCAGGAATTGCTGGCGACCATGATTGCTGACAAGCGGGTCCGCGCGCATGCGGCCTACGCATTCTGGCCAGCGGCCAGCCAGGGGGACGACGTGGTTCTGTATCGTGATGAGAAACGCGATTCGGAACTGACACGCTTCCACTTCCTCCGTCAGCAGTGGGAACGCAAGGGCCAATCCGACTTCCGCTCGTTGGCGGATTACATCGCACCCTTGGACTCGGGCCGGGAAGATTATCTAGGCGGTTTTGTAGTCACCGCCGGTGATGGAGCCGACGAATTCGCCCAGGAATTTGAAAAGCAGCATGACGATTACAATGCGATTATGGTGAAAGCCATTGCCGATCGACTGGCCGAGGCATTCGCCGAGTATTTGCATAAACAGGCGCGCTGTGCCTGGGGATTCGGCACGCAGGAAGACCTATCGAATGAACAATTGATCCGAGAGGAATACCGCGGTATCCGACCGGCCGCCGGCTATCCCGCTTGCCCCGACCACACCGAGAAGGGCACTCTGTTCCAATTGCTCGACGCCGAGCGAAACACGGGCGTTCGCCTGACTGAGTCCTATGCCATGTGGCCGGGGGCTAGCGTCAGCGGGTTGTATTTTGGGCACCCACAAGCCAAGTACTTTGCCGTGGACCGTGTCACTCAAGAACAAGTTCAAGAGTACGCCAAACGCAAGGGCCTAAGCATGCGCGAGGTCGAACGCTGGCTGGCTCCCAATCTGGGCTACGAAACCTGAGCCAGCTTTCCTTAGCTAGCAAACGCGTGTCCATGTAGACATGTAGACTAGCAGGGAGAGCTGCTAACTGTAAGACAAGTATTTGCATGGCACGGGCTTGCCCGTTTTTTGCCCGTTAATTGCCAGCTTGCACGCTCTAGACGCGTGAACGCATATCGAAGCTGAAGTTCCTCGGCGAGCATTGGATACTTCGATTGGCTTCAGCGGATAGCGATTCGCTACAAGCTACTAACCGGAAGACATATATTTGTGTGGCACTGGCTTGCCCGCGCCACACTACGCTTTCTGTATTCCCCAGACATGCCTTTACCTGAGTCCACATCTTTGAGGAGCTTGGCTGGTCTTGCGACAAGCCCCGCTGCTGGCGTGGGCTGGAGGGTGTAGATCGTGGTTTGCGTTAGGTAACTTGTTGAGTCGACCTTCGGGTTCGCGTGCTTGCAATCGATTTTGGGCGTTCCGCCCAGAATAGATTCAAGTCATCCGACGAGCTAATATAGTCGGCAGTTAGATGGAGAA
>JANSWS010000342.1 GCA_024743355.1 bacterium
GTTCCATGATTGCAAATTCGAAATGGCCTGCCGTTGGGGGCGTAGAATTCCTGGTCTAAGGGTAAGCCCAGAGCCTGAGCAATGGTTGCGTTAAAATCCTCCGGGTAGACTGCGTCTGATTCAACGGAGTAGCCACGACTATCAGAGCTACCATATACGCCAGGCTGAATTCCCGCACCGCACATCAATCCGGAGAATGCACCCGGGTGATGATCGCGGCCCGCGTTCTCGTTGATTTTGGGAGTCCTGCCAAACTCGGTGGTCAATACGACCAGCACTTCGTCAAGCATGCTTTTGGATGCCAGATCACGCAGAAGCGCGCCCAGGGCATTGTCGAGGTTAGCAGCCAAGTCTGGCAAGCGGGAATAAATATCATTGTGATGGTCCCAGCCGCCATATTCGACTTCGACGAATCTCACACCCCGCTCAACAAGTCTTCGCGCTAGCAGGCAACCCTGGCCGAACGCGTTGTCTCCATAGAAGTCGCGGATCTCTTGCTTTTCCTGTTCAATATTGAAGGCCGAAAGTTCGTTAGATCCCATTAGTCGCACGGCTTCACGGTAGGTCTCGTCGTACGCTTCAACCAGTTTACTGTCATAATTGCTTTTGAACTTGGCATCGAACTGATTGGCCAAAGACATGCGCCGCCGAAACTGATTCTCCGTCAGATAACTGGGGTTTTTCGTGTTCTGCAGTCCCTGTTTTGGATTGGAGATCGGCACCGGAGCGTTGGTTGCTGGCAGGAAACCTGACGCGGGATGTCCGGCCCCAGAGCCCACCAGGACGTTGCCCGGCAAATCCTGGTTAGCCTTTCCCAGCAGATGTTGGGTCCAGGCCCCCAAGCTTGGATGACGAATGGAGTTGATCGGCTTATAGCTGGTGTGCATCAGATACTTGCCTTGCTCGTGCGCTCCCGTCTCGGTTGTCAGCGAGCGAATCAGCGCCATGCCGTGCATCAAATAGGCCAGCTTGGGAAGTCGATCTGAGATCAAGACACCGGGTACGCGTGTTTGCGTGGTCTGTGTATCACCCTGGCTGTCGCTGCCCGGCTTTGGGTCGAGCGTATCCAGATGGCTCATTGCCCCGGTCATGTACAGGTAGATGACGCTTTTGGCCTTGCCTGCAAGCGTATTTTGCTCGGCCGCCTGAGCGATGGGACCGAGCGACGAATTTGTCAGCCCGCCGCCGCAACTCACTCCCAGCAACGATTTGGCGGCGGTCGACATAAATTCCCGTCGATCTACCCGATGGTGGGAACGTTGCTGCACGTGATTGCTTGCCAACGGACTGGAATGGCGATAAGGCATCATTGAATGAATAGAAATTCGCGAGTATTGATCAAAGCCCAGATCACGTTTCCGTATCCCATCGCGCGATCACCGCGTGAAATCTCCTGCATAGCCACATCGCGATCTCGCGAAGTAGGCGGACGATTAAGGATCGTCAGGAACATTACATTCATGGCGTCCCGCGGCGAAGTGGCGCGAAGGAGTGCATCGTAGATCACCGAACCCTCCTCCAGCATCATGTGCGTGAAGGGGCCATTGAACATGGTCAGTATTTGAGGGACCGTCGGTTGGGATTCGTCTCCCTCAATCGTTTCGCGATCACACTGGCCGAATTGACGCAGGAAATGATCGGCGGGCAAGGGTGAGGGTAATTCAGAGGCACGCACTAAGACCTGTCGCCGGTAAGTGGCCGGTTTACTCATTTCATTAAGAGCTTTTGGGCTCAGCAGGCTCTCGTATTTCTCGGCCACTCTTTCCACATCGCCGTAATCTACCATCGCCAAATTCAAATCCATGGCTTCGGCGATCTCCTGCGAACTGGGCGACTCCACGGAGTAAGGGTTGTAGACCGCAATCGTCAAAATCGAGTCCCATATCTGCTCGGCGGTCATGCGACGCAAGCTGGGACCGGGGAAAAGGTAAAACTCATTCTGCGAAGGATCAAAGTCGCTGCTAACCCGCTGGTAGGTCTTGGTATACATCAGCGTCCGCAAGAACTGCTTTTGGTCGAAATCCAAGCGTATCATCTCTCGAGTCAGAAACTCCAAGAGTTCATCGTTAGCACTGAGGCTATCGTCCGTGATGTTGTCGACCGGTTCCAGCAGCCCCACACCCATGACTTTCTTCCACAGCCGATTCGCAATGGTCTTGGCAAACCTGTTGTTCTGCGGACTGGTTATCCAAGCCGCGTATTGCTCGCGTTTGGAAAGCTTTTGTGCGTCGACCGGAATCTCTCCCCACAGCAGATGGGGCTCAACAACCTGATTTGGCTTGGCGTCGTCATATCGATAATCGTGGGGCAGTTTGAGTTTTTTCCTCCCATCAAAAGCAACTCGGAACATGTTGCTGTTCACCACCAGATTTAGATTCCCGGTCAGCCCCTTTTCATTGCGAGTTTTCGCTTGCTCGCGTATTCGATTGACCGGGTTACCGTTGGCAAAGGCCGGTGTGCCATTGCTTTCTCGTGATTGGGTGCCATGGGTAAACGCTGCTAGCTGGTAGAACTCATTCTGAGTCCACTTGTCAAAAGGATGGTCATGGCACTGGGCGCAACCGATCTGCGTTCCCAGAAATACGCGAACTGTGTTATCGACATGGACTAGTGGCATGCCGTAGTCGCGGAGCGTGTAACCCACGGCGGGATTTTCCCAGATCTTGCCCTCGGCCGTGAGCATGTCGTAGACCCATTCGTCGTAAGGCCGGTTCTGTCGCAACTGCTCCTTCAGCCATTCGCGATAGCCATAGGCGGGTATGTTGCGATCCGGACGATCCACCACCCGCAGGATGTTTGCCCAGTAGTTGTACATATGACTTACGTAGCCGTAGGAACTCAGGAGCTGATCCACAATCAGTTCTGACTTGTGTGGGTCTGGTTCACTGACATAGCTATTGGTTTCCACTAACGTTGGAATCCGGCCAACGCTATCCAAGAAGACACGCCGCACAAACACGTAGTCTTCCGCCAATGCGTTGGGCGTGAGCCCGTCCTTGGCCAGTCTGGCTTCCACCAACGCGTCAATCCTGGCCGCTGTATCGCGGCATTCCTGACGCAGGCTGTCATCGACCGCTGCGACGCTGGGAAGATCGCCCAATGGCTGCTTTACCGATTCCGGTAGTCCGCCGTAGCCCTTGAATTTCTGCGAAGGCAATTTGGTTTTCTTGCCCTTTTGCGCCAGCGTCGTGCCTGAAAGAGCTGTCAACAGAACGAACCAAGACAAAAGGCATGTCAGACCCTGCTTGGGGCAAATTCCGGTCAGGAGTCTTGTGGCCTGCGATTGCGGCACGTGGCAAGGAATCTGGGACATCGCGGAAATTACTCGAAGTGACGCTCGTGGAGCAGATAAGATTTCGTAGGCCAGTCGGCAGACTGGGAAACGAGCCAAGATGAGCATTTCGTTAGCGTAACCGATCAGCAAGCAGTACTCAAAAATACCGCTGGGCCAAACAGCCGGAGATCGCGCTCACAGTGGCGGCCACAGGGAAAAGTCGGATTTTTCAAGCTCTGGGCCGCTGAATCCACTGCCATCCTGCCTGGATCCCACAGCCTGCGCCGATCCCGCTCAGCGTGGAGATCACACCGTACAGGGGCACCAGAAATCGACCGCCGGTTGTGTACAGCCCCATGGCGACCAGGCTGCTCAAAATCGGTAGTCCGATTAGCAACACGCTGATCATCCACAGCATGTTCTCAAATCTTGGGTCGTCGCCGCCGCTTGATGGTATCCCTGGCCGGACCCTGCTCAGAACGCCAACCACACCGGCCAAAGCCAGCAATTTCCAGATCAGGCTGCGCCCCGAATATGGATTCCAGTGAGTCAGCAGACGTCCCCAGAACATCGCACCGAGATCCTGCCAATGCGTTTGGATCCAGTCACGCAAGCGACGACGAGCGGTCTGACTAACAATGATTTCCCGCTGGATGTCGTTCTCCGCCGCCAACCACTGCGGATCCTGTTTGAGTTCTTCCCTGAGTTGCATTTCAGGCGCGAATTGCCACTCACCGGCCGCAGCAAGTGCTTCGTCGGAATATCCACCCAGCAATGTAATGGGACCTTGTGTGCCCAGCGGCATCCATTGCTCCAGGACGATTATGTTGCGGGCCCACCATGGCAAGCAAACAGTCAAGGCCATGAGCAGCGTCAGGGAAGCAACCTGCGTACGCTTGCGGAGTGAGCCTGGCAGGCCCAAGAGCAGCAATAGCCATAGGCCAGGTAACCAAACCACAAAAATCGAGCGCGCCATTACCATCAAGCCCAACACGCCACCCAAGCCAATCGCCGTGGTGAAGGTCGATCTCTGGCTAGCTTTGTAGGCTAGCGCTGCGGCCAAAAGAATCCACCATTGCATCAGAAAGAATGCAACGGGCTCAGTCAGAAAGTCCGTCGCGTATTCTCGCAGGGTACGATTCGATGCCATTAGCAGAAGTGTCGTCAACGCGCCTGCGGCAATCGCGGTCTTGGACATCGCGGGTTTGCCCTGCGCTGTTCGCAGCCCCGCCAGATAAATTGCCGTCAGCCCCACAGCCATGGCTCCACCGACGGCAAGGAGCAGGGCGGATACGGTGCGGACTGCCGCAAATCCAAGGGGCCCGCGACCGAATATCGAATAACATCCCGCAATCATTGCCGGGAGCAAAGGCGGTCTGCCAGTGGATAGCATGTCGCGCGGATCCGCATTCAATTGCAAGCTGTATTCATCAGCACTTGCCTCATATACAGTTCGCCAGCCAGGGTCCTGGTTGTTAACTCGAAAGCCTTTCCCCTGCCAGACATGATAGGCCAGGTTCTCGTATTCTGGGCCATCTCCCAATGGCTTGGGGGGCAGTGAATACAAGTTGTTCCGAGCGATCGCTGTCAGCTGAAAAACGGCTAGTACCAGTGCGGCAAGAACCAAAGCCGCGTACGGCCAGGCAGAAGCAGAAATTGATTTCATGCTGGGCGGACGACTCCATTGCTCGTGGGAGCTTGTCCATTGAACCAAGCTGCAGGCGCAGTAAGATCTAGATGGGCTAGATCAAGAAAGGCATTGACCTTGGGATCGGCATACTCGGCATGGCCCGTCCACACGACCAAGTTGTCAGCGATAAGCGACACGCATTGATGATGAGTATGACCGCACAGGACCAGAACTTGATGCTCCGGGAACCTTTGACAGAATCGCCGTAGCATCCAACCCACGCTGTGGCAGGTGAAGAAGGGTGCCCAGTTATCGTCCGCAGGCTTGCTATCGTACAGGCACGCTTCTCGAAAGGGTGGGATGTGAGTCAGCACCACGCTCCGGCGGGAAACATGTCGGGCGATTTCCAGTTGGCGACGAATTCTCACGGCGGATGTCAGCCCCAAGCGGCGAATAATGGGCAAACGAATGGCAGGACTCAGGCCGGCAAAGTCGGAGATTTGCTGGTAGTCATTCAGACGCACCATCGACCTGTGATAATCGCCCAGTCTGCCATCGGCCCATCCGTCATCCCCGCATAGGCTCCAATCGTTGGACAGCAAAATTGGTTCGGCGCCCGTCAAATAGACCATTCTCGGGTCCGCTTTGCAGCTGGTGGCGACGCTCGAGCGGACCAGATCGATGGAACTGTGGTAGAAATCGTGATTGCCCAGCACAAAGTAGACAGGTTTGCCAGTATGTTCGACCATGCGTCGAATCTGCCAAATAACATCCTCCGCCTCTGACACGTCGCCTGTCAGCAGAATGCCGTCGATCGGTTGCTCGGTTAACTCGTTGGCAAACCGTTCAAAGCGATTGAGATCGACAAAGTTTAAGTGTGGATCCGTGACCCAAGCGAATCGGCGGAGATTCATAGCCCTGTTTCCATGCACTGGAATATCGGTTGTGCCTGGCAATCGTGGCGTTGAGGACCCCGCCTGGATCACTCGCAATGCAGACTGATGACGAACCCGCTGCGGGTTTCTAGCTTCTGTCGCGGCGGCAGTTATAGCAATACTACGAAGATTTTCGGTTGATGGATGATCGACGAAGCGATTCCGCCAACGCGATTATTCCGCGGCCCAGTAGTCGATGACAGTCACTTTTTCCAAATGGGGTTTAAGAACTTCTACAAAGGCCTTGTGCGCGGGGTGAGGTAAATACTTGGCTCGATCTTCTTCACTCCGAAACGATACGAGGAAGCAGTGCGTCAAGCCATCGTTCAATCCTTCCGGGCTATTGTTGACGCCATACTCAAAGTCGCTGATTTCTGAGATCTTAGCCGGCAGTCCGCGGAATGCATCGACCACTCCCTGGATATCCGCTTCCGATGAAGACTCTTTGAATTGGAACATCACTACGTGTCGCAGCACCTTTTCGCCCTGTTCGTGAGCCACGGACGTCGGTTGATTGATCGCCAAGATCACGCCTCCAGCCAAAAGTACGCCAAGCAACAACATGAGATAGCGGGGTGCTAACGAACAGCATGTCATGGTGAATAATTCCCTACCTGAAGCTTTGATTGATGTTGGTTACATCCGCGGCCGTTCACAATGGGAAGCTTTGGTTTTGTCTCAAGACCCTGTGAGCGTAGAGCTCCCCGAGCTGTCTAGTCGGAGGAAACACGCTTGGGGAAAACTCGGTTGTGGGAACCGTGCGAGTATGTATGAGACAAAGCCTGGGCTCTCCGGCCAGGAAAGCGGAAGTCCTTATTCTAGCGGAAATGGTGGTCGCTGGGGTTTCGGGGGCCGCAGGCGGGCACCGACAAAGCGCTGCTCTTTGCTCACCTCGGCAAGATGCTCCCTGTTCCGCACCATCGTCTAGACGTTGAATAGAAAGTGGCAGATGTCGCCATCTTGAACCACGTAGGATTTGCCTTCGGTTCTTAGCTTACCCGCGTTGCGAATTTCTTTCTCCGACTTATACGTTTCCAGCTCATCCAGACGATAGACTTCGCAGCGGATGAAGCCACGCTCAAAATCGCTGTGAATGACGCCCGCGGCCTCGGGAGCTGTGGCTCCCACCGGAATTGTCCAGGCTCGGACCTCTTTTTCGCCCGCGGTGAAGTAGCTTTGCAAACCCAAGGTGCGGTAGGCTTCGCGGGCAACGGTAGCCAAAGCCGGTTCGTGCAGCCCCAGCGATTCGAGCATCTCTCCTCGATCTGGCTCTTCCAATTCGGCCAGTTCCGCCTCCAGCTTGGCGCACACGGGAACAACGTGCGCTCCTGCTTTTTCCGCGTATTCGCGCACCGCCTGGGCCAGCTCGCCGCGACCCTCCAGATCGTTTTCATCGACGTTGGCGATGTACAGGATAGGTTTGGCTGTCATCAACCCGTAGCTACTAATCTCTTTGGCTTCAGCCTCGGGCATTTCCAGGGTCCGCAAGGGCTTATCTTGATCGAGATGCTGTTGGCAACGTTGGATCGCGGAAACTCGCAGTTTTGCCTCTTTGTCGCCGCTCTTAGCCGTTCGCTCGGCCTTGGGAAGGGCATTCTCGAGCGTTTGCATGTCAGCCAGCATCAATTCCATCTCGATCGTCTCCATGTCGGCGACCGGGTTTACCTGGCCGCTCACATGGATGACATCGTCGTCCTGGAAACAACGCACCACTTGCAGGATCGCGTCGACCTGACGGATATGACTGAGGAACTTATTTCCCAGGCCCTGTCCCTCGCTGGCACCCTTCACAATGCCCGCGATATCGACCAGCTTGAGGATTGCCGGAATTACTTTCTTGGGATGGATGAATTGCGTAATCCGGTCCAATCGGTCATCTGGAACGCTCACGATGCCCTCATTGGGTTCTATCGTGCAGAAAGGATAGTTCGCAGCTTGCGCACCTTGGGTACTTGTTAACGCATTGAATAAAGTACTCTTGCCAACATTCGGCAAGCCGACAATTCCGGCTTCCATGGAGAATTCCAATGATCGATGAATAGGGCGAGACGCAATGGGACCGGCTCGGATGGACGCCAAGAAACTGGCCGAAGACCGAAGAGACCCGCGGCTAATGCCAAAGCGGCTAACGGTTTACGGATAGCTTCCTAGCCCCAGCGATGAGCACCGAGCAGCGGGATCATGGTGCCGCAAGCTTACGAATCCCTCAAGGGGTCCTGATTTGCGGACCGACTGTTCCTTTCGCCTTGGTTAGAAGTCCGATGTTCGTCCTCGCGTGACTGCAATGATAGCGTTGCCAAACTGGTATTGCCGCACACTGAGATTCAGTACTACCCTCCCGCGCTGGACCTTGTACAAGGCTCATTGAGGGCTGCCAATGAAAACCGTAGCGGTTCGCAGGTCGGCCCATGGGCTTTACCGTTTAGCGCAGTGGCTAAGTCTCTGGATTATTGATCTTCTCTGGATTGTTAATCTGGGGCTATCGCAGGCTCCTGTGTGTCGGACCAGCCGGAGTAGCAGATTTGACCGAGGAGCCGAGTAATGATTTCTCGGATCCACGTTTTCGGGAGAAGGACCAGACGCAGTAGATGACCACGTTGGTGAGAACAACCCGAATCCAAATTGCCTGCGAAAGGCAAGCCAGACTCGCTGCGGGTTGGCTGCTGGCGGCAATGGCTTTAGCGGTTGGCTGCAAGAATAACCCCTATCCACCTCCACCAACTCCCTATCCGCCGGCCACGATGGGGGCGGCTGCTCCCGTTGCAGCGACTCAGCCTCCGCCTGCCGCCCAAGCTCCGGCGCTGATACAAGCGCCCACCACCGGGCCCAATTCGGTTTTTGCTCAGCAGCAAACCAATCCGCAGCTTTTGGATTTGCAGCGACGTGTACAAGAATTGGACGCCAACAATCGACAATTGACCTCTCAAGTAGCGCAA
>JANSWS010000444.1 GCA_024743355.1 bacterium
AGTACGTACGTTTTGGCTCCAGCTAAGACTACCACTTTTTGGCACGATTTTTCTCCAGCCACATCAGCTGCAACTCGCATGGCGCCGGGACTACGATGTGCTAGTTCTGAATTGGAATGCTCGATTTGTATTTCTGCTGCCAAGCCTTCTCGTCTGTCGTTTGACTCGCAAGGCGGTTGTCTTGTGGGGACATGGCTTTTCCAAGTCTCCCGCCGGTTGGCGGACCACTATACGCAATTTTGTCGCAAGACTTGCAAACGCCGTTGTGCTGTATGACGACAAAACGGCCGTTTCAGTTCGACAAGAGCATCCGAACTTACGTGTATTCGTGGCACCAAATGCAATTGATCAGACAAAAACCTTGGAGAGTCTCGCAATTTGTACCGATGACGCTCTTCTCGCCTTTAGAACCGAGGAAGAGCTTCTCGGAAATAACTTACTATTCGTGTCCCGCCTGCAGCATGGCAACCAACTTGACGTCGCAATCAAAGCGCTGAGCTATCTTCCAGTAGAATTCACCGATTCTAAACTACTAATCGTTGGTGACGATCCCGACGACATTTCAAAGGAGCTGCAAGACATTGCCGCCAAAGCTGGCGTCGCCGATCGAGTCCGCTTGCTAGGACCAATTTATGACCCGTTGAAGTTATGCTTTATCTTCAAGTCCTCCGCTGCTTTTATTTATCCATCGAATATTGGGTTGAGTATTCTTCATGCGTTTGGATATGGGTTGCCGGTCGTGATGGGGAACGATTTCAGCAAACATAATCCAGAGGCCATATATGCGCAAGATCGGAAAAACTGCTTACTGTTTGAGCATTCCGATCCGGAATCTTGCGCGTCTAAACTCGCGGAGCTCTTGGGCAGCGATTCACTTCGACATGAGCTGGCTCAAGGGGCTTGGGAAACAGCACACAAATGGGCAACGCTTGATAAGATGGTCGATGGATTTCGCAAAGCACTTGAATACGTGCTAGCAAACAAATAGCTCCACTTTGATGGGCGGGGTCAAGGTCTATCGGGGAAGTTGTCTTCTTGAAGAGTTAACTAGGAGCGGCATATCCCGCTGATGTTGCAACACTTCAGTCGCCCTACGTGCACAAAGCCATGGCTATAAGTGATAGACTCCATGAGAATAACCAAGAATGAGATTCTCAAGAAAGATTACTCAGTAACTGTTCGATGCGACGAGCACACCCAGTTGGGTGTCAAGAAACTACTTATGGTCGGCCCCAAGGTGGGCAATGCAATTGTCGGGGCGGCGGTCGCCTTCGACCTTCTCGCGGATTTTCTCATCGAGTCGGGAACACATGTGTTCCAAATCGACATGACAGGCAAC
Source organism: bacterium (assembly GCA_024743355.1). GTDB lineage: Bacteria > Planctomycetota > Planctomycetia > Pirellulales > Pirellulaceae > Aureliella. The sequence continues at coordinate 1,340 of JANSWS010000444.1, forward strand.
GGAACGCCTGTTTCCGGTGCCATGCGAGTCGGACGAATCTATGAAATTCTCAAACAGGTTTTGAAGAGTTACCTGATCATGCCTCGCGTGAGCATGATGTACCTAGTTATATCTACCTCGAAACCTGGCTTCGTCAAGGATTTTCTCCTTATCTGGTGTGCCCTTCTATTAAGACGCCGCGTCGTTCTTCATTTGCACGGTGGAGGATATCGTGATTTTTACGCGCACAGCGCGAGACCTCTAAAGTGGCTTATCCGAAACACCTTAGGTCGTGCTGATCGAATCATCGTGCTAGGAGAACTGCTGCGCGATCAATTCGCATTTCTGAACAATCGAACGTCCATCTGTGTCGTGCCTAATGGGGTATCCACGGACAACGGCACACCATTTTGGATTCCCAAAGAGATTCCAAAGAAGAGTCAACCCTGGAAATTTCTGTATCTTTCAAACATGATGCAATCGAAAGGTTATATGGTTCTATTCGAAGCGTGCAAAACGCTCGTGCAACGTGGACAAAATCGGTTTCATGTCGATTTCTGCGGCGCATTCCTTTCCAGTGTTTCGGAGGCACCGTCTGCCGAGAGCACCATCAGCGATGAAGAAAGATTTAAGCATGAAGTCTCTATGGAACCGATGGTTTCGTTCGCCCGCTATCATGGAACAGTGGCTGGAGATAATAAATGCAAACTACTTCGCGATGCTCATTTTCTCATCTTGCCAACCGTTTACCCATGGGAAGGACAGCCGATTTCAATTATCGAGGCGATGGCCTCAGGAACTCCTGTCATCAGCACTCGCCATGCTGGAATACCAGAAGAAGTCGACGATGGGAAATCGGGGTGGTTAATGAATACCGACTTCACAGCCACAACGCTGGCAGATTACCTCAGCCAAGCGATGAGCTGTACTACCGAGAACTACTCAGACATGAGCCGTCAATCCCGCGAGAAATACTTAAGAGAATTTACAGAAGAACAATACCTGTCACGAATGCTCTCCGCTCTCACTTTTGAAGACTAGCCGGGCTCGCACTCGACCGCAAATAGCAAGCTAAATTCTATTTTCGAATCTTTCTGTTGCTTTTTGATAATCACGATTGGATGCACAACAGTGCTCAACTCATCGTCCTAAATCAATTTTTGGGGCCAACCACGGTTGACATTGTCAACGCATTTGCAGACGCCGGCTGCAGTCCAGTCGTGTATTGCGGGACAAAATCGCCACATCTCAGCTGCCCAAATGCGAGCGTGGTGGTACGATTACGCTGCGGCTACAATCGCGCAAGCCGGCTAACAAGGATGTGGACCTGGTTGCGATTTTCAAGCCGCACGCTCCTCGAGCTTTCTTTCGCCAGAAAGCCTTTTGAAGTCTTTGCCATCACGAACCCTCCTTTCAATCTCTTCACCGCATTGGCTCTATTTTACCTACGCGGAATCCCGTATCACCTTCTGATTTTCGATATTTATCCGGATGCCGCCATCGGAGTCGGTGCCGTCGACTCCCGAAATCCCATCACCAGTTTATGGCGTTATCTCAACAAACTGAGCTTTCGTCATGCCACTTCAATCTTCACTATCAGTGAGAGGATGAGGGATGCTTTGCTGCCGTATTGCGACGATAGGGAGCGTATTCGAGTAATACACAACTGGGCAGATAACCGACGTTTGCGCCCCATCTCAAAGGAACAAAATCCCTTTCTTGCGAATCTTGGATTGCAGGACAGAGGAATCATTCTCTACTCGGGAAATTTTGGCAAGACGCACGACGTTTCCACGATCGTCGAGGCGGCGAATGTGCTTGTCGGCCGCAAGGACCTCTACTTCCTACTAATCGGTGATGGCGAGCAGAAGCCGTTGCTGCGAGAACTGATTTCAAAGTACGAGCTGACAAACGTTTCGTTACTGCCGTTTTCTGATGATCAGACCTTTCCGTATTCACTTGCCAGCGGCGACCTTGCCATTGTGACTTTGGATGCTGCGTCCGCCACTGTGTCGACACCCAGTAAGACGTACAGTTCCATGGCCGCCGGTTCCGCTATCATTGCCCTTGCTCCAGAGGATAGTGAACTCTCAGACTTGGTCCACAAGCACGATATGGGAGTAAGAGTCGATCCTCGCAACGCAGTCGCGCTTGCGGAGGCAATCGAAAGGCTATTTGCAGACCAAGACCGACTCGCAGAATATAGACGCAACTCAAGAGAAGCTTCTGCGCACTATACTCCCGCTAACGCTCAGCTTTATGTAGACGCCCTGCTGGCAAACGGGCCAGCAGCTACTGCCGCTGCCAAGCGTGCTGATTAGATCAGGCATTGGCGAAGCCGACCTCGTCACCCTCTCAAGCGATTCGGGCTTTTCGATCCGCGATCGATCGTTTCCGGATCTATTTTTCGTGCGACTGTTCGTCGCTGAGCGGGTCAAATTCTAGAACTCGGCAAGTAGAGTTGCTTTCTTTCGCTTGCTGCTTGCTGCTTTCTGCCGCAACCACACCTGCCCCACACATCAGCGAAGCTCGCTAGTACTGTCGATTTGACTTGCCGTCCGACTACCACGAACATCTCCGGGTGCGATTCAGCACGCTTAAGCGCCCGATGAACTGCGTTAGATTGTTTTCGGCATAATCCTTGCCCGGGGCCTTAATGCGTCGTGTGTGCCGTAAAAAGTGTGGAGATGCGAATCGATGCTGGTTCGAGATGTGGAGTTCGTTTGGAAATCATCCTTGGTTCCCTTTCCTGTCGTCGCATTCGCGACTGGCGGATTAGGGGTTGGCATACTTCCTTGGACTAAAGTCCAAGGCTAAGTCCTGTCGTGCGTTCCGCACTGGGGAGAGAAGCTAGTTTGCTAGTTGCTAGAAAGGCCGGAAGACAGGGCGTAGCGAAACTCGTGGAGAGTTTCGGTCTAACCAAGTGGCGAGAAAAGAGCAGGATTTTGCCTGAGTGTGGTACGGTTCTCCGAACGGTTTTCCGAGTGTCGAGATCCGGTGCAGGGATAACAACCGAAACTCTGCACGAGTTTCGCTACAAAATCGGTTTTGGCTTTTCTCGCCGCTCGCTTCTCGCTTCTCGCCGCTAAATTGGCCCGTTCGCTAGCGCGATGCGGCTGATAGAATTCCCACACGCCTCACGCCGACCGGCTAATGGTTTTCGTATAAGCTGTTCAAAAAATTATTTTCGATATCTCTGAGGATCACACAATGAAGAAGAAAGCTCTTGTAACGGGTGTTACCGGCCAGGATGGTTCGTATCTGGCAGAACTGCTGCTGGAGAAGGGCTATGAGGTGCATGGGATCAAACGCCGAGCGTCAAGCTTCAATACGGATCGCGTGGATCATATTTACCAGGATCCGCATGACGATCCGACTTTCATCATGCACTACGGCGACCTGAGCGATACCAGCAATCTGATCCGTATCGTGCAGGAAATTCAGCCGGATGAAATCTACAACCTGGGGGCGATGAGTCACGTGGCGGTCTCCTTCGCCTCGCCGGAATACGTGGCGGACGTGGATGGCATCGGTACGTTGCGACTGCTGGAAGCCATCCGCATTCTGGGATTGGAGAAGAAGACGCGTTTCTACCAGGCCTCGACGTCGGAACTCTACGGACTGGTGCAAGAAACGCCGCAGAAGGAAACGACGCCCTTCTATCCTCGCTCTCCCTACGCGGTAGCCAAACTGTATGCCTACTGGATCACGGTCAATTACCGCGAAGCCTATGACATGTATGCGTGCAACGGCATCCTGTTCAATCACGAATCGGCCCGACGCGGCGAGACCTTTGTGACTCGCAAGATCACCCGCGGCTTGGCGCATATCGCTCTGGGACAGCAGGATTGTTTGTACATGGGCAACCTGGATTCCTTGCGGGACTGGGGACACGCCCGCGATTATGTTGAGATGCAGTGGCTGATGCTGCAACAAGAGAGCGCCGAGGACTTCGTGATCGCGACCGGAGTGCAAACCAGCGTACGCGACTTCATCGATCGCACCGCCAAGCGACTGGGCCTGCATTTGTCATGGTCGGGCGAAGGGGTCGACGAGTCGGGGACGGTGGCCGATGTCGAATTGCATGCCACCAAGAACAAGCAAGAGGAAGAAGTCCTGAAATCGTTGGTCGGCAAGACCATCGTGTGTGTCGATCCCAAGTACTTCCGCCCCACCGAAGTCGATACCTTGCTGGGCGATCCCACCAAAGCCAAGGAGAAATTGGGCTGGACGCCCAAGATTACCTTGGATGAGATGATCGACGAGATGGTCAGCAGCGACCTCGACCAAGCCCGTCGCCTAGCCGTCCTCCGCGAGTCCGGCTTCGACGTCGCCTTTGCATCGGAATAAAAAAAGAAGCTAGTGGCTAGTTGCTAGAGGCTAGAAAAGCCATCCGTAGCTACGCTCGCCAGAGCGTGGAGATTCGACGCTCGCCCGGATGGAGAGAAAAGCCGGGAGAGCAGTCCTGTAGCGAAACTCGTGCAGAGTTTCGGCATCAGTGTGAAACTTGGGCTTAAGGTTTCAGGATGGATGTCACAGGAACCAAGTTATCTATCTGTGTTGTGCCCTTTCAGGGCGATGGAGGGATTTCGCTGCCAACCCAGGGCGGCGGCCATGCTCTACGCGCGCTGCGCGATTGGTCAGGCATGACCTTGCCCTGGGCTGGAATGTTATGGGCCTTTCAGGCCGAAGCGAGGCGAAAGAGAAGCGAGAAAGAAAGAGTGGCTAGAAAAGCCGGGAGAGTAGGCCTGTAGCGAAACTCGTGCAGAGTTTCGGTATCAAGCGGAGAGAAAAGAGGTCAACTAAACATCAGCCGCCGTGCGCTAGCACACGGGCCGGTGCAAGCAGTAAGCAGTAAGCAGTAAGCAGTAAGCAGTAAGCAGTAAGCAGTAAGCAGTAAGCAGTAAGCAGTAAGCTGACCTC
>JANSWS010000305.1 GCA_024743355.1 bacterium
CATTGTCTCATTCTTGCCTTTCAAAAACAGCAATAAAGGGCGGCGTGGCGATTGCTCAGCGTATGGTGTCAGCTGGCTCTCCCAAGACTGTGTCCAAAGTAGTACTTACTCCGGCCAGTGGATCTTCGGACAGCCAACCATAGAGTCGGCTGAGCGAGTCCGTCGAAACCAAAGTCTTGCCGTCGGGTGAGAAAGAGATGGACTGTATCGCAGCACCAGAATGGCCTTCCAATGAGAACAGTTCGGTGCCGGGCTCGGCTAGACTGGGGGCCGCGAAGAAAACCGTCAAGCCGCCAGTTGCCTCGCCCGCAACCAGGATCCCCTCCCGCGGCGAGCAGGAAATTCGAGTCGTCTCTGGACTCAATGCGAGAGCTTCAGGCTGTTCGACTTCCGCTTCCGGATTCAGAGGCAGGTAGCTGGCTCGCTTACCGAGATCTGAAACCGTGAAGACGACGAGCCACTCGCTAGCGGGCTTCTGATCATCAGCCCACGGTTCGACAAACTTCTGGATACTGATAGGACGGATGTTGGTCTCGGCCGGCAGTGAACCCACCTGTTGTGTGTCTTGTTCCTTCCAGATCGTTACCGCCCCGTTCCGCATTACCAAAGCCAGTCGATCATTGTCCAGCCATGTGCCGCAGATTGCTTCTGTTATCTCCGAGGCAACCATTTCTGTGCCGCGGAACACACGCAGTTCGAAATCACCCTGCTGCGGGTCTGCGTAGCGAATTAACAGTGCCTCGCCGTTCGGAGACAGGGCAACATCCTGAGCACCGGCCGCGGTGGTCGGTAGCTGGGACCAACTCCATGTGTCTCCGCTCCAACGGGCCTGCGACAGGATTCCACCTTCATGCAGTAGCACTACTCTGGAAACGTCGGCGTCGCTGGTAGCCGCAACGACAGGCGGGGCACCAAAGGCCGTGATCTTATCGTCTGGGGATTGCCGAAAAACAGTTCCGTCCTGGGAAGCGACGAACAAGTCGGAGCCCAGAGTGCGAACTCCAACAATGCGATTGATGGGAACAGGCAGGCGAGTCATGGAACTTCCCTGCAGTTGGGGGATTTCTTCATCGGTCAGGTAAATATGGCCGCGCGGAAATTTGCCCTCAACGCTGGTGGCAATCGGCTCTCTGTTGTCCATCGGAAAGGCAATGCGCGTCAGTCGCGTGCTGCCCTCAGGACCGGGGAAACGGGTCGCCAGATAAACAAGATTGATACCATCTGTCTGCCGAAGTTTGAGATCGACCTGCCAACGCGATTGCAGTCGGTAGCTGCCAGCTCTGCCTTCGGAGGATTCCTCATACGCAAGGCTCAAGCCTAATCGCTGCATGGATTCTGGATTGCGTACATCACGCACAATCGCCAACTGCAGCTGATCCCATGCGAATTCGGTAATGCCTCCCGACGCCCAGACCAAATAGAAGCGATCGCCAGTTGGCGCCCATTCGCCCAACAGGGCGACGTCGCGATCCGCCAGAATGCGATCTCGCTGACTCTGGTCCAACATGCTGACGTAGTCATTGGAGTTGGAATCGAAAACGGCCACGGCCCCATTGCTCTTCACAATCATCGCCTGCTGTGGTGACGCAGGATTACTAACCGCGAACAATACGCCACCGATGGCAGCGCTTTCAAACGTTGGGACGTTGCCATCGGCCATTTTTCTGATCATGGCTCGAGGACTGGCATCGCTCGAATAAAGTATCAACTTACCCTGGTCGATCACGGACACCTGGCGTCCGGAGAACTGGTCTTGGCTACCATTCCAGCGATCCAGCATTTCACCCGTTTGCAGATCCCAACGACAGAACTCCCAGTTCGTGCCAGAATTTATTCCGCCGACGGTTGTCGGCAACTGGGCTGACGTGACCATCGTGTTGGACGTCGTATCCAAGGCCATGTCGGAGAATGTTGCACCCGGAGTGTGACCTACAAAGCTGAAGGTGGGTTGGCTGGCATCTGCCAAAGTCTTCCCGCTCTGCAGATCCCATGTATCTAATCGAGCTGTGCGGTCGATAGAGACCGCGCGTCGATTGTCACTGGAAATCGCGACATCGATCACCGGCGCTTCATAGTTGACGGCACGCCCATCTTGGGCGATCCGATGCATCCGCCGTCGCTGCTTCTGTCGCGTCACATCCCAAACGATTGCCTGCCCACCTTCACTCATGCCTAGCACCAAGGAGGAGCTGACCATAAACGACGCCCCGCCGACATTCTCCTGGATGCCGATTAAGTCCGTATCGAAGCTCCAGCCGGCCTGCTGATTCTCGGACACCTTCCACACGTATACAGCCGGTTCAAACGCAGTCGTTAGCAGAGTTCCATCGGGATGTACCTGAATTGAGCGAATTTCACTTTGATGACGCTGCGGCAGCACTTCCACGAAGTCTGGTCCAATTTGAGTTGGCAGGTCGCTGTTCGCTGAGATTTGTAGTGGACTCGTATAAAGACGTCCCTCGGAAGTTCCCAAAATGATTCTGCCCTGGCTGTAAGCTACCGCGCTTAGAAGACTAGGATTAAAGCTGCCGTCAGCCGAAGTATCGAATGAAAGCAGTTGCACCTCAACCGAAATGCCATCTTCCTCCGACGCAGACTCATTGATCCGCAACAGATGCACCACGTGGTCCTGATTCAGTTCAGCCAATACCAGCGCTTGGTTGTCCTCGATCAACTGAATCGAGACCAGCTTCCCGCGGATGCGTTTTACTCGCGTTGGGCTGCTGGATTGCCAATTGTTTTGATTGCGTTTCCAGACCCACATGCCCGAGCTGATGCCACCGATCACATGGTTCTCGGTCACGGCAACCGCTTGAATCGTGCCTTGTCTCGGATAGATGGCGTTGAGAGGACCCTGATTGCGGGAGCCGCTTTGTGCTACTGCGGCGGGCTGATCGCTGCTTCTCCAAAGCCAACGATAGAGTGTGCTGCCACCGCTGGGCGTCTCGAGTGAGTAGATGATTTCACTGCCGTCTGGTGCTAGTGTCAGACCGTCTACAGGAACATCGGTTTTGAGCGGAGTGCCAATGGATTGAAGTTGCTTGTCCCGCAGCTCGACGAGATGGATTTCACCGCCTTCTTGGGAACGCACGGCGATGGCACCCAAGTTTGCCTTGGCTGCGAAGCCCACGGCGGTCAACTGATCTCCGAAGGGCTGATCCGTCAACAATTCTCGGTTGCTCAGGAGGTTGATGCGACGCCAAGCCCAGTTTCGGACCAAGGGCTGCTTCTGGGCTTGCATCAAAGACTGGTAAGCATTGTCATCCAAGAGTTGATCGAGGGTTGCATCTGCAACAGCCAGATTGTTTTGCTCGACCCGCCCGAGTGCCAGGGCCAGTTGCGATTGGTAAACACCCAATTCAACTTGTCGGGCTCGCTCTTCCGCCAGAGCCTGTTGAGTTCTTGCTTCCGCTTCGTTCTTCCTGGCTAGCGCGGCGTTTTGGTCGGCAATTCCCTTTTGTCGCTTAGCCTCCAACTCGTTTTCCTTGGCTTCCCTCTCGTTGTCCTTGGCCAGCATCTCGTTCATTTCTGCGATTCCTTTCTGCCGCTCAGCCTCTAGCTTTTGCCGTTCAGCCTCCAGCTTTTGCCGCTCAGCCTCCTGTCTCTGCTGCTCGGCCTCATTGTAGTTTTTTACCGCCAGCGTCTCATTTTTCTGAGCCAGTTCCGCATTAGCTATGGCAATGCTCTCTTGTCTTTCGGCCTTCTTCCGTTGCGCGTTAGCAATCACGGCCAATACGGAACTTATTCCCAAACCTAAGAGCACCACAGCCGCGAAGGCGCGACGCAGGTTGCGAAAGCGTGCTTCGCGTTCTTGGGCGGCACGCTGCGCTTTGGCGGCCTTCAGACGCAGTTCATTTTCGGCTGGAACGTTTTCGTCCAGCGTCTGCAAGCACAGGTCGTAGTCGTTCTTGGCGAATGCCGCCCGTCCGTAAGCAAGGCGTGCATCTAGCAGGCCCGAGTGGGCGGATTTGTTATCTGGCCACAGGTCGATAGCTTCTTGAAAGCCAAAGATAGATCGGGAAAAGCCCTCGTAATCCTTGGATTGAACGGCATGCTTGAGTGAGATTTCCGAGCGTTCGGTGAGCTGAATGCTCTCCGCATGACGACGATATTCCTTAATCGCCTCCTGCATTTCCTCGACTGTTTGGTAACGCTCGGCTGGGTCGGATTCCATCGCGCGGTAGGCGATGTCCAGCAATGGATCATCGGACTCAACGGGTGTAATGACATTCCGCGAAACATTGGACAGACACTCGGTGAGCGTATTGCCAGGGTGTGGAGGACGGCCGGCAACGACCCAATACAGCATGGCTCCCAGCAGGTAGATATCGCTGCAGGGCCCGATCTTCGCCACCTGGTGCAGAGCCATTTCGGGGGCCATCCAGGCGGGCGAGCCAGCTAGCCCGTAAGATTCGTTGCGGCTCAAGTCGACAGCGCAGCCCCAGTCCGTCACCAGAACTTCGCCGAACGCGCCGATCATGATGTTTTCAGGCTTCAGGTCGCGGTGAATGATATGTCGCTTATGCGAAAACGCCATCGCGTCCGCGACTTTCATCAGAATGTCGACGTTTTCCTCCCGCGTTTTCTCCGACATCGCGTCTTGCCATTCAACTCCGGTAATCAGCTTCATGGAGTAGAAAAGGACCGCGTTGCTGATGCCCAGGTCATACACCGGAACAATGTTCGGGTGATCCAGCATGCCCGTGATTTGAGCCTCGTAGAAGAATCGCTTCTTCTGCATGTTGGTGTTGGATTTAGTTCCGCCTGCACCGGGTTGGATCATCTTGATAGCGACATCGCGACCGATCGACTTCTGGCGAGCCTTGAGGACGATGCCCATGGCTCCTTTCCCCAGGAAAGCCACAAGATCGTAATCCGCAGTGCCCTCACCGTCTTTGCGGCAGGCCATTTCGATGCACTCTTTGCCTCCCTTCCCCAAGGCGCGGCTGAGTTCTGCGTGAGAGTCCGTGGTCAGAGCGCGTTCCGCAATGCGTTCAAACACCGAGTCGGTGGCTAGTGCCTCTTCGCGTTTGAGCGTATGCATCGGGTTCTGACTGGATCCGGCAGCATCCTCCCATAATCGGCGTATGCGTCCCGCAGTTCCTGATTTACCCCGGCTGCCACGCGCTTCGCTCAGTTCTTGCGAACCATAACCGCGTGTCTTTCGTCCAGCTTGAGCTGGGCCTTGGTCTCCCTGCAGTGCGATCGTCGACTGATTGTCGGTGTCAACGGAATCCGAGTCGGCCGAAGAATCGGATTGCAGATCCATGGTGGCCATACTGTCCATGGTGGCCCCTAGCCGCGATTCGTCCTGGGAATCCGCCGTGTCGGTCCCATTCATGTCCAAGGTCGCCTCAATATCTTGGCGAGTGGTTCTAGCGCCCGGCAGCGATTCCGGCTTTGCCTCCGCATCGATGGTGAACTCGGTTTCCAGATCTTCGCTTTCAGAACCCTGTGCTAGGTCCACGTCCAGAGTGGAGGCGGTATCCGTGCTTTTCGCGACTGAATTCGCGGCCACATCCAAGTCAAGAGTTCCCAGCCCATCAGGCGACTGGTCATCGGAGACCGCACTTAAATCCACGTCTAGCGTGGAGTTGGCATCGGCTGCCGGCGATTCCGTTGCATAGTGCTTTTGGATGTCGAGTGTGCCGCCTGTCTTCTCACGCAATGCATGACCGCACTTGGGGCACTGCGTCGCATTCTTCTTGACAGTTTTCTTACACTTGGGGCACTTGGCCATGACCATTCTCCGTTCACATCGACGTCGCTGCGGACGTCGTCTTCACACTATGATAGTTGTTTCTTTACTTGCTTGACCGTCGGAGCCTGGCATGGCGACCGAAGTCGACGTTGGTAGGAATCAAAGAGGATTGCGGGTTGGAAGCATCGCCACTCCGAAGATTCGTTCGCTTCAGAATGGACAAAGTTCCCAATAGCAGTCCGGAAGCAGCCCATTTTGTACTTGGCTCCGGTACGGGATCGATCTGCATCCGCATGCTTTGGTCCGTATTCGACGGCGCCGGAGGCTCGACGGGAGGGGGAACCAGCAAGTCTTCCGTCGAAGATGGACCTTCATTGGACGAGCCAGAATTTGGCTGCTGAGGTCTCAGAAATTCCTGAGGTTGAAAGGGCTCGAGCCTAGGAAGCTGCGGAGTATCCATGGCTTCATCCGTGGACTGCTGCTGCATATCCTCAGAGGAATTGCGGAGGAAGAAGACATCCAACACAATTCGGTTGCCGTCCGCGTCCGTCTTAATAATGGCGTAGGCACCGCTCGGTTGGCTGGGGTCGTTTAGCAACTCAGCCTTCTTCTTTTCGATGTCGTCTGGAGTCGGCTCCTCTCCACCCTGGCTGGGCTCGATGGTTATCGACTCACGTTTGCTCTCATCGGATAATTCTTCTTGCAAAACCTCCGCATAAGTTGGCAACTCGTTGGAGTCGACTTGTCCATCTTCATTGATGTCATCGTATTCAATGGGATAAATCGCTACCTGAATTTCGCCTGAGGTCAATACAGGTAGATCAATGGACGGTGTCACGAATGGTAACGGCACAACGTTGTCGACAATCACGATCGGAAATACGGGCATCGGGGGGGGCATGGGGTCCGGGTCGGGAACGATCACCACCGCCGCAGATCCATCACTGAATACTCCCTCCACTTCCTGCTTGTAGGAAGCCTCGTCAACCAGTTGTCCGCTTGCATCGGTTGAAAATAGGAAGAAATCAAGCGAACGACGGATGATGACTTCGGTCGGTAGGAGTTGGTTGGAGTTCAGGAATAGGTCCGTGAATGGAATATCTCGCGCGAACAGTTGTGGATCCGCGTTTGCGGCTTGTATGGCACCAGGATCCTGCATGGGATCAACCAGCGTGAAGTTGTTGCCAGCGACGGCCGCGACTTGAGAAATGTCGTCGAAGTCCAGCAGTCTCCCGTCGGCATAATGGACCATGGTCATAAAGCCCGCCTCATTGGCCGAACCAAAGTGCATGGAAACGCGCTGCAACACGTGGCTTGTGAGATTCTCAACTGCAGTCACATTGATCAAAACCACCCTTGTCGAAACCGGGGGAGTCAGTTGATTTTCTCCTCCATTGAAGGCCAGGGCATTTAGATCCAGTGTGTTGATTTCCTGGTTAAAGTCCGCACCTAAACTCGAAAAGGTTTCAATCTGACCCGGCAAGTTGAGCTGATCGTCCGATATCAGAACAATTCCCGGATCTTCGCTGGTTGAGCTAATCAGTGCATTGGCACCGTCCACCGTCAGCTGCCCGTCAGCCGTCGTCTCCAGGTAAACCGAAGGTTGAACTCCGCTTATGAATAGGGATTGCCCAAAGTCCTGATGATTGACAGTAAGGTCTCCCGCGTTTCGGACGAGCAAGGCATAGGAGTCGCCGAACCTGTTTCTGAAACTAAATGCGTCCCGCAATGGATCGAGCATTCCCGGATCGGGGCGGCCATCGGCGGTTCCTCTGCGTACTCCGCTGTGCTCAAGTTCATCCAGCACGGCCTGTCCCTGCGCGTCGGCCGCCTGGTTGTAGAACAAAGTGCCTGCTTCACTAACCGCGTTTTGCGCGTCAAAAAGGATCGCTTCGAGCGTGTTGACACGAGTGTTCGGCAAATGCACGTAATTCGCAGCGTAGATTCGCAAATGATCGCCCTGGACTTGCGCGGTATTCACGTAGACATTGGCAGTTGCCGGGAATTCGCTTGTCAGAGCGGAATCCAGAGTCAGTGTGTTGCCGGAGATAGAGGTGACGATCAAGGCCTGGTGAGTTTCACCTGACGACAAGATAATCTCGTCACCCACCATGATCTCGCTGGCGTCGGCAACGGTGACTTCCGTCTGACCGACAAATCCTGCTGATGACAAGCTCGTCAAGAGTTCGTCAGAGTTTGAATAAATATGAGTCTGTGAGGCTAGTTGAACGTCCCCATTGCCAGCTTGGATTGCGAAGCGGTCGCCGTCTTCCCCATCCGTCAGTTGTATACTTCCACCCTGATTGATCAATTCGACCGTGGAATCCGTTGTGGTCAAGTCGGACAGTTCGTTTACGGCAGCCGAGGCAACCGCGGTTTCCGTGGTGCTGTTGAGGTATACCTGCTGGACTGCAACGCTCACCGCGAGCAGCGGTACATGATCCACCGAAACATCTCGGGACTGCTGTTGCAGGTAAATGCCGTTCGAGCCGTCTGCAGCTAACGTCGTGACCTGCGTGTCAATTGCCTGCAGATTCGAGAGCGGCGTACTTCCGGGGTCTTGAACACCGATGCGTCCACCCGCGCGAAGACTAGCGTTTTCAGCATTAATGTTCAAAGCGGAACCGTTGTTGTCCACGATATCCAGACCGGCCTGGATACCAGCGTTCTGGGCAGCGTTCAGCAGTGCGAGCTGAATGAAGCCGCCTGCCTGATAGACGATCATGCCGGCGGTCGACTGGACAGGCGGAGCCATGATGATCGTCTGTCCCGCATCGACAAAGATGCCCGATGACGCAGTTATGTTCGCATTCTGAAGCACGTCACGTGCGGCTTGAATGCCCACGGACGCTGAGTCCGAGTTGATGGCCGCGTTCACAAAAACATCTTCGCCGGAGTCAATCAAGATGTCGCCGCCGTGTGACGTGACCTCTTCGCCAATTATGACACTGCCATTCGATGATCGGACCCATAGGGTGCCACTGCCCATCGTCGTGTCGATTTCCCCGTTGATGTTGACCGTCTGTTGGGCCAAAAGACTGATATGACCACCATTGCTGATGATATCGGCTTGGATATCCAGATCGACGGCAGCGGAGAGTAGAATGTCGCTGTTGGCACCGAAAGTTTGTACGCCGAAGTCGTTTGTGGGCAGACCGTCCAACACACGGAGCGAGCCCGACAGACTAGCCAGCTTGATCGGGCTATTTGAATCGGTTGTCGTCAAATCGGACAGCGTGTCGCCCGTATTGCTGAGCGTGGAATTGAAGCGAACTTGCTGGGTGTCCACGCTGACCGTGTCCACTTGGATGTCATTCCGTTCAGCAACATAGATGCCGTCGGCGCTGCGAGCGGCTAAGCTGGCAACCTCCGTGGCAATCGCATTGGAGTTGATATGTCCGAGCGCATTGGACATGTCATGCAGACCAATGCTGCCCGACTGATTTCCGGCCGCGCCGGTGTTGAGTGAGCCGTCAGAATTGATGACTGCATCAGCCCACATCAGCAGAGCATCGGCTCGCACATTGCGGATATTGACCACAGCGTTGTTGGCAAATGGGTTGGCTAAGTTGCCACTGAGCGTGAGTGTATTGCCGGCAATAGCGGTAATCGTATGCTGCTCAGCGGGCACAAAATCATTGCTGTCTTGCAGGACGACGGTATCACCGATCTGGAATCCGGCGACATTGCTGACGACCACTTGGTTCTGACCGGCCAGAGCAAAAGCAGCCAGACTGCTGCTGGGTGTATTGTCGAGGATCGATCCCTCGGCCAACAAGCTAATGTCGCCGCTGCCTGCATCCAGGCTGGTCAGCAGCAAGTCGCCCTCGTTGTCCACAGCTAGACGAATATCGCCACCGGCTGACTGAACACTGATTCCGGTTTGCATGTCGATGCCCAGCAAGGCATCGGCCGCGGCGTTGGCGGCAAACAGATAGATATCACCTCCTCCGGTGAACACATCGTCGTTGAGATCGAGATCGTCGCCGGCAATCAACGAGATGTTGCCGTTGTTGCTGACGATGGCCGCGTTGACGATTAAATCCGTGGCTGCGCGCACAAGAATGTCGGCATTGATGCCAGCGGCTTGGATACCGAGCCCGTCGGCGATAATGCCATCATTGATAGTGATTGAGCCGTTGGTCGCATCCAGGGTGACCAGCTTGATATGTCCTGCCGCGTCGGTCGTTCGCAAGTCGGAGAGACTGTCGTCGGTGCGGGTGGTGAGTGTGGAGTTGAGGTTGACTTGCTTGACTGCGATGGGACCCGTGGAGTCGATCAGCAAGGCATTCTGTTCGGAGACATAGATGCCATCGGCGCTGCGTGCGGCCAGCACATCGACTTGGGTGTCGATAGCGCGAATGTTGAGATCCGG
>JANSWS010000739.1 GCA_024743355.1 bacterium
AATCGACGCCTAGACGCGAATTAACAGTGCCCAGGACGCGAATTCGCGGTCATTTCCGACATCGCTCCGATTGGCTGGATAACATTGCGGGATGTCGCGGGAGGGCAGCGACAAAAGATTATCGCAGTCGGACCACTGTGACCAACCCAAAAATCGCTTGCGATTCCAAGCGGTCATCGGTTTTGCGAGCAAATTTCCAGCACTATTCCGAGGCTACAGTTTAGCGAAAAACTGGTTCCGCGTGGTGGGTGGGCCCATGTGCCCCTAGGTTGTGGAAAGTTCCGAAAAAACGCGAATTGTTGGATGTCACGCCCATGCTTTGGCACCTGACCTGTTTGCCGAGCTTACATGACCGTTGCCACATAAAGAGCATGCAATGGCACCCAAGACTGCGCAAGAATTTTCCTCGCTCAAGTTCTCGGTCTATGGTTGAGCCCTGACCGTGCAACATCAGAATGACTGGGGCATCTTGTTCTGGAGATGCCAACCAAAATGCCTCGAGCCTGTCGGTTTCCTCTTCTGTCTCGAGCTCAATCTCAATGAATCTCAAGTCCTCGGAAAGAAAATTGCTTTCCAGGGCACCAGCCGGTCGGGGACGCAGGATCTTCTCCGCTTGCGTGGCCCAAAAGTAAAGGGTCACAGCAACATACAATCCAAGCATCGTCAGCAGCGATGGAATCATGGCCCGACGTAGCGAGAAAATGGGCGAGCTGCGCATAGGGGCCTATTCAACAAGTAGCCTGGTGCATTGCCAAGCAAACGAATTTGATTGTTATCGACATGTGGGGTGTGGCTGGGTCCGGAACTCACCAAATCTAGCAGATTTCCGGGCTTTGCGGCGCCCAAAAATTTGAATCAGCAAGCCTTAAAGGACTGGCATAGGCTACGGGACGCGTCTGTTGTCTGCTGCCACATACGAATGTTTCATTTACCTTTAAAGCGAGCGGCAGATACATTCTTACCCGTAGCCACGCTCGCCAGAGCGTGGTCGACGTCGCCCACCGACTGACGATGGTGGCTACGATTGGTAAGTCTTCATCTGCCACTCGCCGAAAGCTTGAGGAAATCCATGAGAATGCAGATTGGCTGTTTGGGCCTTTTGTTGGTTTTTGCCCCCGGATCTTTGCTTGCCCAGCGTGTCGACCTGCGTTCTGGAGTTCCGGAAGATGTTTTTCTGGTTGTCCATGCCAAACATAATCCGGAGCGGAATGTTCGAAATGAGCATCTTGCTCAAGTCTGGCAAACGGTGCAGGAAACTAAGATTATCGACAAAGTGCTCAAGCTCATTACCGACTCGGTTTCAGCTCAGCAGCTGGATCAGGCGAAGTCGGTTATGGAAGAGTTGCAAACCGCCGTTGAACCACTCGATCTAACCGCCATCGCAAAAATGGAAGATGGCATCTACACCCAAAGAATGCGTGGCTTTGCGAATCAGCAACTTGCATTGCTGCGGCTTGGCGATGCCGCAGATGGCTGGGAAGAAGGACTGACCAATTTGATGCGGTTGGTCGACAAATACTCCGACGGTTCGGTGCCTGTACGAGTCAGCCAGCATCAAGGAGCGACTCTAACGGCCCTGGCGGTTCCTGCCGAGGCACAGATGACCCCCGTGGTGGCTCGTCTCGGAGGAATATTGCTGCTGAGTAACTCGGAGGATTTCC
>JANSWS010000527.1 GCA_024743355.1 bacterium
AGGACTTGGCAAGTTCGTATTGACAAAGCTTGCCCGGTCTTTTTCGAGGACGAATCGCGTTGTAGTGCGACAACTACCTTTTTCTGGACTGGGTAGCAAGCCCAACCGGTTTCGGGCCCCAAGGTCTGGCAACCGGAAGGCCGAGGTATTTGGATGGCCTATATCGGATGACTTTGAATCCCCCCATAGACAGCATTTCTCAGCAGGCGGCTTGCGAATCCGGGCTGCGTAACCCAAGCTAGCAACATTGGAATCCCCTGTCGGAAAAGGTAGCTGACACCTTTTCTAGGTCACGAGCATGGCAAGAATTGAACTGATGAGCAAAAGTCCCTGTCGACATCGACCCTTATTCACCATCTTGATCAGCTGCCTACTTTCACTGAGCTGTGGCTTGGTCCAAGCCCAATCTTCGACGCTTGAGGCTCCTGCTGCAGCCAGCGTCTCTCCCAAAGAGTTGTTGGCAACGGTTGCCGAGGCCAGTGGCTTTGAGGCAACTGCCACAGGTGGAGATGTCGAGCGGTTCATGCGGAGACTCGCCAGTTTCTGGACCGATGCCGAACTGGGAACCATTGGCCGCACGGTGGAAGGGCGGCCCATCTGGTCATTGGTGGTCGCTCCGCAAGAGAGGACGGAGAACGAGCCGATTACCGTGCTGATGCTGGGCGGCATCCATTCAGGCGAATGTGACGGCAAAGAGGCGCTGCTGGCGCTGGCTCGCGACATGGCTCTGGGCGAGCAAGGAGATTGGTGGCATCAGCTGAGGCTGATCTTCGTTCCCAATTTCAACGCGGATGGAAATGAGCGTCGGAGCAAGACACATCGCCCCGGGCAAGGTGGACCAGCCGCCGGCATGGGGGTGCGTGAGAACTCGCAAGGCTTGGACTTGAATCGCGATTTTGTCAAGCTCGAATCGCCAGAGGTCCGCAGTCTGGTAGCCGCATTAAACCAATACGATGTCGACGTGCTGATCGATACGCATACGACCAACGGCTCGCTTCACCAATACCAACTCACGTACGACATACCACACAATCCGGCCGCGCCCGCAGCGCTTGATCAATGGCTGCGACAGGTTTTGATGCCCCAAGTCAGCGAGCGGCTGCGAGCGGAAAACTTAGAAACGTTCTTCTATGGCAACTTTGATGCGCCGCATCGCCGCTGGGCAACCTATGGACATGAGCCGCGATACAGCACGGAGTACATGGGCATGCGTGGGAAGATCGGCATCCTGGCTGAGTCCTATTCCTATGAAAGCTACGAGACCCGGTTTCAGGTTTCCTATCATTTTGTCCGTCAGGTACTGATGGGGCTGGCGGAGAATGAAGGCATGCTGCGTCAGCTCTTGGATGATGCCGCTCGAGAATCCCAGCCTGGAATCCGCGTGCCGATCCGCGCGGAATTGGCCAAGACGGCGGAGGCCATCGTTGTCAAAGGTTTTCAAACGGCGGAAGGAGCCTTGCCAGAGCGTCCCTTTGGTCCCCAGTCGCTAGAATCCCATCAGAAACGGGACTATGTGGTTCAACTTTGGAATCGGGCTTCCCCTACAAAGGAAATCCTGGCTCCCGCCCAATACGCCATACCCAAACAGTATGCGTGGGCTGCCAATCGTCTGGTGCGTCATGGGATCTCGCTCCGACGACTGGATTCGGATCAGAGATTGAAAGTTGGCGTCTACCATCTGCAGCAAGTGGAAGAGCAGCCTGAATTCCAGCGCCATCGGCGGCTGACACTGGAAGTGGAAAGCAGTCAGCAAGAGCGGCTGCTGCCCGCGGGTACTTGGATCGTGGATACCGCGCAACCGTTGGGGAAGCTCGCCACGCACTTGATGGAACCGGAAGCGGATGACAGTCTGGCTAGCTGGAACTTTCTGGATCCCGATCTACACAGTAGCGGCGAGTATCCCATCTACCGCATCGAAACCGCTGTCGATCCCGGCCTGACATCCGCGGTTCCTGACGTCGAGCCCACCGAAGAAATTACACTGGAACATTTGTTTGCACCTGGAAAAACAGTTGATTACAGTGCGAATTCCCTGCGCCGCGCCAACTGGTTGAAGGACAAGCCAGAATACGTGGTTGCCGGTAGCTACGGCGAAAGTCTGGTCATTGACGCCGCCAGCGGGGCCCGCAGGCCGCTCACCGAATTGAATCGATTCCGCCAAAAGTTGGCCTCATTGGATGCTTTCAACGCGGAACAAGCCCGAGCAGCGGCAACTATCCAAGCCTTTGCCGATGATTGGAAGCATGCCCTGGTCGCCCATGCCAAGGAACTCTATTTTTTCGATGCGGATAGCGATACCGTACGGCAGCTGACACACACGCCGGAAATGGTGGAGCAATTGCCTGAAATGAGTCCGGATGGGGCGCATGTGGCCTTTGTCCGTGATAACAATCTGTGGCTGGTGGATTGTGAGACGACGGAATTGAGACAACTTACCAGCGACGGTTCCAGCGAGGTGCTGAACGGGATCCTTGACTGGGTCTATCAGGAAGAACTCTATGGCCGCGGGAATTTTAAGGGATTCTGGTGGAGTCCTGATGGCAGGCAAATTGCTTTTTTAAAGCTCGATCAAACGCGAGTGCCAGCCTATCAAGTTTCCGATAGCATCAGCTACGGACAGACGCTGGAAGCAACCCGCTATCCTAAGGCGGGACAAGACTTGCCCGATGTTAGCCTGTGGCTGGTGGATATCGAGAGCGGAAACCAGCAGGAAGTTGACTTGTCTGCCTTCCCAAGCAATGACCGCCTGGTCGGACGAGTATCGTGGTCGCCAGATGGACAGCTATGGGCGCAGGTCTTCAATCGGGTGCAGAATCAGCAAAGTCTGCTGCAGGTGAATACTGCTCTGCATACGACGCGAAACCTGTTCACCGAGATCAGCCCAGGTTGGATTGAGATTCGCGGTACGCCTCACTTCTTGCCCGATGGGGACTTCCTGTGGCTCTCCGATTTGCCGGATGGACGGACGCATTTGCATCGCGTCGCCGTCGCAACAGGTGCCCGCACGCAGCTCACCAGCGGCGATTGGGATGTTTCGGAACTGCTATCGGTGTCCGACGACCATTCCACGGTTTTTGTCACTGGTAACATTGGTGATCCCATTCAATCGCATTTGCTGGCCGTCGATCTGGCAAGTGGCTCAACGGTACAAATTACATCCGCCCCCGGTACACATCGTCCCTCGGTCGACGCTTCGGGTAAGTACTTTCTGGATACCTTCAGCAGCACCGATTCACCTCCGTTTGTCTCGCTGCACTCCATCGATGGCCAGATGCTCCGCGTGGTGGATGCTCCTATCTCGGATCGCTACCAGTTTGTGAACATTCAGCCACCCCATGCCTTGACCATTCGCGCACGTGACGGGCTGGAGTTGCAGGCCCAGCTCTTGCTACCTCCAAATGATTCCCTGCAGCAATACGCGAGCGCTGAAAAGAGCGGGGAGACGGAAGTCGCTTTGCCAAAGTTGCCGGTGATTTTCCATGTCTACGGTGGACCTCAGGCACCGACGGTCAGCAACACCTGGGGCGGGCGAAATTATTGGTGGCATCAGATGCTTTGCCAGCAAGGGTTTGCGGTTGTGCTGTGCGACAATCGCTCCGCGCGCGGTCGAGGTGTAGCTGACACCTGGACGATTCGCGGCGACCTATGCCGCGTCGAACTTCAGGATCTGGAGGATGCCGTTAACTGGGTGGCACAGCAACCTTGGGCCGATGCCGACCGAATCGGCCTGTGGGGCTGGAGCTATGGCGGTTATTTCACCTCCTACGCGCTTACACACAGCAAGCTCTTTCGCTGTGGCATCGCTGGAGCTCCGGTTACTGATTGGCGAAACTACGATGCCATCTACACCGAACGCTATATGGACTTGCCGCAAAATAACGAGAGCGGCTACGACTCGAGTTCCGTAGTCAAGGCAGCGGCTAATCTGCACGGAGACCTACTGCTGATTCACGGCGAGCGTGATGACAACGTGCACATGAGCAATACACTGCAGCTGGTCTATGCTCTGCAGAAAGCCGGGAAAAAATTCGAGCTGATGATCTATCCCAAGAATCGCCATGGCATCACGGACCCGGATCAGAGACTGCATCTGCACCGGACGATGACAGATTTCTTCCAACGCCACTTGGCACCTGTTGAAAAGCCATTGTCCCGCCAAACAGCTAGCCAGCGCGGCGGTGGTTCTCAGTCACTCGAGCCGTAAACAGACTTGAGCGCAAGCAGTCTGGAACTTGCCGCAAGCTCAGCCCGGGCTGTCCTCGGATACTCTGGCGATAGCCGCCGTGCGAACCCAGCCGCTGCGCCCATCAAACCTGACTTCGGACCAACGCTCCCGCTGCTGCAATAAAGTTAGCTCGGCTCCACCGGGTAGCGGTTCGGAGATCCGCGGTGACGAGTTCTCGGAGTCGGCGGAATACATCACGGTTTCGTCCGCGACGACCACGGCATTGCGTGTCTCGCCGCCGACATGAACCAGACTCGAAGTCAGCAATGCCAACCACAAGAGTAAGGGGAAAACGGCTAGATTTCGCCACAGGCTGCGTCGCG
>JANSWS010000392.1 GCA_024743355.1 bacterium
AAATCGACGATCAACACCACGAACAAGGCACAGTCGCGACTAACACTACTCCAGACCGTTAGCCCTGCCGAAAAAACCTCGAAAGTGGCTAACGCCGCTCTCAGTACGGCTTGACTTCGGCCTTCCTATAGGTGCCACACGCACTTGCCGATTTAGGTCTACAGATTTAGGCAAATGCTCTCGTTCGACCCGTCAAAAGCGACTGCGGCCAGGCTCTGTCAAAAGCCCGATTTCGGTCGGCGGTCGCCTTTGAGATTCCCAAGATTCTCAGACAAAACGTAGTTTGCGGCAAATTCAATGAAAAGCCGGCCAGCGTCTGATACATTTTGGATTGAGTTCCTAGAACTCTAAGTTCTGATGGCCGTTGAAAAGACAGCAGCCATCGTTCCTGGGCCAAGAATGCTAACCATGGAGAATTGGACGATGATTGCCCACAAATGCTCGATTCGTTTCCCATTGTGGTCACTGTGTTTCTGTTTGCTAGTTGGCACAAGCATGGCCAAAGCGGCTGATTGGCCGCAGTGGCGAGGTCCGAATCGCGACGGCAAATCACCCGATGCCGATTTGCTACAAGAGTGGCCGGAAGCAGGTCCTGAATTGCTCTGGCAAGTCAACGATTTGGGCCAGGGGTACGGCTCGCCTTCGGTTGCTGCCGGCAGAATCTTTATCGTGGTCAATCGGGGCTTGGACAATGAATCGGTTACGGCACTGAGCGAGGCTGATGGAAGTCAGCTATGGTCAACCCAGATCGGTAAGGTCGGCAATCCCAATCAGCGGCCGAATTATCCTGCTGCCCGTTCGACTCCGACAGTCGTTGGTGACTCCGTTTATGTTCTAGGATCCGACGGTGATTTGGCCTGCCTGGCAGCCGCATCTGGAGAGATTCGCTGGAAACGAAACGTTAGGACTGACTTCGGTGGGAAGCCAGGCGAGTGGGCGTATGCTGGCTCACCGCTCGTCGATGGCGACCTGTTGATTACGGCGCCTGGTAGCGAAGAGGCGGCGATTGTTGCTGTCAACCGACACGATGGTGAAGTCATTTGGAAAGCCAAAATTCCGGGAAGCGACACGGCCGGATACGCGTCCGTCATCAGCAGTAACGTTGGTAATGGCCGGCAATACATCGCCTACCTCGGTATGGGACTGGTCGGTGTGGATGCAGAGTCCGGGAAATTCCTGTGGCACTACGGCAACACCAAAGGACAGGCGAATTCATCCACGCCGGTCGCTAGTAATGGTTTGGTTTACAGCGGTTCCGGAAGAGTGGGCGGTGGGCTGGTCGCACTGGAGCCAAAGCCAGAGGGTGTCGAGGCCGTGGAACGCTACTTTGACCCTTCGCTACCCAACGCGCAGGGAGGATTCGTACTGTTGGGCGATCATCTTTATGGCGGCGGTCGGTCGGTCATGATGTGCATCGATTTCAACAGCGGTGAGAAAAAGTGGACGGAGCGCATTCCGGCCTCCGCTTCGATCTGCAGTGGCGACGGACAACTCTATTTGCACTTGGAAGATGGCGATGTCATGCTTGTCGATGCGAACCCGGAGGCATTTCGGCAACGCGGTAAATTCACTCCGCCCAATCGTCCCGAGGGAGCCGAAGGCAAACCGTGGGCTTATCCAGTAATTGCGAATGGGCGTCTCTACATTCGCGAATCCGGTTCTTTATGGTGTTACGACATCCAGAAGTAGCATGTGCGAGGAAGTAGATCTCGCATCCGGCTCATCGTTGGAATGTCTCAAGCAGATTGCCAGTCCATGCCGCGCCACCTTCGACCTGTCGGTGGCGCTGCCCAAATCGACACCAGACTTCCGATTTCCCCTGCATAGGATTCCGGCGTGCAAACGGTGTGGAAGCGTCGCCTCAATCGGTTGGAACATAAGAGAACAGAGGAAACGGAGTAAGTAAAACGCTCTGTTTTCTCGGTTTTCTCCTGTTCCATCAGCTAGCCTGCTGACAAGCTGTCTCTGCAATAACGCGCAGACGCCAGCTTTGCGATGTACTCTTTTCCAACCAACTTGTGTTGTATTACGAGCCGAATGGGAGAGTGAGATAGACCAATCATTCGGTTGATAGAACTGCACTGTTCATGAAATTAGTGCAACTTCAAGAAGCGTTGGCGAGGGATACTAGACCGCCAACTAAGGACAAACGATTACTCACTTACGATTCCGGAAGCGAAACAATTACCCATGGCGCCGTTTCGTTGCCAACAAACCTGTCATTAGTCACTAGAGCATTTTCAGGAATCACGTAGGATCGAAGGCTACAGATCGCTCTGCGATGGCCGGTTAGTCAGGCCGTAGCGCTACGCCCGCGGAGCGATCTGCGACTTTGCCGTGAGAACGGCAGCCAAATCAAAACCAAGCTTTGACGCGCACTAGCGCTGATTCCGACGTCCTTCGATGATACGTATGTGGTTCTTGCTGTGGACACGAAACCAAGTTTCATCCTCGCCCCAGAGCGGTTGGATCATCTGACTTTTCCATTGATTCAGCTCTTCAGCCATAGCATTGACACGTTCAGGGTACTGTGGAGCCAAATTATTCTGCTCGCTCAGATCGTCGGCCAAGTTATACAGCGCGTACCCGTAATCCTGAACGTAAATCAGCTTCCAAAGCCCGTCACGCATCGCGCTAAACCACAGTTTATGCCAGTAGAGCTTTTCGTGAGGCGCACCCTGTTTGTCGCCGTTCAGATAGGGAATGAGATCGACGCCATCCAGCTGGCGATTCTCGCTAGCCCTTTCCAAGTTACCGCCAGCGGCTGCGACTGAGGTCGGCAAAATGTCCAATGCGGAGACCATCCGCGGCTCGATCCGGCCCTCGGGGAAGCGGGCTTTCCAGCGCATCAGAAATGGGACGCGGATACCGCCTTCGAATTTGATCCCCTTGTGACCTGCCAACGGCAGATTACTGGAAGCGTTATTCGTAGCTCCTCCGTTGTCACTCAGAAACCACACGAGAGTGTTGTCGAGTCTGCCACTTTCTCTTAACTCGGCTATCAGCTTTCCGATAGCGCGATCCATGGCCCAGATCATGGCCGCATAGGTGCGTCGACGTTTGTCGGCAATGTGGGTGAAGAGCGCTAAATCTTCTTCCCGCGCCTGCAACGGCCCATGAGGTGCAGTGAAAGACAGGTAGAGGAAAAAGGGTTTCTCTGTCGACCCTCTTACAAAATCGACGGCCTGCTCCCCCAACACATCGGTAAGATAGCCATCGAACTCGACTGGACGGCCATCTCGCGCGTTGGCCCGATGGCTACCAGATTTGTCGCTGTTGGTGGGCTCATGTAAATATCTTCGACTTCCTTCTCGCAGTCCGTAGAACGTGTCGAAGCCTCGCTGGGTTGGGTATTGAAGGTCTGTCGCACCCAAATGCCACTTACCGATTGCGGCGGTCCGATAACCCAGTTCCTTGAGCCGCTGGGCTATGGTTACTTCCGAGAGATCCATACCGTTGGGAAAATCGGGCGTATTGGCTTCATGGCCAAATCGCTGTTGATAGCGACCCGTCATGAGCCCCGCTCTTGAAGGACTGCACACGGACGCAGTCGTGTGACCATCTGTAAAGCGAATGCTATCCGCCGCTAGGGCATCGAGATGCGGCGACCGAATGTCCTGTGACCCTTGAAAGCCCAGGTCTTCAAAGCCAAGATCATCCGCGAGAATCAGCAAAATGTTCGGTTCGGCCGACATTGCGTCACTCACACCGGCGAACAAAACGAGCACTGCGACGACCGCTGCGAAAAGCGACCTCTGTAAGGGGTCCATGACTTTGTTCTCCGGCATTTTCTTAATCAACTCATTCATGGATGGTGCTTTACCACGGTGAAATCGGCCACAGCCCGACCGTGGAATCCTGCTCAATCGGCCTGGACCAAGTAATGGATAGTTTTGAGGTGCCCGGCTTCGCCCTATCGCAAGCTTGCAGACTGTCCAGAGGCTGCTACTAGACTCACAGATGCTTGGGCCCGATGCCGGCTCCCGGAGTGCGGGTAATGCCAAAGCCGGGCTCGTCGGGAATGCACAGCTTACCATCGCAAAGAGCATAGTTGGAATAATCCAATTCCCGGCCAACGCTAGGTATTTCCTCTAGAATCAAGACGATTCCGAGGACATCGCGACGACGCATCAGGATCTCCATCCTTTCGAGCCGAACTAGGCAATGACAGCGTCGACGACTCGGCCAGACAGATCGGTCAGGCGGTAATCGCGTCCAGCGTAGCGGTAGGTCAAACGTTCGTGATCAAAACCCAGCAGATGCAGCATGGTGGCATGCAGGTCGTGAATCGAGACAGGATTCTCCACGGCCTTGAATCCGAACTCGTCGGTGGCTCCATAAATCGTACCGCCCTTGATACCTCCGCCAGCCATCCATAGCGAAAACCCCCAGTGATTGTGATCGCGTCCTTGGCTAGCACCCGAGCCGTTCTGTCCCATTTCCACGGACGGCGTACGGCCAAATTCGCCGCTGCACAGAATGAGCGTCTTACTCAGCAAACCACGTTGTTTGAGATCGGTGATCAGCGCCGCAATGCCCTGATCACACTCGCTTGCCACCGCGCGATGTGATTCTTTGATGTTATTGTGACTGTCCCATGGCTGACCCGCTCCGTGCCACACCTGTACAAAACGTACTCCACGCTCGACCAATCGCCGCGCCAAAAGCAACTGACGATTCTGAGTGCCTTCGCCATACATTCTTAGGATGTATTCCGGCTCTTGTTGAACATCAAAGGCATCGGTGGCTTCCATCTGCATGCGGTAGGCTAGATCAAACGCCTGAATCCGGGCCTCCAGATCGGCTTCCTCAGGCCGTTCCGCCAGATGCTTTGCATTCATCGCTTGCAAGATTTCAAGCTGAGCTCGTTGCTCCTCCGTAGACAAGCGTCCATTCCGAATATGGCGAATCAGTTGGGTCGGATCCGTCTGCGCCGTATCCATCAGAGTTCCCTGATAGGCTCCGGGCAAGAAGGCGGAGCGCCAGTTTCCTGCCCCGGCAACTGGCAGTCCACCAGGACACAAGGCTATGAAACCTGGTAGATTCTCATTCTCTGTGCCCATGCCCCAGGTCAACCAAGCACCGAAACTAGGGCGGACTAACCGCGAGTGTCCGGTGTTCATCAGCATGAGCATCATCTCGTGACTGGGCAATTCCGCGTACATGGAGCGAATAACGGCCAGCTCATCAGCGCTAGTGGAAAGTTTTGGAAACAAGTCACTGATCGGAATCCCACTCTCGCCGTGTCGCTTGAATTGAAAGGGGGATGGCAGCGCCACACCTGTCTTGCGCTCGGTTTGGAGATTCTCAAAGGGCAGCATCTGCCCGGCCCGCCGCGTTAGCTCCGGTTTCGGGTCAAACGTATCGACCTGAGACATCCCGCCATTCAGAAAGATCTGAATCACATGCTCCGCACGAGCGGGGAAATGTGTGCTAGCTCCTGCCGCACTCTTCCTGCCGACCAACATGTCAGTCAGAGCCAGCGAGCCGAACCCCAGTCCACAGCGTTTGAGAAAGTGCCGACGATTTGGCGGAAAGCAAGGATTCATGATGACGCCTTGGGCCTGTATGGGAGGCTAACACTTGTAATCCGAACATTAGCAGTAGCCGGTCTAGTTTGGTGTTATCGTTGCCTAGCTGGACAGCGCCACTTTCGTGAAAAGTGCTGCTGTCCAGCTTATGGAACCGCGTTTTTCGCTCACTGCTCCCGGTGATGTCCGTACCAATGTTCCAGCTATCTCTTTGGTAATCAATCCAAGAAAACAAACTCATTGGACGCCAGCATGGCGTGAGCCAACTGTGCCCAGCGATCAAAGCGATTTTTGGACGCGTCTGCAACCGCGACCGTGGTTCCCGCTTCCGACGGCTGTCTGTCCCCCAGTTCGCGGTCCACAAAGTTGATAGCCATTTGTATTTCGTCTTGCAGGGGGCTGCGAGCATAGAGTGTTCGATACAACCAATCGACTCGGCCTCGATCATCGGTCTGCATCTCTACGACCCGTCTAGCCAGGGCTGCGGCGCGATCTTGAACAAACTCGGAATTCAAAGCGTAAAGAGTCTGCTGAGGCACGGTGGTGTGGGGACGCTTGACCGTACAAGAAGTCGGATCCGCACCATCAAAAGTGCTCGCCAGACTTGAAATAATATCCCGATTGATGAAGCCGTAGACACTTCGCCGAGGAATGATCGGATTGGCTTCGAAGTCAAAGGGCCTTCCGCCGATTTTCGCAGTATCCAGTTCATTGGAAACTGCCAGCATCGCGTCCCGCATCGTTTCCATTTCCAGACGTCGCCGCGGCATACGCCAAAGCAGTCGATTCTCGCCATCGATTTCGCGAGCCCGTGAGTTTTCAATCGCAGCTTGCTGATATACGTCCGACAGCATAATTCTGCGGTGCATGTTCTTGATGGACCAGCCATCTTCCGCGAATATGCTCGCCAGATAATCCAGCAACTGCGGGTGTGTCGGAGGCGTGCCGCGCGTGCCGAAATCATCAGGCGTGCGAACAATCCCCAGTCCAAAATGATGCCGCCAAATCCAATTTACTACCACGCGTCTTGTCAGTGGATTGCTCGGGTCCACGATGGCTTTCGCAAGTCCAAGCCGTCGCTGCCCATTTGCGAATGGCGTCGGCTCATTGGGTGAGACGGCTGTTAGAAATCGGGGCTCGACGACGTCGCCTCGAGCCAGCGGGTTGCCACGTAGAAAAACACGAAAGGTAGGTGGTGAATTGGCTTCCGTCAGCACCATACCGCGTGGGGGAGATCCGGCTGCGTTCAGATGCAAATTATGAATGGTGCCGTGTTTGCCGTTCAGGTCATCCGACACGGTGCGATTTAGCAGCTTCACGGCCAGTTCATCGGGTACCGCTGTTGGCGACCCAACCTCGTACAGGTGTCGGCGAAGTTGCTGGTTGATCGCACTGTTGATTTCCGCATGCCGAGGGTCCTCGTCGGTCACAATCTCCGCCTCGGGTGCCGCTTCCATCGATGCTTCAAGCATTGCTTTCAGCCAACCTAAATGCACATCCTTGAACAGTAGACCGTAGGTTCCCGCCAGTTCGACCAGAGAACTTGGTTTGGCTTCCTCAAGTGCGTCCAAGACTCTTGGATTCCACTTGGGCGCTTCCACATTCAAACGATGCGTATCGCCAAAGGCTTGCGGGTCTCCATTCTCCGCCTTCAGCAATTTCACCAGCTCCTCGCAGGCAGATCGAAAGTGATCCGGGTCTATCG
>JANSWS010000685.1 GCA_024743355.1 bacterium
CTCCCAATTGATAATCAAGGCGAGTTTCGTTTCAACGAGCCTCCGCCCTATCAACAAGCTTCTAGAGGCGACGGAATGGCCGTGGATAAGATCGGACGTTTTTATGTCACCAGTCAGTTGGGAGTTCAGATCTTTGATCCCACTTCGCGTCCATGCGGTGTGCTGCCCAAACCAGACAACACGCAGCCACTGACTAGCTGTACACTGGCGGGTCCCGATCACAGCTATTTATATGTCACCAATGGAACCAAAGTATTTCGCCGCAAGTTAACCGTTCAATAGCCAACAGGAGATCACCGATGCCTCGAATGATTGCACGCAGAAACTTCCTGAAAACCACGACAGGCTTAGCGGCAGCCACGACCATGTGCTGGCCAGCCCGCAGATCGCTGGCTCTATCTCCCAACGAAAAGATCGGAGTAGCTGTCATCGGCGCTGGCAGTCGAGGATCATCGCACCTGGACGCCTGGATTAAGGATGCCAGAACTGAAGTTCTCTACGTCTGCGATGTGGATTCGGCGATAGGTCATGCAAAGTGCAGTGCCGTGGAAGAGAAACAGGGACGGCGGCCCCAATTGGTCAAGGATATGCGTGAGGCTCTCGATGATGATGCCGTGAATGTCATCAGCACGGCCACCCCCAATCACTGGCACGCGCTGACTGGAATCTGGGCCATGCAGGCCGGCAAGGACGCATACATCGAGAAGCCAGTTTGCCACAATATCGCGGAGGGAAGCGCACTGATCGCTGCCGCTCGCAAGTATGGTCGTATTTGCCAGGTAGGTACCCAACGTCGCTCTAGCCAGCAGTGCCGGCAGGCCATCGAGTTTATTCGCTCGGGCGGGATTGGCGAAGTCAACTTCGCGCGCGGCTTATGCTACAAACGCCGCAAGTCCATCGGACCGTTGGGCGACTACCCCATCCCCGAGGAAGTAGACTTTGATTATTGGAGTGGTCCCGCCCCCTACACAGATCCCAAGTGCACCCGAGAGCGCTTTCATTACGATTGGCACTGGCAGCGGCTCTACGGCAATGGCGATCTAGGCAACCAGGGTCCCCATCAAACAGACATCGCCCGTTGGGGCCTGGGCATCGACACCCATCCGCTGCGTGTAATGAGCTATGGGGGACGTCTAGGCTATCAAGCCGAACGCGGCGACGACAGCTATGTGGACGGCGGAGATACCGCCAACACGGAAGTGTCCATCTACGACTACGGCGACAAATGCATCGTCTTCGAAACTCGAGGACTGGAGATCAAGCCCTCAGCCGATACAGAACTGAATCGGCTCTTTCAGAGTACGAACGGCAACAAAATCGGAGTCGTCTTTTACGGTACCGACGGTTATGTCGTCGAAGGCGGACCCGGAGGCTGTGTGGCCTACGATAAAGACATGAACGTGATCCAGAAGTTTGAGGGTGGTGGTGCCGATCACTTCCAGAATTTCCTGGATGCATGCGAGAGTCGTCGTATGGAAGATCTGAATGCCGATGTTCGTGAGGGACATCTATCAGCGGCCATCAGCCACTTGGGCAACATCTCTTACTACCTGGGCGAGAACAACAAGGTTCAGCTGGACGAATTGCGGCAAAGCCTCGAGAAAGTGAAGAGCCTCGACGACAACCTGGAAACGCTCGAACGAACCCTGGTTCACCTCAGCGACAACGGGGTGGATCTCGACAAATACTTACTATCGCTGGGCCCCGTGTTGGAATTTGACCCAGAAAGCGAAACTTTCCCCAATTCGGCCGAGGCGACTCAAATGGTCAGCCGCGAGTATCGCGATCCTTTTGTATGTCCATCCGCTGACCGAGTGTGAAAAAGTAGGCTCGTAACAAGCTCCGCTCTGCAAGTAGGCTCGTAACAAGATCCGCTCTGCAAGTAGGCTCGTAACAAGCTCCGCTTAAGGCATTGAAAGGTCGGAACGAAGCTACGCAATCAAAACAACGATGCGGAGCGATGTTACGGCCGGAGCCCGGCCGCATGCGACCCGGTATGCCCGCAGCACCCCGATGGCCGTGGGCAGATGCCAGAGCAGCAAGTAGGCTCGTAACAAGATCCGCATGCGGAGTGGCAAGTGAAAGCGAAGCCGCGTGATCAAAACAACGATGCGGAGCGATGTTACGGCCGGAGTGCAGCCGCATGCGACCCGGTATGCCCGCAGCACCCCGATGGCCGTGGGCAGATTCCATAGGGCGCTTCCAGCAGCAATCAACATGGTCACGATGGATCCAACCCGTGCCATCAATCCAAAGCCCAA
>JANSWS010000566.1 GCA_024743355.1 bacterium
ACGCTCCAATGGAAGCGATGCGGATCGCAGGGTAGCTTCTGACCGGAGCTTCCTTGCTGTCAAGTCAGATTCGACTCAGCCAAGGTGCTAGCTTTGTGGAGTCCGTTGTTTCGACCTAAACAAACGGGTTGGTCGACGCATGGGTCGGGTTACCTCACGGCGGAGCGTGAGGACTACGTAGCCGTCTGCTGGGCGTGGCAGTCCGATCCGATGCGTTTCGCAGCGGAAACTGCGGACCGGGTTTCATCACGCGGAGCAATGATGACCACTCACCGTGAACGGTTACGCAAAATCCATGCACAGCTCGCGATTTGACGAAAACGCTTGAAAGCATGGGATTTTCGCGATTCCGATCCGCTAAAAGCAAAATCTTGAAGATCTGCCATGGCGTGATCCGACAAACTAACCTATCCTCACAACAGTGCGGAGGTTCTCAGGCATTCCGCACCCAACAGGCTGCGAACAAACTAGCGGCGTTGTCAATGCTACTGACGCGCTGTCCAGCTGAAGGCATCAATGCACCGTCCCGGTAACGGAGATGTGGACGGACTCGCTTTCAACATCACCTGAGAAGGTATCTCTGCCTCTTAATCGGGCTAGTGTCCATCGCCCCCGTTGGTCGAAGGTGACTGCTAGTCGCCGTGATCGCATCACGCATCGAATTCTGCGGTTTCTCGTTTGAGCAGAATTCAACCGACGGACGCATGCGTGTTTCTCGTCGCAAACCCACTGGGTAATTCGCCCAGAGTTACATTTTCGCCTTGGCAGTCTGAAATCCGTGTTGGATCGGACGTCTTTGGCACTCCTTTGTCAGCATTCGAGTCCCGGTGGAACCCGGACGATGAGTCAAGCGTTGCTCGCTTTACGAACTCATCACGACCCCCATGCTGACATGACTACAAGTAGGATTTTCCTTGATTACAAGTTCACAACGCACGACTTTTGAATCTCTCAATCTCATCCATCCTTTACAAAAAGCCCTCCGACACGAGGGTTACGAAATCCCCACCGCAATTCAGGCGGAGACCATTCCGCCCGCCTTGGCTGGCCGAGACATTCTCGGCTGCGCTCAAACGGGGACGGGTAAAACCGCCGCGTTTGCCTTGCCGATACTGAACGCCCTTGCCGAGCAAGACAGTCGTCCCTATCCGAAGCAGCCTCAAGCGTTGGTACTCGCACCAACACGAGAGCTGGCAATTCAAATAGGCGACAGCTTCCAAGCTTACG
Organism: bacterium; assembly: GCA_024743355.1. Lineage (GTDB taxonomy): Bacteria > Planctomycetota > Planctomycetia > Pirellulales > Pirellulaceae > Aureliella. The sequence goes on from JANSWS010000566.1 coordinate 1,228, forward strand.
GACGGCACACGCGGGTGCGTCAGGCCATCGTATTCGGTGGTGTCAGCCAACATCGCCAGGTCGAATCACTGAAATCTGGAGTCCACCTGGTGGTGGCCACTCCGGGACGTCTTCTTGACCTGATGTCCCAAGGCCACATTGATTTGAGCCACCTGGAGTATTTTGTCCTGGACGAAGCGGATCGCATGATGGACATGGGCTTCTTGCCCGACCTGAAACGCATCATCCGTTGCCTGCCTGACCAGCGACAGTCTCTCTTCTTCTCCGCTACGCTTCCACCCGACATTGTCGATCTGTCGCAGCGGCTTCTCGCCGATCCGGTCACGGTCAACGTAACGCCGAAAAGGCGTAGCGTGGCCACTATCCGTCAGGATGTTCTGCTCGTGCAAAAGCCGGAGAAGTTTCCATTACTGGAAAAGATCTTGCTGGATGACAAGGTCGACCAGGCCATCGTCTTTACGCGTACCAAACGCGCCGCAAATTTACTGGAAAGAAAGTTAAACGATCGCGGCTTTAGTGCGGCCGCCATTCACGGCAACAAGTCTCAAAACTCGCGGCAACGCGTGTTGCAGTCCTATCGCGACAATCGCCTACAGATTCTGGTGGCCACCGATCTGGCTGCTCGAGGAATTGACGTCGATGGGGTGACTCATGTCATCAATTACGACGTGCCCAACGAGCCTGAGAGCTACGTGCATCGCATCGGCCGCACGGGTCGGGCTGGGGCTCACGGCTCCGCCGTCACCTTTGTCACTCCCGATCAACGCAAGGAGTTGCAGGCGATTGAGCGTTTGATTGGCAAAAAACTGCTGAACAGCGATCTGATGGAGGATGCTCCCAAGAGCGAAAGACGTGGGGGCAAGTCGGATCGCCAACGAAGTGAGGGGAGCAAATGCACGTTCTCCCGAAGACGAACATCAGCTTCTAAGTCGATGGGCAACGTCACAAACTCCCAGCCGACCGCAACGCAAGCAAGTAAGCGATCGACCAGCGAAACCGCGACGGCTAATCCCAGGCAACGGCAAGCAAAGCGCTCAGGTTTCCGTTCCCGTTCAAGTCGTCCTCGCCAGGCCGGCAAGGATAGTCGCGGCGGAATGACGACTTCCGCTTAGGATCGTTCGATCGAAAAGAACGTATCCGAAAACCATTAGCCGCCTTGGCGTTAGCCGCGGTTCTCTTCAGTTTTCGGATAGGCTCAAAATGTGCCCTTCGCTCCCGCGAAAGCTGCGAAAGAACGCTACTTTCTCCGAGCGAAAGGCGACTATCAGACACTAACCCTCTTTACTCCCCGGAGATTCATCATCGCAAAGAACCAAAACACATTCTTGAAGCGTCAACGTGAAATGGAAAAAAAGGCAAAAGCCCAGCTCAAGCGTCAGCGACGCCAGGATCGCAAGGAGGCAAACGAAGGTCATCCCGCTGTGGTTGAGCAGGCCGCCGACGACGATATGCCGACGGACCTGGCTTGACGGTGCCAGGCAGCCATTCCACAGGGCCACGTGAATGCTTTGACAAATTCAGCTTGGTTATTGGGGCAGACTAAAATCGCCACGACGCAATCGGTCCAATAACCACTTGGCTGGATGATCCTCCTGGCCGCAACTCGCAAGCTCAGGATCCCATTGCGACATTCGTTGCAATTCGCGGGCTACGTGGAGAGTTGGTAAACGGTGCCTGTTCGCTGTCCAACTTGCGAGCCGCGTCCTAGCCTGGCATTTTTTCCTCTGCCTATCCGAGCAACTACGGCTGTTCGACTGAAGAAGTGGCGATGTACTCGACGCCCTAATCCTCCGGCAGTGGTGTAACTTGACTTTTCTCTGCCCAGTGCTCCCAAGCCTCGGATAGCCGACGTACCATCTTCGGGTGCTGAGCGGCCAGATCGTTCATTTCTGCGCGATCAGAAGCGATGTCGTACAGCTCCCAGGGCCGGTGACGCAAAGCGACCAGCTTCCAGCGTCCCTGACGAACGGCTCGATTGCCTTCATGCTCAAAGAACAATGTACGTTCCTCGATCGACTGTTTGCGGAGCAGGGGGTACAGGCTGGTACCGGGAAGCTCGATTTCAGCGGTAGCAGTCTGGACCTTTGGCGGCAGCGCTTCCATCACTTCGGGTCTGGATTCTTTTTCGGATGACCGCGTAACATCCAAGAAAGTTGGAACTAGGTCGATCAAATGCGTTGGCGTGTCGTCGATGACTCCCGAAAGACCTTTCGCTCCTTCCGGCCAGTGAATGATGCAGGGTACTGCGATGCCGCCTTCATGATTACTTAATGACTTTGCGAAGTGCTTCGTCAACCATCATGGCTTCGGGAAAATCCGCAGCTTTCTGGCCACCTATTCCCTGAATACCCTTACTGCGTAAACGCTTGTTCTGCTGATTACCTCGAGGCACATTGAGTGGAATCTGCATGCCGCCAAGCTCTTCCATCATGCGGTAGAGCCGATTTTGCATCTCCGTCTTTTTATCTGCAAACTGTGGATCGTGAATCAGATTATTCTGCTCCCCGGGATCAGCCTGGATGTCGAAAAGCTCATCGGTATCCCAAAGACCATAGTAGGTAGTGTACTTGTACTGGCTGCCGCGTAGCGAGAAGTGCGTGGGGGTCTGTGGGTAATTCGGTTCCCAGTAATAGACGTATAAAAAGTAGTCGCGCCAT
>JANSWS010000584.1 GCA_024743355.1 bacterium
CAGAAGGCGCCAGCACACCAAGCTCGCCAACCCACGAACCACCCGCAGCCAACTCTCCACCCACGATCCCGTTCGGCAACCGGGACGTACAAAGACCAGACTCCCACAAAGTACGTTCCGCTTGCCGAGCGGATCGTCTCGTTGGATTTCAGGCGGCCAAACCCTTAACAATCACCAACCCACGAGGCCCAATCACCAATCACCAGTCACCTGTGACCAGCACTCCTGCCTCTAGTCTCCGGCAATCCCAACTCTTCATCCACGAACCACCCGGCAGGCGGTACGTACGTGCACAGGCGCAAGAAAACTCCGCGGGTGATGCCCGCGGAGTTTAAAAGCGATCCGAATTTCAAACAGCGTCAACGCTGCGATCTAACCAACGATCATCAACTGCAGCCCATCGAGTTTCCGCAATTGTGACACAGGTAGCAATTACCATTGCGAACTGTGATCGATCCGCAATTATCACAGGTCGGAGCGTCGGACTGAAAGCCCTTGAACTGGTCGTTTCTTCCAACTCCGTTGGGATGGACCACGGCCACGCCAGCCTGCTGCAAGCTGATCGGATCCACGGTCGCCGAGTTACCGGCTTTCGCCGAAGTACGCGTTTCGAAATTGTCGTCCGCGGCTCCATTTCCATTGGCCTTCGGTAACTTAGCCGTTTCCGGTGCAGCTGGCTTCTTAGCTTCGGAAACCGCAGCTTCCGGCTTCAGCTGTCCACTTGCAGCTTCACGGTAACCGGCCAGGAAAGTGACTCCCATCCAGCGGAAGATATAGTCAACAACGCTCTTGGCAATTCGCACATCCGGATTCGTAGTGTGCCCCATGGGTTCAAATCGGGTGTGACTGAACTTGTTGACCAGAACTTCCAGTGGCACGCCGTACTGAAGCGACATGGAAATAGCGGTTCCAAAGCTATCCATCAATCCGCCGACCGTTGATCCTTCCTTGGCCATGGTGATGAACAACTCGCCGGGCCTTCCATCGGGATACAGTCCCACATTCAAGTATCCCTCGTGACCGGAGATATTGAATTTGTGGGTGATCGACTGACGCGTGTCCGGCAGTCTTTCGCGTCTTGGCTTGTAGACGATCTTCTCCTGGTTTGCCTTGGCCTTATCACCCTCGGTCTTGGTGCTCAGCGGTTGACTCTGCTTGGAACCGTCGCGGTAGATGGCAATGGCCTTCAACCCCAACTCCCAGCCCCAGAAATAGGCATCCGCAATGTCTTTGGGCGTCACATCCGACGGCATATTCACCGTCTTGCTGATCGCGCCAGAAAGAAAAGGCTGAGCCGCAGCCATCATCTGTACGTGCGCCTGCCAAGGAATACTCCGCGTGCCCTTGGCTGGCTTGAATGCACAATCAAAGACCGGCAAGTCTTCTTCTTTCAGGAACGGTGCACCTTCGATGGTGTCATTTTCATCGATGTGCTGGATGATCGTTTTGATCTGCTCGCTGGTGTAACCCAGTGTCTCCAGCCCTTTGGCAACCGACTGGTTAACGATCTTCAGCATTCCGCCACCGGCCAGCTGCTTGTACTTCACCAGTGCGATATCTGGCTCAATTCCAGTTGTATCGCAATCCATCATGAAGCTGATGGTGCCGGTGGGAGCCAAAACCGTGGCTTGGGCATTGCGGTAGCCATAGCGATCGCCCAATTCAATGACCTTGTCCCACAAGTCACAGGCCGCCTTCTTCAGGTAATCCGGCCCCGCATCGCTAATCTCTCGGCTGGCGTCACGATGCATGTGCATAACACGCTGCATCGGAGCTTCGTTCTCTTCGTATCGGGCAAATGGTCCAACCACACTCGCCATCTCGGCACTTGCCAGATTGGCCGCACCATGAAGCAAACTGGTGATGGAACCACAGATACTACGTGCCTCATCAGAGTCGTATGCGGCGCCAGTGGTCATGATCAAGCTACCCAGATTTGAGTAACCGAGACCGAGTGGGCGATACAGATGACTGTTTTCTGCAATCCGCTCGGTAGGATAACTGGCGTGATCGACCAAAATCTCTTGAGCAATGAAGAAGATGCGGCAAGTGGCGGTGAAACCGTCGATGTCGAAGGTTCCGTCTGGCTTGCGATACTTCATCAGATTGATACTGGCCAGATTACAAGCCGTGTTGTCCAGGAACATGTACTCTGAACACGGATTGCTGGCGTTAATCGGTCCGGAATTGGAACAAGTGTGCCAGTTATTGATCGTCGTGTCGTATTGAACACCTGGATCGCCGCAGTGCCATGCACAATCCGCCATGGCGTTCAGCAAGTCGCGGGCCTTGTACTTGGGCGGCTCGCCGGTCGCCTTCGCGCTTACCCAAGTGGTGGTCCACTCGGCATCATCTCGCACGGCCTGCATAAAATCATCGGTCACTCGCACCGACAGGTTGGCATTCTGGAAGCAAACCGAGGAATAGGCCTCGCCATTAAAGTTCGACTCGTAGCCTTCGCGAATCAAGGCATGGGCCTTCTGCTCTTCCCGCCACTTGCATTGGATAAACTCCAAAATATCGGGGTGCGTGACCTTCAGCGACTGCATTTTGGCGGCGCGGCGGGTCTTTCCACCGCTCTTGATAACACCCGCAATGGCGTCATACACTCGCATGAAGGAAAGCGGACCGGACGGAGTTCCACCACCCGACAGCTTTTCGCGAGCGCTGCGGATCGTGGACAAATCGGTACCCGTTCCGCTGCCGAACTTAAACAGCATCGCCTCGCTACTCGCGAGCCGCATGATGTCTTCCATGTTGTCGTCGACGCTCTGAATAAAGCAAGCAGAGCCTTGCGGATACTCGTAAGGGTTCTCTGGCTGACTGACTTCCAGAGTTTCCGGATCGCAATGCCAAGTGCACTGGGCGCCGGTCACGCCATACTGATGAAACAAGCCGACGTTAAACCAGACCGGCGAGTTAAAAGCACCGTGCTGGTGCAGACACAACCAAGATAATTCCTTGTAGAAGCGTTCGCCGTCTTCGTCCGTGGCGAAGTATCCGTCCTCGATGCCCCAATCGGCAATCGTTCGAGTAACGCGATGGATCAACTGACGAACGCTATTCTCTCGCTCCGCCGTCCCAGGCTCTCCGTAAAAGTACTTGCTGACCACTACGTTGGTCGATAGCTGACTCCAGCTCTCGGGAATCTCGCAGTCATTCTGCTCGAACAGCACATCGCCATTCTCATCTTTGATGGCTGCACTCCGCACCTCCCAACGCACCGTCTCAAACGGATCCTGGTCCAGTGGACAATTGAGAGCCTCAATGATCAAACCTTTTGCCAACTTGCGTTGATTACCGCGGGCTCGCCCGGCGGTACGACCTGTCTTTGCCGTTGCTTTCGCAGACTTACCTGTCTTTGCACGCCCCTTGCTAGCCAACTCCGCTGTCGCCATCCGTCGAACTCCTTATCAAGCTGAAATTCCTGCCACAGATTTGCCTCGACCAAGCCAAAAGCCATACAGACGTCTTGGATAGAACTGGAAACAAGCGGTCGCTGACGTTCGCGTCTCAAGGCGGATTCCGACCCCGCGCAGCCTCTGCCACACCATTCAGAATCGCGGCCTGCTCAATTCCACTTCC
>JANSWS010000061.1 GCA_024743355.1 bacterium
CGAAGTTTATCGCTTGGTGGATCAAAGCCTGGTGGATTTTGGGTTGGTGAGCTATCCCAAATCCTCCAAGAGCCTGACCGCGATTCCATGGCGTGAGGAGCGCATGATTCTGGCGGCTGCCAAGGGGCATCCGCTCGCGGACAGGAAACAAGTCGCCGTGCAGGACCTCTCCTCGGAGCTTCTAGTGGCATTTGCTCCCAATCTAAAGATTCGCCACGAGATCGATCGCTATCTTCGGCAGCTAGGCATCACGATGCAGATTGCGGCTGAGTTGGACAACATTGACTCGGTACGGCATGCCATGGAAGTCAATTCAGCGGTTGCGTTTCTGCCCGAGCCTTCGGTGCGGGAAGACATTGAGGGCGGCAGCGTGATTGAAGTTAATTGTCCTTGGTTGAATTTAAAACGGCCCCTCGGTTTGGTTTATCGTCGTCATGACACCACCAGCCGCGCGGCCAAAGAAGTTATGGAACTGATTCTTGATTCGGGCGACGAGCTCGCGGATTCATCGAGTCCGGCTCTTGCGTTGGGTACGGAATCAGCGGTCAAGGCGAGTATTGCCTGAGCTCTGGTTCCACCACCAACAAAATCAGTTCCCATTCATCGTCGCATGTGACGGCAGTTGTTATACGGAAGACCTATCATGAATCCTCTCCTTCACTTGCCAGCCAAGCACGGTCTGTACGACCCAGCCCAAGAGCACGATTCCTGTGGAGTTGGCTTTGTCGCCCATATTAAGGGCGTTCGCAGCCACCAAAACGTACTTGACGCGCACACCTTACTGATGAACATGGAGCACCGTGGAGGGTGCGGCTGCGAGGACAACACGGGTGACGGCGCCGGCATGTTGACCGCCTTGCCTTATGAGTTCATTGCCAAGGTTGCCAAGGCTGACTTGAAGGCGGATCTGCCGGAGCCAGGCAAGTTCGGCGCAGGTATCGTTTTCCTTCCTAAGGATCGTAGTGAGCGGGAACGCTGCAAGGCGGGCGTGAACCGTTTGATCGAAGAGCATGGACAAAGACTGGTTGGCTGGCGTGATGTTCCGCAAGCCACCGACGCCGCCAACATTGGTCCCGCCGCGCGGGCCGCCGAACCCCAGATTGAAATGCTCATCGTGGCTGCCGGCGGGGACATCTCGGGCGATGACTTTGAGCGGCAGCTATACGCCATTCGCAAACGCAGTTCGCACTTACTGCGAACGGATGAAACGCTCTTGCAGCGGAAGCTGTTTTACATTTGCAGTCTCTCGACCAAGGTCATCATCTACAAAGGCATGCTGACCACGGCCCAGGTCGTTCCTTACTATCCGGACTTGCAAGACCCTGACTTCACCACGCATCTGGCGATGGTGCACTCACGATTCAGCACCAACACGTTTCCAAGTTGGGATCGCGCGCAGCCATTCCGATTCATGAGCCACAACGGTGAGATCAATACCTTGCGTGGCAACAAGAACTGGATGACCGCGCGTGAAGGCATGATGTCCAGTTCGCTGTTTGGCGATCGGCTCAGCGACCTTTTTCCCGTTAGCGAACCCGACTGCAGTGATTCAGGGACATTTGACAACGCATTGGAGTTCTTGTTGATGACCGGCCGGTCGCTCCAGGAAGCCGTGATGATGATGGTGCCCGAGGCCTGGCAGAAGCACGACACGATGCCCGAGAGCAAGCGTGCTTTTTATGAATATCACTCGTGCATGATGGAGCCCTGGGACGGGCCAGCATCGATCAGCTTCACCGACGGACACTACATTGGAGCGGTGTTGGATCGCAACGGGCTACGCCCCAGTCGCTACTACCTGACCCATGATGATCGCGTGATCATGGCCAGCGAAGTGGGAGCCTTGCCGATCGCGCCGGAGAATGTCAAAGCCAAAGGCCGCCTGCAACCAGGCCAAATGTTCCTGGTCGACTTCGAGGAAGGTCGGCTGATTCCGGATGAAGAGTTGAAGCAAACCATTGCCGCCAAGCATGACTACTGCGGTTGGCTCAACGAACAGCGGATCCGATTGTCCGAGCTGAACGTGGAACAGGAGCCGCATGGGTTCGATCCTGAAAGCCTGCTACCTCGCATGCAGGCGTTCGGGTTTACCACGGAAACCATGCAATTCATGCTGCTTCCCATGATTCGCGATAAACGCGACCCGGTGGGCTCGATGGGCAACGACAGCGCCCTGGCTTGTCTGAGCGACAAGCCGCGGATGCTGTACGACTATTTCAAGCAGCTGTTTGCGCAGGTAACGAATCCGGCGATCGATTCGATCCGTGAAGAGATCATCATGTCGCTGGAGTGCTACATTGGTCCGGAAAAGAATCTGCTGGAAACCACTCCTGAACACTGCCATCGTCTACTCATTCCGCATCCGATCCTGACAAACGAAGAAGTTTCCGCGATCAAGCACATGGACCATCGCGGCTGGACGACTCAGGTTATTGATATCACTTTCCCGCGCAGCGCAGGAAAGGCAGGCATGATGCAGGCCCTGGATCGCATCTGCTCCGAAGCCGAACAAGCCATCCAGGACGGTCACAGTCTGATCGTACTCTCCGATCGTTCGGTCAGCGCCGATCAAGTCGCCTTACCCACTCTGCTGGCATCGGGTTGCGTGCACCATTACCTGGTACGGCACAGTCTGAGAACGCAAATTGGAATCGTGCTGGAGAGTGGCGAAGCCCGCGAGGTGCATCACTTCTGCTTGCTGGTAGGCTATGGGGTGGATGCCATCAACCCTTACCTGGCCTTCGAAGCTCTGTGGCAGGCCCGACGCGATGGTTTGGTCGACGTGGATGAGTTCATCGATGACGACAAGGTCGTGGCTGCCTATCGCAAGGGCGTGGCCAAGGGAATGCTGAAGGTCATGGCCAAGATGGGCATTTCCACCCTGCAATCCTACAAAGGCGCTCAGATCTTTGAGGCGGTGGGGCTCAAAGACGAGGTCATCGACAAATGCTTCACCCATACCGCCAGCCGCGTGCAAGGTGTCAGCTTCGACGTTTTGGCCGAAGAAACATTGCGGCGACATGCACTGGGATTTCCGCTGCGTGATGAGTTCCGTCTGCCTTCGCTGCCCAATCCGGGCGAATTCCATTGGCGGGCCAAGGGGGAAAGTCATGGCTGGACGCCAACTCGAATTGCCAACTTGCAAACCGCGGCTCGCTCCAACAGCAGCGAGGCCTATCGGCGTTTCGCACAAGAGGTGAACGAGGAGAATCGCAATCTGTGCACCTTGCGTGGCTTGCTCGATTTCAAAGAGAATGTCAACGGCGGCCCCATTCCGCTGGATGAAGTCGAACCGGCTAAAGAAATCGTCAAACGATTCTGCACGGGTGCCATGAGCTTCGGTTCGATCTCCGCGGAATCCCACGAAACTCTGGCCATCGCCATGAACCGGCTGGGCGGAAAGAGTAATACGGGTGAAGGCGGCGAGGATCCGGAACGTTTTAAAACGCTTCCCAACGGAGATTCCAAGCGATCAGCGATCAAGCAAATCGCCTCCGGACGCTTTGGCGTGACAGCCAACTACTTGACCAACGCCGACGAATTGCAAATCAAAATTTCTCAGGGTGCCAAGCCCGGCGAGGGTGGCGAATTACCGGGCCATAAAGTCGACGAAAATATCGCCCGAATTCGCTATTCGACTCCCGGCGTGGGCCTGATTAGTCCGCCGCCGCACCACGACATTTACTCGATCGAGGATTTGGCACAGCTGATCCACGATCTGAAGAATGCGAATCCCTCCGCCAGAGTCAGTGTCAAATTAGTCTCGGAGGTTGGTGTTGGAACGATTGCGGCCGGAGTCTCTAAAGCCAAGGCGGATCACATACTCATTTCCGGCGATAGCGGCGGGACGGGGGCCTCGCCCTTGACCAGCATCAAGCACGCTGGGCTTCCCTGGGAGTTGGGAATCGCCGAGACGCACCAGACGCTGGTCAAGAATGATCTACGCAGTCGCGTTGTATTGCAGACCGACGGAGGCCTGAAGACCGGCCGCGATGTGGTGCTAGCCGCCGTACTGGGAGCAGAGGAAGTTGGCCTGTCCACAGCGCCACTCATCACCCTGGGCTGCATCATGATGCGCAAGTGTCACCTCAACACCTGTCCCGTGGGAATCGCCACTCAGGATCCTGTGCTTAGAAAGAAGTTTGCAGGAAAACCGGAGCATGTGGTGAATTACATGTTCATGGTGGCCGAAGAAGCCCGCACCTACATGGCTGCAATGGGCTTCCGAACCTGGAATGAAATGGTGGGACGCGTCGATGTGCTGGACCCACGGGCTGCGATTCACCACTGGAAAGCCGATGGCATCGATTTAACTTCGCTGCTCACCAAAGCCCCCAAGCTGAACGCCGACTCCACCGAGTATTGCACCAAGCCACAGGACCATGGATTGGATGCATCGCTGGACATGACCGAGCTCGTGCCCAAGTGCCAGCCAGCCATCAAGGATGGCACCAACGTGCGTCTTGAGCTGCCGATCGTTAATACCAACCGAACGGTGGGAACCATACTCAGCCACGAAGTCACCAAGCAGTGGGGGGCTGATGGACTGAAGGATGATACCATTCATATCAAGTTCCACGGCTCGGCCGGGCAAAGCTTAGGCGCTTGGATCACACAGGGCATAACGCTAGAAGTCGAAGGCGATTGCAACGACTACGTTGGCAAGGGCCTCTCGGGTGGACGAATCATCGTCTACCCACCCAAGGTCAGCACGTTTCGACCGGAAGAAAATATCCTGGTGGGTAACGTTTGCCTGTATGGCGCCACCAGTGGAAGAGCCTACTTCCGCGGCCGCGCTGCCGAGAGATTCTGCGTTCGCAATAGCGGCGCCTGGGCCGTTGTCGAAGGCGTTGGTGACCACGGCTGTGAATATATGACCGGTGGACGCGCCATCATTCTCGGACCAACCGGACGCAACTTTGCAGCTGGCATGTCCGGTGGCATCGCCTATGTGTGGGCCCCGGATCGCGATGCCTTCCGCTTGAAATGCAATTTAGGAACGGTGGCTCTGGAAGATATGGTCGATGACCAAGACAAGGCTGAACTGCTCGAAATGATTCGCAATCACTACAACTTCACCGAATCCAGCGTGGCCAAGTATGTAGTCGATAACTGGCCCGAAGTCTTGCAGCAATTCGTCAAGGTGATGCCGGTCGATTACAAACGCGTACTGAAAGAGCGGGCTCAGCATGATGAAGAAGCTGAAGCCAATGTGCACAATGCCACGGTCAGTGGCTAGCACAATACCCCAGTTCCATTTCCCATCAGCTGCCGGCGAGCCGGCAGTTGATGGGACACAGGCCAACTTCAATTCTCACCAATGCATCCCGTCTGCGAGAATTGAATACCGGGATCACACTAGATCCCCAAAACACCCAATCTCCAAATCACCCAGCATTCAAGTAATCAATCATGGGAAAGCCAACTGGATTTAAAGAGTTCCCCCGCCAGGCAGTACCCTATCGAGATGAACTCGAGCGACTCCAAGATTTCGGCGAGATATTTACCGCCGGCGACGAAGACCATCTGAAGCAACAGGGCGCTCGTTGCATGGACTGCGGCGTTCCCTTCTGTCAGTCAGCAACGGGTTGTCCCATCGAGAACCTCATTCCGGAATGGAACGATTTGGTGTATCGCGGACGATGGCGTGAAGCCCTCGATCGGTTGCACAAGACGAATAACTTCCCCGAGTTTACCGGTCGAGCCTGTCCCGCTCCCTGCGAGGGCGCTTGCGTGCTGGGCATCATCGAGCCCGCAGTAACCATTAAGAACATCGAAAACGCCATCATTGATCGAGGTTTCGCAGAAGGCTGGGTCAAGCCTCAGCCACCCAGCACGCGAACTGGCAAGCGCATCGCCATCGTCGGATCCGGCCCCGCAGGTTTGGCAGCTGCCGCTCAATTGAACAAGGTGGGCCACGAAGTCACCGTCTATGAACGAGCGGATCGCATCGGCGGTCTGCTGATGTACGGGATTCCCTGGATGAAGCTGGGCAAGGATGTTGTGGAGCGAAGGATCAACATTCTGAAAGAAGAAGGCATCCATTTCGTTACCTGTGCGCATGTAGGCAAGAAAGAGGATCTTCCGCCCGGCCACATGACTCAGATCATGGAAGAACGAGGCCACGAGATTCAGTACATTGACCCCAACGACTTATTGCAGGATTTCGACGCCTTGCTGCTGGCCACCGGTGCCACCAAGCCCTTTGATCCTACGGCGAATTGTCCTGGGAGAGATCTCAAAGGCATCTATTTCGCCATGGATTTCCTGACGCGAAACACCAAGAGCTTGTTGGATTCAAATTTCCAGGATCATGCTTATACAGAGCCCAAAGATCTCAACGTAATCGTCATCGGTGGAGGTGATACGGGCGCGGACTGCATCGGTACCTCGCTGCGACATGAATGCAAGAGCATCGTCAATTTCGAACTGCTGGCTGTTCCGCCCAAGGAACGGGCGGCGGATAATCCCTGGCCTGAGTGGCCTCGCATCTATCGCTTGGATTACTCGCACGCCGAAGCCAAAGCCAAGTGGGGCGATGATCCGCGAGCCTACAACATCATGACCAAGGAGTTCATCGGACAGGACGGTAAGCTAACCGGTGTGAAGACGGTTAACGTCGATTGGACGAAGCCCGACGGTAAGGCACCGTTCTCCGAAGTCGCAGGCAGCGAGAAAGTCTGGCCAGCCGATCTGGTGTTGTTGGCCACCGGCTTCTTGGGCCCCGAATTGGCGGTCGGCCAGATGCTGGGCGTGGAAACTCAACGCCCGAGGGGTAACTGGGAAACGTTTGTCGGCGAGCACGGGAAGTTCACAACCAACATCGAGGGCGTTTTTACGGCGGGCGATTGTCGCCGCGGCCAATCGCTGGTGGTATGGGCGATCAACGAGGGCCGAGGAGCGGCACGCGCGATCGATATCTATTTGCAGGGCACCAGCGTACTTCCCGCTCCCGGTGTCACCCAGGAAACTCCGGTCGTGCAGTTAACGGTTTAGCGTTGTTCACGCACACTCGGTTTTCAACGCCTTAGCAAGCTCAGCCAGGCGATACGAGATCGCTTCCAGTTCCACGTGCATGTCGCTTGGCAGGGCAGGCTCCACCACCAAAGATATCAGCCTGGGACCGGTGCTTGCCAAGACCCCGGCAGCAGCCTCGCTCCACAACTGGCAATCCTTGAAGCTGCTAGCCGTGGGAAATCCAATGGACTTTCCCAGCAAACCGTAATCCACACGAGCGACGCGAGTGGCCACCGTTTGACCACCAGTGACCTCATAGATCCCATTATCTAAAACCACAACCGTAAGGTTGCTGGCCTGGGCTGCAACCACGGTCACCAGGGATCCCAAGTTCATTGCCAAGGATCCATCTCCCGTGACCACGATGATATGCAAATCGGGGCGCGAAAGAGCAATCCCCAATCCGAACGGAATGGCCCCGCCCATGGTGGAAGGGTTGTAGTGAAAGTCCAACGCATGTTGCGCCATCGAAGGCCACACACGCGCTGACCCCTGGTGCGTGATCACCAACGTGGAGTCATCTCGCCGCTCCATCAGCGGCTGCAAAGCTACGCGTACGGGCATCGACATGGGAGAGCCTCGCCAAAAATTTGATGGGAATGAAATCCTTCGCATGCCTCAACAATCGCTGTTACTCGCCCAAGAGCACGACGCCAGCTTTGCCTGCTGACTGACAATGTACGTAGTGCTGCGAAAGCAAAGATCGCTCAGACTCGGTCTCGATAATGCAGTAATCGAGATCCCAGGCCTGCAGCATGGGCAAGCAAAAATCCCTGGCAGAATCCAAGCCCTGCTGCTGGAACCAGTTCCTTGCCCCAACGATGGCGAAGACCGGCAACTTAAGGTCATAGACGACATTTCGAAGGGCATCCCCCGATTCGAAGAAGCCGGTCGACTGCATCATCACCAGCGGTCGCTGGCCCCCGGTGATCAAACCGGCAGCCAGCGGCCAAGCCTCTCCTTCGCGACACACGCGCAGCAAGTGCAATGAGGATGCGACGAAGGACTGTTCCCACTTGCCGATGACACTGTCGGGCACCCAGACAATATGGGTGATGCCCAAGCCTTGGCATTCAGTGACCATCTGCTCGCCATTAAAAATCACGTGGTTATGACTCCAGCTAGGCAATTAATTTGCTGAGACTAACTGGACAGCGCCACATTCGATCAATCTCCTGGCAAATCATGGATTAACTGTGACAACAGGGTTTCTGGGCAAGTGGTGCATAAGCCCTTCGAAAACCGGGGCTAACGCCCCGAACGGCTAATCGAAAGTGGCGCTGTCCAACTAAGTACCTGTCCGAACGCTATTAGCCGCTTCGGCGGTGGCCGCCATTCTCTTCGGATTTCGAATTGGCTCTAGCTCGCGTTGACTTTGGTTCATGCCAGCAAATCCGTAAGCGGGCTGCCTTCAGCAATTTTTATGGGACGGCGATCCTCGGTCATGTTTTCCGTTTCGGGGTCGACGCCTACGGCGCGGCAGATGGTGGCTAGAAGATCGGATGCGGAGACGGGACGATCCACTACCTCCATCCCATCATCGCTGGTCTTGCCAACAATCGCACCGCCTGCAACTCCACCGCCAGCAAGAACACAACTCCAGGCATTGGGGAAATGATCTCTGCCTCCATTGGGATTGATGACGGGAGTCCGACCAAACTCTCCCATCCACACAATGGTGGTATCCTGCAACAAGCCGCTGCTCTCCAGATCGATCATCAACTGACTCCACGATCGGTCGAGTCGTTCACTCAAGCGTTTGACGGCGGTGAAGTTGTCAGCATGTGTATCCCAGGAAAGCCCCCCCAACCCGTCACTCAAAGAAACTTCGACAACCGGGACACCACGCTCAACCAGTCGTCTCGCCATCAAGCAGCCCTGGCCAAAGGCGTCGCTACCATAGCGACGTCGGACGTCGTCGGGCTCCTGACTCAAATCGAAAGCATCAATCAAATCGCTTTCAGCCAGCTGCATGGCGCGGCGATAGATGGTATCGTGCGTGGCCGGTGCCCCACCACGCCGAGCAGCACCATAGCTTTCCTGCAGCAGACTCCAGAACTCTTTGCGACGCTGGATGCGCTGCGAGTCTAAATCGGACGGCGGCAGCAAGTTGTCTACTTTCAACTCCACGGGTTCATCATTTTCGCTGGATGCCGCAGGAGCTTGCTGAGGATCAAACGCGGAGTTACCTGCTACGGTAAGGGGTTCCCGGGCGGTTCCGAGGAAGCCCGCGCTAAAGGCAGGAGGATTGATGAACGAGTTGGGCAATATGCTGACATAGCCTGGCGTGGCTGCTTGCGGAGGAGACAGTTCTTTGGCGATTGCGGCTGGAATCGCCGGGTAACGAAAGGGCTGGCCGGGACGCTTTCCAGTGCGAATGAGAAACGTACCGCGACTATGGTCACCTTCTTGCGTGCGCATGCTTCGGACAATCGCCAGGTGCTTGGCCAACTTGGCCAACTGCGGCAGATGCTCACTGAATTTCATTCCGGGAACAGCGGTGGAAATTTCCTGGAATGGACCGCCATTACCGTGTCCCGGCTTGAGATCCCAAGTATCCATTTGAGAAGGACCGCCGGGCATCCACAATAGGATCAGTTTTCGTGAACTCCCTTGGGCGGCCATTTTTGCGGCCAAGTGTGTTGGCCACATTGCGGCACCACCCACACCTGCTCCCAGAGTCAAGATCGTTTTCAAGCAATGACGTCGATTCGAATGCATTTCTGGTACCACCATGTTGCAGATTCGGCCACTTCCGCTCTTCGCTCATTGTAGCCGGTATGGGTCTAGTTCAAACACCTTGACCGGACAGGAATTCCATCAACTCGACTTGCAGTCTTTCGTCATGAGCATCATGCTAGCCGAGCCCGCGAAGCCGCGCGGCGCCAAAACGCAGTGCTAAACGCAGTGCTAAACAGTTGCGACTGATCGACGAATTCAGGAGAGGAATGCGTCCGCATGGAGCCTGAAATTGAAGCGAGCCTGACGCGAGTCGTTACCTCGCAAGACGAACATTCCCATACCGCGCCGCCTCCCAGCCAGACGACCACTGTGCCGCTCATGTCGGACCGTTCTTTTTGGGGCATGGTTTCGACGCAGTTCCTCGGAGCATTCAACGACAATCTGTACAAGCAACTGATGCTGCTGCTGGCCATTCCCGCGGCCGCTGTGGCCGCCACGCAGGCAGCGGAAACAGGGCAGGGGACGGTCAGTGATATTCAGGGCTGGGCGACTCTTGTTTTCTCGCTGCCCTTCGTACTCTTCAGTGGATTTGCCGGATATTTGTCAGACCGCTTCAGCAAGACGCCGATCATCGTCTACTGCAAAGTGGCGGAAATCGCGGTCATGCTGTTGGGGCTCTTGGCATTCTACTACTTCGACCTGTTCGGTACTGCCGGGACTTGGTTTGTGCTGTTCCTGATGGGCACGCAAAGTTCCTTCTTCGGACCGGGCAAATACGGAATATTGCCGGAGTTGTTTCGCTCCGAAGATTTGCCTCGAGCCAACGGCTTAATCTTGATGACTACTTTTTTGGCCATCATTTTCGGTACTGTATTGGCAGGTGCGTTGAAGGCGTTGTTGTTTAGCAATGGTTCGGCTGCCAGCTTGGCCTGGGGCTTGCTAGTGTGCGTGGCCATCGCCATTTTTGGAACGCTGACTTCTCTGCTCATACGCAAGGTACCGGCCGCTCAACCTAAGCTGCCGTTAACCGTAGACTGTTTTGGCATTTGCGATGATGCTCGACAACTGCTACGTGTGGATGTCGGTCTGCTGGGAGCTCTATTGGTAGGCAGCATGTTTTGGTTGGTCAGCGGCATTGCCGTGCCGACTGTCAACCGCCTGGGACTTTGGCTGGGAGCCAACGAAACTTGGACCAGCGTGCTGACCGCTTCGATTGGCTTGGGAATCATGATCGGCGCGTTGTTGGCGGGACTGCTGTGTCGCAAGGGTTTTGGCGATCGCTGCGTAACCCTTGGTTTAAGCGGTATTTGTCTATGTCTGGGTATTCTGGGCATGTGGACATCCAACGGACATCTCATCGGCTACACAGGTAGCCTCACAGCGCTTGTGCTGTTGGGTATCAGCGCCGCCGTGTTCGCCATTCCATTGCAGGTCTACATTCAAGACCGACCGCCTTCCGCCTTGAAGGGCCGCATGATTGCCACGATGAACCAAGCCAATTTCACAGGCATCTTGATTTCGGGTCCGCTGTATCAGCTGTTTGAGTGGATTTCACGATTATTGGCTTGGCCAATTAGCAGCGTTTTCTGGATGATGGGCTTGCTGATCCTGCCCTTAGCAATCTTCTACCGTTTGAATTCAGATCGTCCTGCGGATCGCGTTTGACCGCTTCCTACCGCGGCTTGTGCCCTGTCGGAACGCCACCCATGCAAACAGGCAACTCCGAGAAGTGCGGCCAAGAGCCACGATCGATGCGATTGCCTCACTCCCAGCGGGCGCGGATCTCGGCCAAGGGGTATTCGGAAATTGGCAGCCCACGTCGCGAAGACTGCAACTCCCGCAGGCGTCGATAGCCACGCGTGACCAATTCCGCCCGGGACAAATCGAAGTCGGGCGATAGTTTTCGGCGATCGAAATCCCCCTCGACCGTTACCGACTGAAAGCCTTCGTGTTCGATAAACTGGGCCAGCGTGGGCTGGCAGATGAGATGGCACTCGCGCCTGGTGTGCAAGGTTTCAGGATCGATCCAGCCGATGACATACTGGAGATAGAGCGCGCTATCGGACAGTCGTTCTACTGGCTGCCCGCAAACCTCGCACAGATAACCTTCATCACATTTAGCCATAGATAGGACTACGCATCAGCCAATCAAAGCACAGCGAAACTTGATCAAGTCAGACCAAGAACATCAAACATAGAATACAGGCCGGCTGACTTGCCATACAAAAACTTGGCAGCCGCCAGAGCACCTTGGGCGTAACAATCACGACTGGAGGCAGTCACGGTCAATTCAATGGTCTCACCCAACATGCCAAAAACAATCGTGTGCTGTCCGGGGTCATCGCCGGTGCGAATTGCATGGTAGCCTATCTCATCTCGGCCTCGAGCTCCACACTGACCATGCCGGCCATGCACGTGCTTGGTTAAGCCCATTTCGTTGGCAATCAATTCGCCAAACTTAAGCGCGGTTCCGCTTGGAGCATCTTCCTTGAATCGATGATGTCGCTCCAGAATTTCGACATCCGCTCCCTGCGGAACATTCTTGAGCGCAGCGGCTGCCTGTTGCGCCAAGCGCATAGTCAAATTCACCGCTAGAGACATATTCGGTGCCCAGCAAACGGGAATCAAATGTGCTGCTGATCGGACCCGTGCCATTTGCTCATCGCTTAGCCCCGTGGTTGCGACCACAATCGGAATTTGTTTGCGTTCACAGTTTTCCACCGCTTCCATGCAACCTTCCGGCATCGAAAAATCGATCAGCGTATCGCAGGGAATGTCCCAGTTATGACTCAAGGGCACATCCAAGTGGCCGACCCCCGCGTAGCTACCGGCATCGGTGCCGATCGCAGGATGTTGCTCGTGATCGATGGCAGCCACCAAATCGAGTTCAGCATCGGCCTGCGACAAAGCCACCAGACGCTTACCCATCCGCCCAGCCGCACCATGTATGGTTAGTCGAATCGGCATCGAATCAATCTCCTGAACGCAAGTAGATTAGCAAGGGTGAAAACACACGAACCTGGATCCTGTCCATGTGAATGCCTACGCACGACAGGGCTTTCCGCAGCAGGGCCGCCGGCCGAGACAGCGAGCCCGCTGGTAACATCAGCTGTACAGTTGGATGGCGCGGATGATTGCATCCAGTTCATTCGGCACCGCAACGGCGCGATTGGCAAACGACGCGCGGCTAACACCGCGGCTGCCAAGCACTTCGTTGAACTTGTCCATATCCGTGGAATGGTAAGCCACCGTTGCCGTAGGATCTTTGAGCTGATGACCGGTTAGCACACATACAACGCGGTCGGACGGGGCGATGATTCCCTCCTCCCGGAGCAACTTGGCGCCGGCGACGCTGGCTGCACTGGCCGGTTCGCAACCGATCCCGCCCGCACCAACCTGGGCTTTGGCGTCAAGAATTTCCTGGTCGGTAACTTTGCGGACAACACCGTCGCAGAAATCCAAGGCCCGCAGACACTTCTTGAGGTTGACTGGCCGGTTGATTTCGATCGCGCTGGCGATCGTATCCGCTTTGGCTTTCCGAGCGTCCAATTCGTCATAGTAGTGGCAGACCGTGGCGAAATCGGGGCGGCCCTCATTCCACCGCAGATTGCGACGCTCGTAAAGTTGATACAGCGTATCGGCACCCGCGGCGTTAATGACTGCCAATCGAGGCACACGATCGATGAGCCCCAATTGCTTGAGTTCGATGAAGGCTTTGCCGAAGGCACTTGAGTTGCCCAGGTTGCCTCCGGGAACCACGATCCAATCCGGCACTTCCCACCGCAGAGCTTCCAGCACGCGAAACATGACCGTCTTCTGGCCTTCCAGACGGAATGGATTGATGCTGTTGACCAGGTAGATCCCCAGATCCTTGGACACTTCTCGCACGCGAATCATGGCATCATCGAAGTCGCCGGCGATCTGAACCGTCAGGGCACCATATTCCAGCGCTTGAGAGAGCTTTCCATAGGAGATTTTTCCACTGCCGATAAAGATGATGGCCTTCATCATCTGCGTTACTGAGCAGTACATGGCCAGCGATGCACTCGTGTTGCCCGTCGAGGCACAGGCGGCGCGTTTGGCACCGGTTAGCCGCGCATGGCTGAAGGCCGCGCACATGCCATTATCTTTAAAGCTGCCGGAGGGATTCATGCCCTCGTACTGCAGGTGCAGACGCCCGCTGTTCAGCCCCACATAGTTGCCGACGCAATCGGCCTGCTGCAGCAATGTCTGGCCTTCTCCGACGCTAACTACCTTGTCCGCCGGGGCGAAGGGTAACAATTCATGAAAACGCCAAACCCCACTAAAACGCAGGGGCTCGTAGCGTTTGGACCACATTTGCTCGAAATCGGAAAGCCGACTGGGAACTGGAATCCTCGACCAATCGTAATCAACATCGAGGAGGTCGCCACACCGGTCACAAGCCGTACGTACCTGGCCGATATCCAGCATAGCTCCACAGAGGGGGTTCAAGCACTTTTGGTAGGCGATCCCGCTTTTGACGGTCAATGAGCTGTTCCTCGCCAACTCAGTGTCGGCCATGCGTTTTCCCTGTGTTAGCCAGTTTTTTATACGAAACGTAAAGATATGCGGTTTATATCGGAGAAGGTCCTTATACCTCGTTTACGATTCTCCTAAAGTATCACAAGTCAGTGTGACACGCAGCGTACTTTTGCATAGTTCAAATGCGATACCCCCTATTTTGGCTGGAAGCATACGTTGAGCCCGAAGAAGAAAAACACCAAGACAAGCGGTAAATCGGCTAAGGCCGCAACCGGAACCGCCTCCAAGGCGTCCTCAGCGAAGAAATCGACTGCCAAGGGCAGTTCGAATCGTACGAAGTCCACAAAGAAACCGGCCGCCGCAGCCGTCAGCGGCGGAAAGAAACCAGCCTCGGGGGCAAAGACATCGCGGAAAAAGGTAACTGCCGGCGTGGGCAAGAAGAAAACTGCCAAGAAGTCCGTTGCATCTAGCGGCAAAAAAGCTCCTAAGCGAGCGGGTGGTAGAGTACCAACCACGGCTTCCAAGTCGACCAAGTCCGCAGCGGTAAAGAAGAAATCTGCATCAACCAAAGCTAGCAGCACGAAAAAGGCGGCTGCTAAGAAGACGCCCGTCAAGGCAGTGAGTACGAAATCGACCACCCGAAGTCTCCAGCCGGCGAAAAAGCCCAGCGTGGATATGGATCGCTTTCGCTTCAAACTGCGAGCCCTGAGAGCGCGTTTGCGAGGTGATGTTGACATGATGTCGCAAGAGGCTCTTGGTCCCGAAGGGGGCAGTGCCAACCCGGCTCCTCTGCACCCAGCAGAAGTTGGGACACACAGTTTCGAGCAAGAGTTCACGCTCAACCTGCTTTCCTCCGATGGAGATCGCTTGGAGCAAATTGAAGCTGCTCTTGAAAAGATTGCCGATGGATCGTACGGTGCCTGCGAAGAATGTGGTGGTCGCATTCCCAAGGCCCGATTGGAACTGATTCCGGATACCGCTTACTGTGTCAAGTGTGCCTCTAAGTTGGAAGGATAACGTGGCCGCCGCCGGCGAACATTCCCTTCGCGTCAGCTGGATTCGATGGTTGGCATTCGTCGCGATTTTTCTTGCAGGCACGGCAACTGATTTGCTGAGTAAGCAATGGATCTTCCACTGGCGCGGTTTGCCCGGACAGAAGCCGGTCTGGTGGATCGTCGAACCCTACTTCGGTATCGAAACTGCCGTGAATCCCGGAGCCCTGTTTGGCATGGGCGCGGGGTTTGGTCTTGGCTTTGCCGCCCTGTCGGTTGTAGCTGCCATTGCCATCGGCGTCTGGCTGTACCGTTACCGAGCCATCGATAGTTGGTGGTTGTTAGTGGCATTGGGCTTTGTTACTGCCGGCATCTTCGGCAACCTGTACGATCGCTTGGGTTTTTGGAATCCGCCGGAATCGATGCCAGAATGGTCCAGCGGTGTCCGCGATTGGATTTTGCTGCGTTATCAGAGCTATGTCTGGCCAAACTTCAACATTGCCGATAGCCTGTTGGTTTGCGGCGCGATCATGCTCGCAATCCACTCATTCTGGATGCAGCCTCAGCAGAGCGACGAGTCAGCCGAATCACAGGCGGCCTAGACGGTCATTTTCGGAACAGCTTTACGGAAGGCTTCCAAGCTTATCTCAAGACGCATTGGAACCTATTTCTCAGATGCTTGATGGTGAATCGAGAGCTGCTCTGAGAGCTATCTCCCGCGATTGTTTCCACCCCAGCATTTTCAGTCTGCCATTTTCACTCTGAGAACTGCATCGAAAAATCAGCACGATGAACCACTCCGATCTGGAATTGCCACTTGTTGTCCAGCAGTACTTATCAGGCCGATTGGCAGCCGCCATTGAGCTGGCTCGAGTGGGAGGCCAAAGTACTCTCGAGTGGTTTTGCCGAACCGACATCGATGTAGAGCGTAAGGGCGACGATTCGCCGGTCACGGTTGCCGACCGCGGTGCCGAACAACTCATCAGAAATACGCTCAGCCAAAGGTTCCCCGATGACGCGGTTTTGGGAGAGGAATTTGGTGAGCAAGCGGGCACCACAGGCTATCGGTGGATTGTGGATCCTATCGATGGTACCAAGAGTTTTATCTCGGGTGTTCCGTTGTACTCCACGCTGATCGGAGTCGTCGCCGACGGCCAGTGCAAGGCGGGGGTCATCTATATCCCCGCACTGGACGAGTTGGTATTTGCCGGACGCGGCATTGGAGCTTGGCACTCGCGGCGAGGCGCTCCTCTCACGCCCGCAGTCGTTTCCAAACGCCTGCTGAAAGACGGGCTCTTTGTTGCCTCGCAATTGGATTCTTTTGCCAAACGAGGGGCCAAGGCAGGTCTAGAGGCACTCGAGAAAGAGGCCTACGTCACTCGCACCTGGGGCGACGGCTATGGTTACCTGCTGGTGGCCACTGGCCGAGCCGAACTCATGGTTGACCCGGTCGCCAACGCTTGGGATCTGGCGGCGGTGGAACCGATCATCGAGGAAGCCGGCGGGCGTTTTACCAGTTGGTCCGGAAAGCCGAGTCCCTTCGAAGGTGATGGTATTGCCACGAATGGGCTCATCCACCGGCAAGTTCTTGATATTTTAAGCGCCAGCAGCAACTGATCTCGGAACTCTTCCTACCCTGCGGCGTCTAGCCACTGTATGTGACGCGAGTTCGCAGCCTCGATCCATGGTTGCGGGGCCCCGGGCGACATCCGCCGCGTACTCTCGGCGTTCCCGGACAGCTTCAGTTCGCTCCACTGGCGGTCGCCTCGGTGCAATTCGCTTCCGAGGCCGCATTTTCGTGCCAACTGAACTCATCTGACCTCACGAGATTTCCCTGGCATACTTGTCCGATCTGGAGTGCCGAAATGTATGTAATGCGATTCCGTCAACCGCTGCTCTTGGCTTGGTTCTCAGTGCTGACGGCGTGCTTGTCCACCGCTCGTGGACAGCAGGAAGTGGGCTACCTCGAGCGTTTCGCACTCGCCGAAGATCGGCGGGAAGCGCTGGAGCCGCTGATACCTGGCACCAACGAATATTTCTATTTTCGCTGCTTGCATGCCCAGAATCAGAAAGATCTTGCTCAGTCGGAAGCGATTCTGGATGACTGGCGGGCGAAACTGGGTCAGTCCGATCAGCTCGACCAGATGTTTGCCCGGCAGATCTTGCTGACCTACAACGAGAATCCCCGCCGCACACTCGACTACTTGGAACAACAACTCCAGCTACAGCTGAATCACGCTAGACCAGCCCGCAACCAGTCAAAACAGTTCCCAACGGTGTTGGACAATAGCCAACTATCCATCCAGAAACGGCTAGAGAACTCGCTGGCCGCCGATCGCAGTTATGGCCAGTTGGAAGACAGCGGCCTTCGCTGGGTTGTGGATCAACGGATGGAACCACAACAACTTCGCGCTGTGCTTTCTCGCCTGCAGCGAGCTGACCTACCTGGCGTAATGGAGCGGATCATCGAAGAACTGCGGCTCAAAGACTCGCCAGGCTTCGGCTGGGCAGCCGTGCACGGATTGTTGACGCGAGAACAACTGGACCAATTGACCGCCGACTTACCCGCTCTCCTCGAAGATGGCAAATTCATTCGTGCCTATGCGGCGCGACTAGCTCCCCGCGAGGGCTTGAATACCGATGACCCCCAAGTCCGCAGAGCATATCTGAACGAATTAAGAAAATGGACCGGGCAACTGACGGCTTCTCAAAATAGCCTCAAAGCCCTGGTGATCGGTAATCTCTTACGATTGGATTTAAGCGAACGCAGATTTGATCGCGAGCTCTTCAAGGAATATCTCGCCTTGCCGCGAGTAGCTAGCTATTACCGTGATTATGCATTGCGCATCCCGGGCGGTGCCATGGCCTCGCTCGACTACCAACTTCAACCGGAAATCCCGCTGCCGCCAATGGGCGACGATTCGGCTCTGATTCGCCGCTACCTGGAGCAATTTCTCGCCGCGGACGAGACGGTCAGCGACTTTGCTACTTGGCTGGATCGCAACTTCCTGGAGCGTGTCCAAGCTGAAACAAAGATCCTGATGGGAATCGGCGATAAGCGCGTCTGGTATCAGAAACTCGGACCGAGCGATCAGAAAGAGTTGAGCGAAAGAGTCGAGCTCCGTTTCGCTCCGCACAATAACACGCGCGTCGGCGTCGAAGAAAACGTGCGGCTAGATGTCGAACTCAAAAACGTCGACGAATTGATCGTCAGAATCTACGAGGTGAACACATCGGCATACTACCGCAATCATTCTCAGCCTGTGGATACGGACATCAACCTGGACGGCTGGGTCGCAAACAGTGAACAGCGACTAAAGTTCACGCAACCAGCAGATCGACGTCATCTCGAAAGCATTGCTCTCGATCAGCTAAAGGGCAGGGGGGTGTGGGTCATCGACTTGCTGGGAGGCGGCCAGCGGAGCAGGGCCATCATCCACAAGGGAGCCTTGCACGCCACGGAACGACTGGGAGATGCAGGCCATGCATTCCAAGTACTGGACGAACAAGGAAATCATTTGCCCGAAGCTTACATCGAGCTTGGCGGTCGCAAATACGCCCCTCGTGACGGCCGGATCATTCTGCCTTACGCAGAGCAGAACGTAACTCGCAACCTGCTGTTGGTATACGAAGAATTCGCCAGTCCCTTGACCATCCAGCATCAAAGCGAAAGCTACCAGCTTTCCGCTCGCTTCCTGCTCGACCGTCAATCTCTCATAGCGGGTACTCAAGCTTCACTGGCCATCCGCCCGCAACTGACTTGCAACCAAACACCCGTCAGTCTGCAGCTGCTCGACAACGTACAGCTGACCCTTACCGCAACGGATGTGGATGGGCTGCAAACATCGCAGACCATCGACGAAATCCAGTTGTCGGACGACGCGGAATGGATTCACGATTTCCTGGTACCGCCCCAACTGCGAAGGGTGTCTTTCCGTCTGACAGGTAAGGTCTACAACCAGAACCGAGACCAATTGCAGACGGTCACCGTGGAAGAATCGCTGGCATGCAATGAGATCGCAACCTCGGCTCAAATCGGCGATTTCTATCTGCAGCGAACAGCGGGGCGCTTCCACGTATTGGTCCTCGGAAGAAACGGAGAACCCATTGCCGGAACCTCGCTCAACCTGGCGGTCAAGCACCTCGACTTTCGCAACCCGATCCAGTTTTGGCTAGCGACCAATGCTCAGGGAGTTGCAGATCTCGGAGAGCTACGGGACGTGGACACAATTACGCTGTGGGCTGAGGGAGTGCGTACAACGGAATGGAGCCTGCGTGATTGGTATCGCATCTGGCCAAGAACGATGGTCTGCACTTCGTCGGAATCGATTGAATTACCACTGGGCGAAGACACGCTTGCCAAGTCTCAGCTTTCACTATTCGAACTTCGTCAGGGGCGGCCGCAATCGGCACGGCATGACAAACTTCAAATCGTCGATGGGGCCTTGCGCATCTCGGGGCTCGAACCAGGACTTTATCTTCTGCAAGACCATGCCGGCCACCAAGCAACACAACTATACGTTTCCTCGGGTCGCAGGCAGGGCGACTTCATCGTGGATGAAAACCGCATCACGCACGCGGCACAGCCAGTGAAGCTTATCATTCGCAATGCGGGCGTCGAGGATGATCAGCTCGTCATTCGCCTGGACGGCACCGACGAGGCAACGCGAGTACATGTGCTGGCCGCACCGTTCTTCTTCGAACAGCCGCCAGCAGAGCAATTGCATCTGCCGTCGCCACCACGGATTTCCAGAAGCATCGCGAACAGCAGAAATCGATACGTGGATTCGCTGCGGCTGGACGAGGAATACAGCTATATCCTTCGACGCCAGGGTCTCAAAAAATTCGTGGGAAACATGCTACCGCAGCCCACCTTGCTGATACATCCATGGGAGCTTTCGGTCACCGATAACTTACGTGACGATGCCAAAGCCGGCGACGCTCTACCACCCTCGGCGCAGGCTGACGCCATGGACTCCTTTCGCAAAGCAGAAGGTGAAAGGCGATCCGTCGAAACAACAACAGCCTGGAAGTCGTTTGACTTTCTGGCACCTGGCACCATCCTGACTGCCAACCGCCGAGTCACGGACGGCGTCGTCCGGATCCCGCTCGAAGAATTGAAGCATGCTTCCTCGATTGCCATCCTGGCGGTCCATCCGGCGGCTATGGATTCCAGGCTCATCGACCTACCGCTTGAGCCGCAGCATCCGCCTCTGGCAACACGTGACCTGCGTTTACAGCAAGCCTTTGACGCCGACTTGCCTCTGGCACAAACACAACGCGTCGAGATTCTGCAGTCGGAAACCCCGACCAACTTCGGCGACCCAAGAACGCGACGTCTGCAGATCTACGATAGCCTGTCCGATGTGTTCCAACTCTATAGCACGTTGCTGGGCAATCCAGAATGGGAGAAGTTTCGCTTCATCACTTCCTGGAATCGTCTTAACGAAGTCGAGAAGCTAAGTCGCTATCGCGAAATGGCTTGCCATGAACTCGACTTTTTCCTGTTCCACAAAGACCCAAAGTTTTTCCAGAAGGTAGTCCGACCGGTTATTAGCCAGAAACTCGATATGCAATTGTTGGACCAATGGCTGCTGGAACAGCCACTGGAAGCGTATGCGGAACTTTGGCGTGTGCAGCGATTGAACACGCTCGAGCGAATCCTGTTGGCGCGGGCCATTCCCAACAAGGCCGATGGCATTGCCCGCTGGATAGACGAATACATCGCTGCCCATCCCATTCCACCGCAGCTGAGACAGCAGCGATTCGAAGCCGCCTTGCGCGGCTCGAGCCTGTCAACAGAAGCTCCCGAGGCACTGCTGGAGTTGGGAGATCAACTGGCCGCGGCACCGCCGGAGATTTCCAAAGCCAGGGCAGGTTTCGGAGGCATGCCCGGCGGGGGCCGCGGCAAAAGTCCGAGTGCAGCCGACGCTGCAGTCGAAAAGGCGGGCCAGCGTCCAGCCCTGGAAAGTGAGTCCCTGTTCTTTGGGGTCGACCGACTGAGCCGCGGTGCAAATGTAGATCCGTCGCGCTTATTCCAGACATTGGACAAGACACGCGAATGGGCGGAATCACAGTACTATCATGTCCCCCTCTCCCAACAGAACCCCGAACTAATCGGCTCAAACGCATTCTGGCAGCAGTATCTAGCTGACAAGCGGCCGCAGTTCCTTCCTAGTCAGCTCGAACTACCCGCCAACAACATCAGCGAAGCACTGTGTGCTCTGGCTGTCATCGATCTGCCCTTTGATGCCGACGCTCCCGTGATCAAGATTGACGAGGGACAACTGGTTATCACTTCCAAACAGCCAGCCGTCGTCTATTTGGAAAGTATCGAGACTGCGGAACACGGTGACAGCGCGTCAATTCTGGTGGGACAAGACATCTATCTCGGCCAGTCCGGCTCCGATCCAAACACACAACGCCCGCTAGCAGCCGATACCCTGTTGTCGGGCATCGCCTATCGCACAAGTGTCGTCGTGACCAACACTTCCAGCAGCATGGAACGATTGGAGGTTCTTACACAATTACCGGCCGGCTCAATTCCACTATCTGGAAGCAAACCAACCCGCAGCACGACGATCGAGTTACCGCCCTACAGTACCCAACAGATTCAGTACTCTTACTACTTCCCAGAAGCGGGCACATTCGAGCAATACGGCGCTTGCGTGAGCCGCGACGGCCGCTTTGTCTCCCGGGCAGATTCGGTGCAATTGCAGGTCAAAAAAGAGCCAGCTTCATTGGATGATAAGACTTGGGAGTCGATTGCCGAATGGGGAACCGACCCTCAAGTCCTTGATTTCCTGCGAACCAATAATCTGCAGCAGTTGGATTTATCGCGGATCGCTTTTCGCATGTCGGACGAAAGCTTCTACCAGCAAGCACTTGAGATACTTGCCGAAGCCTGTCTATACGAACCTGTGCTTTGGGCTTATTCCGTCCGCCACGCCGACGTAAGCCAAATGGAGCAACTCCTGCAGAATCATGCGGACTTCAAAAACAAGCTTGGCAGCGCATTCGTTTCTCCATTGATCGAGTTGATCCCCCAGGAGCAGCTCAGCTACGAACACTTGGACTACAAGCCGCTTGTGGTCGCACGTATTCATCAGTTGGGACCGGAGAAGACAATTCTGAATCCGAGCCTGCATCGGCAGTACCAGCGACTGCTGGACATACTCGCCCACCAACCGCAGATATCAGACTCCCAGAAGATGCAGCTCTGTTATTATCTCATCCTTCAAAACCGAACCGAGGAGGCGATTGCGTGGTTCAACAGGATTGATCGTGGAAAGCTCGACTGCCAGGTTCAGTATGACTATCTTGCCGCCTACTTGAATTTCTATCTCGCTGAGTATGAAACTGCCCTCGCGACCGCAAATTCTTACCGGGACTATGTCGACCCCACTTGGAATCAGCTGTTCGGACAAGTTGCGTCGCAGGTTGCTGAAATGCGTGACTTGCAGAACGGCTCACAAGATATTGCAGCGAACTCTCTGGTGCGATCTCTTAATTCCGAGCAACGCCTATTGGGAGAAGCACGCACAGCACAACAAACGGCATTGGCCAGCCGATCTCCAAGCCTGAGCATTGAAAGCGAGGGTAACCAACTAACGGTCCATCACGCCAACCTGGAAGAATTGGTCATCCGTTATTATCTGTTGGACATCGAACTGCTTTTCTCGCGTCAGCCCTTTGTGGCTCAGAGCCAAAGCAGCACGCCCATTATACAGCCCAACTTTCAACAGTCGCTTCAGACCGCAGCAGCGCCAGGGCAGAAGACCCTTGCTCTTCCGGAACAACTGGCAAACCGCAATGTTCTGATCGAGGTTTCCGCTGAAGGCATTGTTCGCAGCGCCGTGATCACCGCCAGTTCGTTGCGGGTGGACATTGTGGAGCCTTACGGACAGCTGCAAGTATTGAAGGAGCAGGGCAGGGGCCCCGCGCAGGGAGTTTACGTCAAAGTCTTCGCGCGACACCAAGACGGCGCGATCAGGTTCTACAAAGACGGCTACACCGATCTTCGCGGAAGGTTTGACTACGCGAGCTTGAGCACGCCTGAACTCGACACGGCACAACGGCTGGCGATTTTGGTATTGGATCCGGAACTGGGAGCGGTCGTTCGGGAAGCCGCACCGCCCGCGCGTTAGCCTGATGCTTGCTGCCGGTTCCATCAGCGGGACACAAGCAAACCGACGCATGGGGAGATTCCAAGACGGAAGCCAAAACCTTACTTTGTAACTCGAGAACACCTTGTCGGCAGCAGGCAACTCGAGAAGCAAGGCACATGCTACGTCGCTAGTCGACGCACTTGATGCATGAGAGCCAAGGGATATTCCGCCAGATTCCGCAGACATTGACGGAGCGGATAAGACTTCTGCGCGGGTGCTCGGTAGAGATCTTCGGCTCCGTGCGGCCAATGGGCGAATCTTAGCGCCAGCTGATTGATCCACTCGCGTCCATGCGGGCTGCCTCCCAGATTTCGCACGAGATCACCTGGAATCTTTTCGCTACCAAGCTGGCTGCCTGACAGCCCTCCCACGATGGCACCCAGGGCAGCGGCATCACCACCTAGGGTCACGGCGGACTGCACGGCCGCCATGTAGTCCGTGGGATAGCGAAGAAAGCAGTACACCGACATCACCGTGGTGGGAACAATGTCCGCTGGTATCCTCTGTTTCCACCCGAATTCGCGAGCGACAGCAAGCGGACTGCGTTTGTCCGCCAGCCACGGCTCAAGTGCGGACAGTTTCTGGGAGAGTTCGGGCAACTCGCTGTGCCCAACCACTTCTCGCAGCGCTTGCAGCGAGTCCAGAGAGCCCGCATTGGTGCATCCATAGTGAGCCAACATCCCAAGAACACGGCAGCCATCAACCGTCTGGGGGTGCACATGCGTTAACTTCGTGCAATCGTCAATCCACTTAGGAATTCGATGCCCCGCACCGTGCATTACGGGGCCCATGAAAATAGCCCGGGTCGCAGCTTGTGTACCGGTCGACATGACTCCTGGGATTTTACGACGGATTCCCAGCCAACATCGCATGCCTACCTTTAAAGTGTCGAGTGAAATACCTGGTGGCAGGCTTAGGCAATACCAGGCCAACCGATGTCGAAAGGCTCCCCTCAGATTCCCGAAGTCATTCCGAGAGTTAAGCAATGCCTGGGCGGCCAGGATCATCAGACGCGTGTTCTCACCATAAACGCCGACTCCTCTCAGGTATTGATAGCTGAGAGGTGGAGCTCCATAGACTTTAAGCGCACGCCGACGATCAAGATTTCGCCGCGGATAGCCCAGCGCCTCTCCAATGGCTGCCCCCAGCAAACTGCCGTGGACGTGTTGACGACGAAGATGTGTAGAACGCATGCAGGCAGGCAACCCGTGAAGTCAAGCCAATCCATCGTATAGTGGAGCCTGCATTCCTTCTGGCTACCTCACGCGACAGTCAAAGCTAATGACACCGCCGTCTAGTTTGTCGATCGTGTCGATCTCCCATCGCAGCACCTCAGAACCAACATCGTTAGGCTCCGTGGCAAAGCGGGCGTCAATGCTACTTTGCTGACTACCCTCAATATACTCCAGACGGGGCGACAGACTGTCCACAATGACAATATTGTGCACCGGCTTGGAGCCCGCGTTGTCGAATCGGATTGTGAAGTTAACGATATCTCCGGAGTTAGCGATTGTATGAGATGCCGTCTTACAGATCCGCAAGGTGCATTTGTCGGGTATTTCGAAGACGTGGACATCCTGAGGCTTGATCGTGTCAATCATGATATGAGCCTGCTGGCCGTCCACGATCACTCCCAGCGATTCGGGCAAAATCCAGGTTCGAGCGTTTTGCAGAATGCGGCCCATCACCAGGATTTCTTCATCCGTGATCCTACCCGTTCTGAGCACGTCGATGCCTTCGAAAGGAACCAATGCTTCGCTCATTCGCTCAGGCGGAATGACGCTGGCGATTGGCGTACCGGCCACATTCTCTTGGAAGGCATCAATTAAATTGACTTGCTCTTCGCCGAAAGGAGCCACAGGCTGCACGACGGCACCCGGCAAATCAACTTCGTCCAATCTTCCAGGCTTGACGGGTGCCAGAATGCGTTGCGTGCCAATGGCTTTGGCTGCCAGGAAAGCCCCCGTTACCTGCCGGACGGCACCAAATCGAGGCGCATAGATGGGTACCCTGTTGGATGGCTGCACGCACAGGGTCCCGCTATCCGTTTCATAATAGACCACGGTGTCCGTGGGGTTAATGCCCTCAGCCGACCAATCCTCTCGGACTACGACTCGAGGCTGCTGGTCACCACCGTCAAAGATGTACTCTTGGGCATTGCGACAACGCGGCTGTGGGCTGCAAATCTCGCAGGCGAAGCATTCGCCGCATTGGGGTGCGCATGCTTCAAGGTGTTGTTTGCCGTGAGAGCATTGGAGTCGACGAAATGCTGCCTGCTGCACAACCGCCCCGCGTTGCAC